>JALSHU010000069.1 GCA_026982075.1 Sulfurovum sp. | reverse complement strand
GCTAACTTAGGACTTATTGTGGTAGATGAGGAACATGATGACTCCTATAAATCCATGACCAGACCACGTTACCATGCACGAGATGTAGCCGTATTAATGGGACAAAAACGCAAAGCAAAGGTTGTTTTGGCTTCTGCTACACCGTCTATGACGTCTTATTATAAATATGATGTAGTGAAATTGGAAAAACCGTATGTGGAAGTAAAAAAACACTATACGTTTATCTCTGGTAACAGCATAGACAACACGATACTTAAAACGCTACATAACACGTATAAAAAACAAGCCCAATCATTGGTTTTTTTACCCACACGTGGAAATTTTAAGTATCTGTACTGTCAAAGTTGCGGTAAAACCCACTTGTGTCCTTACTGTTCTGTGGGTATGGCACTGCATAGAAATATGAAACATTTAAAATGTCATTACTGTAATTTCACAGAAGCCATTGTTGATACCTGTACTCAGTGTGGACATACACCTTTGACTTCAGAACGCATGGGAACACAAGAAGCCATAGAAGTGATACAAACAGCCATTCCAGACATACAGGTAGAACAATTTGACAAAGACAGTATCACTACAGCCAAAAAGCTCAAAGAGGCATTGGGACGTTTTGAACGTGGGCAGAGTGATGTGTTGTTGGGAACACAGATGTTAAGTAAAGGGCATGACTATGCAAACATTACACTCTCTATCATCATGGGACTTGACTATATTTTAGGTTTGGCAGACTACAGAGCGAGAGAACGTGCTATGTCTTTACTGTTTCAAATCGCAGGACGAAGTGGAAGAGCCAAAGAAGCACAGGTACTGGTACAAACAGCAGATACTGTATTTTTCCAAACCTATTTGGACGATTATGAGTGTTTTATCAAAGATGAGTTGGCATTTTTGGAGATGGCGGATTACCCTCCTTTTGTAAGTCTTGCACGTATCCTCATCGCCCATAAAGACGAGAGTAAAGCAGGAAAAATCACTTTAGACACAGTGACCAAACTCAAAGCCTTTAAAGATATAGAGATAGTAGGCTCAGGCAAAGCACCCGTAGAGCGTATAGCCAACAAATACAGGTTTCATATTTTGCTTAGATCAAAGCATAGAGTACCGCTCTTAAAAGCTTTACATACGGTAGATTGTAGAGAAATTGAGATAGATTTTGACCCTGTAGAATTCTCTTAATATTCATTCTAGGAAGTTTAGGTAAAATAAGAGAATTATATAGAAGGTAAACCGTGAAAGAAAGAGTAAAAACAAAAAAAATTTATGTCGGTGATGTTGCAGTCGGTGGAGATGCGCCTATCTCTGTACAATCCATGACTTATAGCGATACGCACAATGTTGCTGCTACAGTTGAGCAGATAAACCGTCTTCATTTTGCTGGAGCAGATATGGTGCGTGTGGCAGTACCTGAGATGCAAGATGCTTTAGCGCTTAAAGCCATTAAAGAACAAATTTCTTTGCCGCTTATAGCAGATATTCATTTTAACTATAAATTGGCACTCGAAGCTGCCAAATGGGTAGATTGTATCCGTTTAAACCCAGGGAATATTGGAGAAAAAGGTCGTATTAAAGAGATAGTCAAGGCATGTCAAGAGAGGAATCTCCCTATTCGTATAGGGGTCAACTCGGGAAGTTTAGAAAAAGAGTTTGACCAAAAGTATGGCCCAACAGCAGAAGGTATGGTAGCTTCAGCTGAGTATAACATCAAGTATTTGGAAGATTTGGGTTTTACAGATATTAAAATATCGCTCAAAGCTTCTGATGTGGACAGAACAGTGGATGCCTATAGAATGTTACGTCCTAAAAATGACTACCCTTTTCACCTAGGTGTGACGGAAGCTGGAACTATTTTTCATGCGACGATTAAATCTTCTATAGGTTTAGGAGCATTGTTGTTAGACGGGATAGGTGACACGATGCGCATCTCTATCACAGGAGAGCTTGAAGAAGAGATTAAAGTGGCTAAGGCAATACTGAAAGATTCTGGGCGTATTCAAGAAGGTCTTAATATTATCTCTTGCCCTACTTGTGGGCGTATAGAAGCAGATCTTGTGACGGCTGTAGCAGAAGTGGAAAGACGTACAGCACATATCAAAACACCTATGGATGTTTCTGTGATGGGCTGTGTGGTCAATGCTATAGGGGAAGCAAAACATGCAGATGTTGCCATAGCGTATGGTAAAGGTGCGGGACTTGTGATGCTTAAAGGTGAAGTAGTGGCTCGTTTACCTGAGGCAGAACTGGTGGATAGATTTGTTGCTGAGGTAGAGAAATATGCTGAGGAAAACAAATAATGGAGAACATGTATAATCTCAACATAGAAAGGGCTGTACTCTCTGCGATTATTTTTGACCCTGAAACCTATGAAGAGATAGCTGCAAAGCTGATGGCACATGATTTTTACTTGCCTTTTCATCAGCATATTTTTGCGTCTATGGAAGAACTTTCACGTGAAGAAAAGCCTATAGACGAAGAGTTTTTACGTTCCAAGTTAGTCACTATGGGTAAATTTGATGAAGTGGCGATGCTTGATTTACTTTCTGCAAACCCCATCTCCAATACAGCTGCATATTTGAGTGAAATAAAAGCAAAGTCGAGTAAAAGAGCGTTGGCAACTTTGGCTACTGAAATCAAAAAAGTGGTGATAGAAGATGACTTACCTGCAGAAGAAGTCATGAACCTTGTAGAAAAAAAACTCTATGAAATCACACAAAATAATACCAACGAAGATTTTAGAGAGTCTAAAGAGATTACCTTAGCGATGATGGATGAGATAAACCGTCTTAAAGCACTTGGAAATTCCAAACTCATAGGAACCGATACAGGATTTAAAAACTTGAACGATAAAACAAGTGGTTTTGGTAAAGGAGATTTGGTCATTATCGCAGCCAGACCAGCCATGGGAAAAACGGCACTTGTGCTCAACATGGCACTTAAAGCCATAGAACGTAATGAAGGCGTGGCATTTTTCTCACTTGAGATGCCTGCAGAGCAACTGATGCTTAGACTACTATCTGCTAAAACTTCTATACCACTTCAAGCACTCAGAGTAGGAGATTTGAGAGATGAACAATGGTCTCAACTCTCAGCGGCTACCACAGAGCTTGCAGAGAAAAAGCTTTTTGTGGATGATGGAGGGTATGCCACCATACACCATGTAAGGTCAAAATTACGTAAGCTTAAAGCCCAACATCCAGAAATCTCTGTAGCCATTATCGATTATCTTCAACTTATGTCCGGAGAAGGTAGAGAAGGCAGACAGCAGGAAGTTTCTGAAATATCAAGAGGGTTAAAACAATTGGCAAGAGAGTTACAAATCCCTATCGTAGCTCTTTCACAGCTAAACCGTGGTGTAGAAAGCCGTGACAACAAACGTCCAATGCTTTCCGATCTTCGCGAGTCTGGAGCCATAGAACAAGATGCGGATATCATCCTTTTTGTGTATCGTGATGATGTCTACCGTGAAGCGATGGAAAAAGAAAAAGAGATGAAAGCCAAAGCAGAAGGGAAAGAATACACTTCTGAATTTAGGAAAAAATCTGAAGAAGATGCAGAGATTATCATTGGAAAACAGAGAAATGGTCCTACGGGTACGGTGGAGTTAGTTTTTCAAAAGAACTATACACGCTTTGTCGACAAATCTATATCTCCAGCATTTGAAGTGGTATATGAAGATGGTGATATACCGATGCAAGAAGCAAATATAAACATAGACCTACCACAAATATAACTTTGTCTAAACATGCACTTAGAGAAACCTAAACTCTTCCCTGAAAAAAAAGGTTTTTTTGTAGTGATGGGGATTTTACTTTTCATCCTATGCATTCGGCTCTATATGGAGTATCAAAATTATCAAAAATTTATTACAAAACCTTTTTATTATACCTATGCCAATGTATTGCATACATATGAAAAAACAAAAGGTAATAAACGCTATCAAATTTTAAAACTACGTAGTGATGAGGGTCTTGTATTTTATACAACTTCTTTTGGAAATGATACGTTAAATCATAAGCGTTTAAGATTACAACTTTTCCCAAATGCAGATATTACATTTCAAGAATATTTAGGTACTTTTTATGTGAAGAGTCGTATCAAAGATATTTTAGTTTTACCCGTTACTTTGAAAGATGAGTTGCTCGAAAAGGTAGCCTCACAACATACAAATATATCAATGCAATCTTTTTATAATGCTATTTTCTTTGCAACACCAGTAGAAAAAGATTTAAGAAAAAAAATAAGCCTTTTGGGTGTAAGCCATTTGGTAGCACTAAGTGGATTTCATTTAGGAATATTATGGGGATTGGTATATGGACTTCTCTATCTCTTTTATAAACCTTTTCAACAAAAATACTTTCCTTATCGCCATGCTCTTTTTGATGTAGGCTTGGTGGCAATGTTAAGTTTAGGGATATACTTGTGGTTTGTAGATTTTCCTCCTTCATTGGTACGTTCTTATGCGATGGTTCTTGTGGGCTGGATAGTGTTACTTTTGGGTATGGAACTGCTTAGTTTTGTATTTTTAACAATCATATTGTTAACCCTTGTAGCACTTTTTCCTTCACTGTTGGTTTCACTTTCTTTTTGGCTTTCAGTATCAGGCGTTTTTTATATATTTTTACTATTAGAGTATACAAAAGAATACAATAAATGGCTGATAACATTCATTTTTATCCCAATAGGCATCTTCATTTTTATGCTCCCTGTGGTGCATTACATTTTTGGGGTGACAACTGTATATCAACTTCTTTCACCGATGTTATCTATTCTCTTTGTACCATTTTACCCATTAGCAATGATTTTGCATCTGTTGGGATATGGAGATGTATTTGACGGTATATTGTTATGGTTATTTGCTTTACCTGAACAGAGTGAAGATAATCTTTTACCTTTATGGATGATGGTAGTGTACGTCACTTTGTCATTGGGTGCTATATGGAATAGATGGATGTTTTATCTTACTTTTTCTTTGGCAACATTATATATGCTCTATCTCTTCATGCCTATTGAGCAGATCACAAAATTTTAATCCGTGTATAAAAATTGCCCATGAGATATAAATCCATAAAAAGAAAAAGAGCAAAGTACTGATACTTCCATAGATGCTTGTATAGGTTTTGTTATGTACGACATAAAAAACAAAAGCACTTTTGGACAGATACCATATCAAAGAAGCGATAAATGAACTTATGACAGCGGCTGAGACCTCTATATGGGTATTGGCTGAGAGCTGATAGGCAACATAAAACATCATCCATACAATAAGGTAAGGCAAAAAAGTGTAAAGGTGTATCATACTTGTGATACTGGATTTATCCAAGTAGCCTTGAATAAAAGTAGAAATATAAAAAGAAAAAGCCATAAGAATAGGCATAATGAGAACTAGCAGTAAATAGGCTTTAAGTGCCTGATAAGCCGTACGTGTGGGAACAGAAAAAATATCATTCACAATATAATCATAATTTTTAAAAAACATAATGGCCGCAAAAGTAACATATACAGCCCCCATATATCCCAACTTATCAGAATTCTCTATAAAGGTATTGATATATTCCATAATGACTTTGGAGTCTGTAGGCATGAGGTTTGAAAAAATAAGTTTTTCCACTTTATGATAGATAGAATTAAAAAGAGGCATTTGGGTAAAGATAGAGAGCATAATGACCAAAAAAGGGATAATAGAAAACAAGGTACTCCAACTTAAAGAGGAAGCATAATGTCCTAACTTATCGTCAAAAAGGTCTGTAATAAAGTCTCTTATAAAGAGATAATAGTTTCTAAAAATAACTTTTAGGCTAGTATTTCGTTTCATAGTGGACGCTACTTCCCTTTGCCAAATAGATTTACAGGATAAAACCTAATTTGGCAGTCCCATTTTTCCAGGATTTAAAATGTTGTTAGGGTCAAAGGAGGCCTTGATACTTTTAAATAGATTAAGCTCCATATCATTAAAAGCAATCCCCATAAATGGTGCTTTTGAGGTACCTATACCATGTTCACCAGAGAGGGTACCTCCCATGTCAACAACCATTTGAAAAATTTCTTCTATGGCTTCATGTCCCTTATGTAACTCTTCTTCATTCGAGCCATCTACCATGACGTTCACATGGATGTTTCCATCCCCAGCATGTCCAAAACATGGTACCTTAAAGCCGTATTTCTCCCCGATTGCATAGATGGCATTGAGCGCAGAAGGAAGCATGCTACGTGGTACTGAAATATCTTCATTGAGTTTTTTGCTTCCAAAAATAGTAATGGAGGGAGAGGCATTACGTCTGGCATACCAAAGCTCATTTCTATGCTTTTCATCATGGGCTACAATGAACTCCTGTGCATTATTTTCTTTAAAAGATTGCTCCAATGTTTCAAGTTGGAATGCAACCTCTTCAGGTACATTTCCATCAACATCACCAATGAGCAGTGCACCTGCATCAGCAGGTAAGTCAATGCCAAGTTTTTCTTTTAACGCCTGCACAACTAAGGCATCCATAAATTCCATCGCAACAGGGTTTGCACCAGCTGCGAGTGATTTAAATACAGCATTCATAGCATCATCTACAGAAGGAAAAATACCCATATACCCTTTGGTGTATTTAGGTTTTGGGATGAGTTTGAGCGTGATTTCTGAGAGGACAGCAAGTGTGCCTTCAGAGGCTATAAGGATACCGGCTGTATTATAACCCGCCACATCTTTAATGGTACGTTTACCTGCACGAATAATGTCACCATTTGCTCTGACTGCACGTAAAGCCATAACATAATCTTTAGTGATGCCATATTTTGCTGCACGCATACCACCAGCATTTTCAGCAACATTGCCTCCAAGCGTTGAATACTCTTCACTAGCTGGATCTGGCGGATAAAAGAGACCTACTTCTTCAACAGCTTTTTGCAAATCCATATTGATGACACCAGGTTGTACAACAGCAACCATGTTTTCCATGTCAATTTCCAAAATTTTATTCATGTGTTTTTCAAGACCAAGGGTAATACCCCCATTGGTTGGTAAAGCACCACCGGTAAATCCGGAACCTGCACCTCTAGGCGTAATGACAATATGGTGTTCATTACAGTACTTTAGTATGTCGGAAATATCATTTTCATCTCTAGGGAAAATGACTGCCTCAGGTTCAAAACGCGTACGTGTTGCATCATAAGAGTATGCAATAAGGTGTGCCTTGTCACTGTAAACATTTTCTGAACCTACAATATTTTCAAAGTGTTTGATATGTTTTTTATCTAGCATGTTATATGGTATCCATTAGTTTATAATAATTTTCTGTGACCTCTTCCGAGAACCACCCCGCATCAATCTCATCAAAACGCATAAAGAAAGGTGATTTCCCTTTATTGGGTAAACCACCCATTGTTTTTTGTCCTACATATTGACCAGAAATAGGATCTAACAATTTAGCTGTACCTTTTCCTACAATATAAATGAGCCCTACCTGATAACTTTTTGCAAAAGACGCAAGGTTCTCTTTGTTGGGACGTGCATCTCCTTCTTTCGAAAGGAAAAGAGCAAACAAATCAGGGTGCACCCATCTTTTTTTATGCATGGATGTTATTTTTGCATAGGTCTGGGCATCTGGGGCTAAAAGTAAAATATTTTCATAAAGGTATCCACCTATAACCTTATCACCCGTTTTTATGTTAGTATTTATAGTGGGAAGTTCATCGTGGTGTATGATGTCGCTTTCTATGAGTTGAATATCTTTAGAAGTATGTTGAACCAGTCGGCTGGTAATTGCTTTTAATTCATTGCCATAGTCATGTATGACAACGCCTGACATGCCATTGACTGGGAACGACTGTTTCAGGCTCACAGACTTATCATTTACTTTAGAAATGGATGTATGTACTGTTTGTGGGAAGAAACCTGAAAACAGAGGCAGAGATATGAGCATAATCAGTGCAATTTGACGCATAAATTTCCTTTGGAATTGAATTGATTGATTATACAAGTAAATGTGTTAAACTTTATTGATGAGAAGTAAATGCCAGTCTCCTTAACCTTTTTGCGTTATAATTATCTGACTTGATAGATGGGGGATATGAAGCGGCATGAAGTATATTTTACTATTTTTAATGATGGCTATTCCTCTAGCTGCAGCAAAAGTGACTGTATCTAAATGGCAGGAAGGTCAAACATTCTCTCAATATCTGGAATCCCGTAATATATCAACAAAGCTGATAGAGAGCATTTCAAAAGAGGATCAGAAGTTTCTCAGTGAAATTAGTACGAGGCATATGTTTTACGAACTAAAAGAGAAGTCAGGGGAAGTCATACAAGTGCTTATTCCCATCAGTGAAGTGATGCAAATACATATTAGTAAAGATAAAAATAGTTCTGAATACAGCTTTGATATTATACCTATTGAGTACAGCACAGGGGAGTATTATGCCAAGATAGTGGTTGCAAATAATCCTTATACAGATACTTTAAATACTGTGAAAAACAAAAATGTAGCCAAACGTCTAAGTTCAGCACTCAAAGGGGCTATAGATGGTAGAAAACTACATAAAGGTGATGAAATTAATTTCATTTATACCCAATATAAACGAATGGGGAAACCTTATTTAATGCCAGATATTAAAATAGCCAGAGTAAAAATGGGTAAAAAAGAACAATTTGTGTATGTGGATGAAGATGGTGATGGGTTTTCAAAATTAGGTAAATCTGTAGCTTATACTGTTAAGGGAAAGAAAAAAACAGTGTATACCAAACGGGTTCAAGTAAAGAGTAAACATTCACGATTTGGTATGCCTTTAAGACGTGTTCGCGTAACTTCAAGTTTCTCCTATAGAAGATTTCACCCGATATTACGACGTTATAGACCGCATCATGGTACTGACTTTGGTGCGAGGAAAGGTACACCTCTTTTGGCTGTGAATGCTGGGAGAATAAGTTTTGCAGGGCGTATGGGAGGGTATGGCAAAGTAGTCAAAATCAAACATAGTGGGGGCTATGAGTCTTTATATGCTCACCAGAGTCGTATCCGTGTAAAAAGAGGGCAGAGGGTTAAAAAAGGACAAGTGATAGGTTATGTGGGAAGTACAGGACGTAGTACGGGACCCCATTTGCATTTTGGGTTGAAAAAAAATGGAAGATGGATAAACCCAATGAAGGTTTTACGAAAAAAATCTATCAAAACATCCATACTTAAAAAATTCACCAAATATGAAAATGTCACAACAACCAAATATAGAAATGTTACGATAAAAGGTGTGAAAGAATATAAAGAAAAACTTTTGAGGTATATGCAACTAGAAACACCTTGTTATGTTTGGGAAGAGTCTGAAAATATTTAGCCTTTTAAAGGCAAAAGGTACAATAATGAAAAAACATCAAAATATAATAGAAAACTTCAAATTAAACAAATTGGTTAATCCGCAGTATGTCTCTGCTGCATTGGTTACTTACACACAAAATGGTGTGGATAAAGACTGGGAAGTTGTAAAGGCACATGACAGTGTCTCTATCTTAATTTACCATAAAAGTAAAGATGCTTTTGTGGTGGTAAAACAGTTTAGACCTGCTGTCTACCTTAACAATAACAACGGTATGACCATTGAACTCTGTGCGGGTATTGTTGATAAAGATCTTTCTTTAGCAGAAATTGCCAAAGAAGAGATTGAAGAAGAGTGTGGGTTTGAGGTAGCTGTAGAAGCCTTGGAAAAAATCACTTCTTTTCATACTTCAGTGGGTTTTGCAGGGAGTAAACAGATGCTTTACTATGTTGAGGTAGATGAGAATATGCAGATACATGATGGCGGTGGTGTAGATGATGAACAGATAGAAGTTGTATATCTGCCTGTAAAAGAAGCCAAACAATTCATATATGATGAAAGCATAGCAAAATCACCAGGTTTGATGTTTGCTTTTATGTGGTATTTTGAAAAAAACGTAGTCGATAGATAAGATTTTTTGTATTTCAATGATAGTTTAATCACAAAAACGTTTGAGTAAACAGTGGTATGATTCTATACGCCTGTCACGTAAAAAAGGCCAAATATCCCGTACTTCTTTAGTTCTCGTATGTGTAATTTCGGCATAAAGAATAGTTTCATCTTGATGTTTGGCATGGGCTAGCATCTCTCCTTGTGCACCGCAGACAAAAGAGTTACCCCAAAACCGTGTACCCTTAAGTACCCCACTGCTGTCATTTTCGAAACCTATACGGTTACAGCTGAGTACGGGTATCCCATTGGCTATGGCATGTGAGCGCTGGATGGTAATCCAAGACTCTAGTTGTCTATTTTTTTCATCTGTACTGTCATCATCGAACCAGCCTATGGCGGTGGGATAGATAAGAAGATCTGCACCTTTGAGCGCCATGATACGAGCAGCTTCAGGATACCATTGATCCCAACAGATAAGTATGCCTAGATTACCTACTGAGGTTTGAATAGGTTCAAATCCTAAATCCCCTGGTGTGAAATAAAATTTTTCATAAAAACCTGGGTCATCAGGGATATGCATTTTACGGTATTTCCCAGCAACAGAGCCATCTTTTTCAAAGACAACGGCAGTGTTATGATAAAGTCCTGCAGTACGTTTTTCAAAAAGAGATGTCACCAGTACTACTTCGTTTTCTTTGGCTATGTTAGACCAAAAAAGAATATCTTCTTCAAAACTATTGGCATATGCAAAAAATTTTGTATCTTCATTTTGACAGAAATATTCTGTTTGATGAAGTTCTTGAAGGATTACGAGATCTGCACCTTTTTGTGCTGCTTTGGTGATGTGTTGACATGTTACTTGAAGCGTCTTTTTTTTCGTTTCATGATATTGTTGTTGGATAAGTGCTATTTTCATAGTTTGATTTTAACATAAATCAGTATAAAATGTGAAAAGGAGGTTTTATGCAAACTATCAAAGTATCCATCTATATAGGTATAGTTACATTGTCGTTAAACAACTGCGGTTCTCATAAAGTCTATACACAAAGTACTATAGTATCAAAGCCGTATCCTGCTCCTTCATTAGATAGAGATACACAACAAAAATATCTTCAAGCTATCAATAAAGCACGTTCTACACGAAGAAGTTGTGGGAAGGCAGGAAGTTTTTCTTCCGCTCCCGCCTTAAGATGGAATGATGCACTATATAGAGCTGCCTATGAACATAGTAATGATATGGCACGGAGTAATACATTTAGCCACAAAGGTTCTGGCGGACAGTTTGACTGGACAGCCACAGTACAAAATTATAATAGAGGAAGCAATTTCAAAGAACGTATTGAAAACAATGGCTATAAACAATGGAAAAATATTGCCGAAAATATAGAAGCAGGGGCATCTACAGTAGAAAAATCCATGCAACACTGGCTTAATGCAGATGCACATTGTGCCAATATTATGAACCCT
>JALSHU010000068.1 GCA_026982075.1 Sulfurovum sp. | reverse complement strand
ACAGATGCCAAAGATATCATTTTATTTGAAAAATATGATGAGTTGGCACAACTCAATTCAAACCCAAAGGCAAATTCTCAGACTTTGCATGTTGGAGATATTGAAACAAACTATTCATTTGAAAAAGCAACAAAAGTAAAAAGAGATTCTTCATTTGTTAGCAATTATATTTATAACTTTAATGGTGTTGATGACTTGGGATATGTAAGAGATAAAATGATCCTTGCAGTAGGAGAAGCTGAAATAGCAAAACTCAAAGAGAGATATGAAGAGTTTCTTCCCTTGTATCCTTACTTGGAACTATGGGATGAAACATTTTTGTCAGAATTTGAACCCAAGTTAATGGAGGGACGTAAAGCTCCAATTATGGCAATAGGTGCGAGAGGGCAGATTACCACAATAGATTATAAAAAATTGAGTGAAAGTTTTGCGCAACAGGCTTTGGATACAGATAAAAATATACAACTTCATTATAATGAAGAAGTGCATATGATTGTAAGAAATGATGATGGTACATTTACAATCCATACACATAACAGTAATTTTACAGCCAAGTCAATAGTAGTGAATGCTGGAGCGTATTCTTTGCTATTTGCACAATCTATGGGATATGGACAAGAATATGCAATTTTACCTATAGGAGGTTCTTTCTTTTTTACAAAGGAAAAACTCTTAAATACGAAAGTATACACAATGCAAAATCCAAAACTCCCTTTTGCAGCTATTCATGCTGACCCTGACTGTACACAAGATTGGAATACTCGTTTTGGCCCTACTGCATTTGCATTACCGAAGCTGGAACGTTATCATAGACTTCACCTAAAAGATTTATTGAGTGCACTTCATTTGGGTAAAGCAGTTAGTAAAGTATATATGAAACTTTTTAGAGATAAAACTATTAGACGATATATCTTTAAAAACTTTTTAGAAGAAATACCTAAAATGGGTAAACAAATTTTTATTCGTGATGCACGTAAAATTATCCCTTCTTTGAAAACAAAAGATATTACTTTTGCAGAAGGTTACGGTGGTATGAGACCACAAATTATCGATAAAGTAAATAAAGAGTTACTTCTAGGAGAAGCTAAAATAGAAGAAAGTGGTATTATCTTTAATATGACACCAAGCCCAGGAGCTACAACATCTTTGGCCATTGCATTAAAAGATGCCAAAGCAATCTGTAAACATATAAATCTTCATTTTGATGATGAAAAACATAAAGCTGAGATTCAAGAACGTAAGAAATAGATACACTTTATTTATATGTATATGATACTATATTCAAAATACTGTAGTCATAGGATATTAAAATGAAAATGATATTATTTTTGAGTCTATTGTCAGTATATGTATTTGGTGCTTTTGAAGCAAAAGTTAAACCTATTAATAAATATACCAAACAACGGATGATTGAAAGAAAATCTTGGCGAAATGGCTGCCCAGTAGGGCTTGAAGACCTGCGATATATACGTGTCAAACATCATAACTTTTACCGCTCTGAAAAAATGGGTGAACTTATTGTCCATAAAGATGTGGCAGATGAAATAGTAGAGATATTTCGTGAACTTTATGAGATAGGATACCCCATCCGTCAAATGCGTTTAATAAGTGATTTTTTAGGGAATGATTGGCAATCAATAGAAGCAGACAATACTTCAGCCTTTAACTGTCGTAAGACATCCACAAAAAATGGGAAATGGTCGCAACATGCATATGGTAAGGCTATAGATATCAACCCTATAGAAAACCCTTTTGTTTTTAAAACAGGTCGCATTGCACATATAGAATCTTATAAATATAAAAAAAGAGTGCATAAAAACAATTCTTTTATAGACCGCGCAATGTTACTTAAGGAAGATGAAGCAGTCAAAATATTTGAAAAATACGGATGGAAATGGGGAGGAGATTTTACACC
>JALSHU010000067.1 GCA_026982075.1 Sulfurovum sp. | reverse complement strand
ACCCAATTTATAGACAATCAGGTACCTCTATTCAATCGAAGTATACTATATCTAAAACAGGTTCTAAACTTTACAGAGGAATACTTTTTATGGGAGTATTTTCAGCTATACGATTTGATGAAAATTTCAAAACTTTTTATGATAGATTAATTGCCAACGGGAAACATACAACTCAAGCTCAAATTGCTGTAATGAGGAAGATAATAATTACTGCTCATTCTCTTTATAGGAATGATAGAAAGTATGATGTAAACTTTGGAAAACCTAAGGCTATTGGTATGGAATAAGTAGATTTCGTATGTTACTTTTAGTATCATTGTTAAGGATTTTTAACGTGGCGACTGACCCTTTTTTTGTAGTCTTAGATTTAGAATTTAATACCCCTAAGTTTTTCCATACTAATTCAAACTTGATTAAAGAGTACTATGAAGCATGCCCCATCATTTTGATTGGTTACGGAAAGTATAGCATGGTGTTTTGTGGCGATTTGAGTACTCATATAAAGCCCAATCCCTGTACCTTTCCCCTCTGCTTTACTCGTAATATTGGCTTTAAATATATCACCAATGATGGAGTCAGGTATCCCACCTGCATTGTCTTCTATCTCTAGCCTTTTGCCCTTGTCATCTTCAATAATACGAATACTGATATGCCGTTTTTTGATATCATTGTCATTAAACGCATCTTTAGCATTGTTGATAATGTTGAGTACCAAGTGCTTAAATTCATTTTCAGACCCTTCTATCTGTAGAGGATCATTTTGATCGATGGTTACATTAATACCATTTTTGAGTAAATTATCTTTGGTTAAAAGTAGTACAGAGTTAATGACATCACTCAATGCAAAAACTTGGTTCTCTTTATTTGGTCTGAAAAAAGTTCTAAACTCATCGAGGGTATTAACCATATGGTCTATTTGTGTTTGAATATCTTCTCTAAATTGGCTGATGTATGCTTCATCTACACTGCCATCTTGATAATCACTTTTAATAATATCACTATACATGCTCAGTGCGTTGAGTGGTTGCTTCCATTGATGGGCTACGGCATCCATCATCTCACCCATAGCTGCCATTTTCGACTGTTGTACCAAAAGTCTTTCATTTTGTAGACGTTTTTCTATCTCTTTGGCTTCCCTTGCTTTTGCCGCTTCTAAAGAGTTTGTTCGTCCATTGAGATTGTTCACAAGTACACCTATCTCTCCATTGTCTTCACAAATAAGAAGTTTATGATGAAGCTTGTCTTCTGTGAGGTTGTCTTTTAACTGTGCATTGATAGACTCGATGGGTTTTACAAAAATATTTTGCAAAATAAGATACCCCACAATAGTCATAACAAGTGTCAGGAAAATCACAATAAGAAGAATATTTTGGAAGGTTTGGTTGTTTTGTGCCATCACTTTTGCTTCTTTAATACCTATTATGATATGCCAATGGGTAGAGGGTAAATGGTAGGTTGCGACAATACTCTTTTCATTTAAAATAGGATCATTATCAATCACATAAAGGTCTTTTTTTATCTCTGCATCATGTTGATTCTTTTTACTATATTTTTCAAGTGCAGGTCTAATGGTTCCTATAAGATGTTTAATTTGATTGTTCTTGAGATGAAATATGTTGTCATTATTTTGTATAAAACGATTAAACAAAGGAGACTTACCTATAAATGTACCTTTTTGATCAATAAGTATAAGGTACATACCTTGTGTACTGAGGTTTGACCAGAACTTTGCGTCTTTTTCTCCTAACCCCAAATCAAGACTTGCTACACCTATAAATGAACCTTGGTTGTAAATAGGAGAAACAATAGTAATCATACGTATATCTGTAACAGGGTCAGTGTATACATTTGTCCATCCAATTTCATTGTCTTTAAGTGCTTTTCCTATTTTGTAAAATGTCATATCTCTATAGTTCATATTATTAGGTGGAAGATAGGTATTTGCACTGTAAAATTTGTTTTCTTTGTTACG
>JALSHU010000066.1 GCA_026982075.1 Sulfurovum sp. | reverse complement strand
TTATTTCAACAAGAAGATCTAACTTTAAGCCTCTTATTAAACCATTAAAAAGCAAATGGTTAAAACAATATCGAGCCCTAGTAACAAATGCAAGTTCTGGTGCTGTATTGGAAGCTGAATAAAATTAGAGGAGAATTATTACAATGCTCCTCTAAATAAAAGTTTTTTAGAGAGGTTTCCTTAGGAAGGTCTTCTCGCACCTTTATAACGTTGGGCATAAAACTTACTTAAACTTGATACCACCACTTTCTTCTTAGCTGAACTAGCATGAATAAATTTACCATTACCCAAGTATATACCTACATGGTTTACATAGCCTTTTTTTCTTTTAGATGTATCAAAAAAGACTAAATCACCAGGTTTCAGCTGACTTCTGTCAACAGACTTCCCATATTTGGATTGGTTGATAGATGTTCTTGGGAGATTGATTCCATTTTGCTTATATACATATTTGGTAAGACCAGAACAGTCAAAAGTATTTTTTTGTCCTACTGCACCCCATACATATTTTCTTCCCAACTTCTTTTTTGCTAATTTGATAATATTGTTACTTTTCTTGCTGCTGAAGCCGCTAAAGGACATTACATTAGGTTGTGATGCTTTAAATAAAATATCATCTACCGTTACGATACGTTTTTTCTTTACACGTTTACTTGCAAGTGGTTTAGCATGCTTATTTAATGCAGATCTTAAAATTCTATCAGATTTTTTATGTTTTTTTGAGACTTTAGCAATCTTTATTTTTTTATTAGACCTTTTAGATTTAGCTACTTTTTTATGTTTTTTTGTTGTAGTCTTTTTTGCAACTTTTAATTTTTTCCCTAATCGTAACGTTGTTTCATATTTAATATTATTAAGCTTTACAAGTTCTGCTACGGTCATTTTATGTTTTCGAGCAATTGTGAATAGAGTATCTCCAGATTGAATGGTATAGTTACCTTTGTTATATATTTTTTTGCTCACAACAGTTTTCTTTTTAGTAGAAACTTTACTTTTTTTAGCTATTTTTTTCTTTTTGTTTGGGGAATAAGTATTGGTTGGAACTTTAACAACTCTACCTATTTTAAGCAGTTCCCCTTTTTTAATACCATTCATCTTTCTAACTTCTTCTATAGTGGTATGGTGTTTATGTGCTACGGTATAAAGTGTTTCTCCGCTTTTTATTTTATGTTTAACCACTTTTGTTGCTGCTTGTACTGATACGCTGGCGATAGAAAATGCCAATAATAACTTATATATATTTTTCAATGAATACTCCTAATTAATTGAGACCTGAATAACATGATAAAAACCATACTAAAAAATATGTATAATTTTATCTGTATTTGATTAATCAAAAATAAATGTGAATTTAATTTTTGCTTAAAACCTATTTGAAACGGTTTGTTAAGAGGAAGAAAATTATATCTAGTTATGTGGGATATATTGGTAACCTGGCAATCTTTGATTTTAATTTCAAAGACCCATGGCTTTCTGTCCCTATTTCACAATAGGTTTAGCTTTTTCAACATCTCTTTAAATTATAATAACAAAATAGTATTAAACAAAAATAAATTAAATCTTAGATTTTCTTTAAATGCTGGACAATATGTTCCGCCACTCTAAATGCATTTGCATAGATAGTCCATGTATAGGCTACAGATCCTCCTGTAGGCATAAAACTCGCGTCGGCTACATATAAGTTTGGAACATCATGTGCCTGGCAATATTTATTGAGTACAGAAGTTTTTGGGTCATTTCCAAAACGACATCCCCCCGCAA
Source organism: Sulfurovum sp. (assembly GCA_026982075.1). Lineage (GTDB taxonomy): Bacteria > Campylobacterota > Campylobacteria > Campylobacterales > Sulfurovaceae > Sulfurovum. Next base: position 9,597 of record JALSHU010000066.1, on the reverse strand, counting down.
CAAGATTTTGTGAAGCGGCAGAAGAAATGGAAGAGTAGATGTTTTTTGCTCCCATTTCTTTCAGTATTTTTTCACATTTTTTTGCGATATATTTACCTACTTTGATATCTTGGGGATGCCCTTCAAGTCTTAACTTTCCTACAGGCATACCATACTTGTCTTTATGTGTTTTATCTAAGCTTACAAAACAGTTGTCATTGGGTAGCCAATCGTTAAATATTTCAAAACGGATACTTTTTTGTTCTCTAAAGCGCTTGTTTAATCTATCTCCCAAATCTTTCCCCCAAACTAATTTACCATTGTGGTAATTATTTTTACGTGCACGGGAAATGATATTTTGATGTTCAAACATAAACTCTACAGAGCCTCCTTTAAACTTTCCATCCCACCAATGATCTATAAAATACCAATCAAGTATAGAACGGTTCACAAAAAGTCCCGTTGTCATAAGGTCATTAAAGTGAATATTTTTAAGACTTTTTTTGTGGAGCTCTCCCTGCCCAGACCCTCCCCCTGAAAACAATAGGTTCTTACCAAGTTCACCACTGCTATTGGCCAAACCGTTTGGATGATATCTGCTAGCAGAGTTCAATAAAAGTCTCGCACTCTCATGTGCTTGTGCTGCAACAACAAAGAGTTTTGCTTTTATTTTTTTTTCTCTTTGGGTAATTGTATCCACAACTATTGCATAATCTATTTTATCTTGTGTGCTGGTATGTAAATATTTTACATGGCTGTTGGTTAATAAGGTGAGGTTCCCTGTTGCGAGTGCTGGTTGCAATAGTGCTTCACGAGAGCTACCTTTTGCTCCAGAACTGCATCCATAACTTCCACAAAAATTAGAATAATAACAGGCATCTCTGTGCCCTTTGTCTTGAGATAAAATGGCTCTTGGTGTCACTAAAGGCGTAATCCCTAAGGCGCTACAACTTTTGTCTAAGAGATTTACCACTACATTCTCTTGCGTGGGGGGTTGTGTGAAATCCTTTCTACTTCTTGGAGGTTCATATTTATGTGTCTTAAATTTTCCAGAAATACCAACAAGTTCTTCTGTTAAATCATAATAAGGCTCTAAATCTTCATAGGAAATGGGCCAATCTACAACATTGGCTCCTTCAATCTCTCCATATTTACTTTTTAACCTGAAGTCATCAGGGTGTAAACGGTGAACCATACCTGACATAAGGTTAGATGAACCTCCTACAATATTTCCATTCCAAAAACTCATACCAGAATCATAGGTAGGAGTTACTTCCCATTTTCCATCTACTTTTTCTTCTATGGTATGGTACTCATCAAAAAGATTGGGTGTGACTAAATCCCTTCGTGCATAAGACAATTCATCTTTAGAAAATTCATCACGTTTTATGAGCCGTCCTTTTTCTAAAACGGCTACTTTGTAACCTGCTTTGCATAAGGTATAAGCAACTGCTCCTCCACTAGCACCAGAGCCAATAATCACAACATCGTATATCATAATGCTATATACCTCGTTTTTGGTCTTGGATGTCCACCAAACGCATTTAATGCTTTCCACCCAGCTTCTTTTATATTGGATCCATAAATAGGGTCAGAAAAGATGCCTTCCATAGTTAAGGTCATGATGCGTGCAAGCCAATTGCTACCATAATTGGTCTCCTCATATGCACGTAAAGCTATTTCCTTATCTTCATGAGACATAGTGGTAAACCGTCCTTTGTCTCTACTTTTTAACTCTTGTGCCCCTTCAATAACAAATGCCCTAATGTCTTTGTCGTAACTTTTATGAATGAGTGTTTCAAATAAAAATTGTGTGACATTCATGGACGCGGCGGCTGGAATTTTACTTCCCTCCGGGAACAGATGTGCTTGTACTGCTGCAATAGTAGGTTCAACCTCTTTAAAGTCTTTTTCAAATGTATTGAGTTCTTTGGCTTGTATATAAGGACTAAGACCAAGCAAAGAGCTTAATATTAGGAACTTTCTTCTCTGCATTATCGTATTTGTTTGCATTTTCACTACTTTATATGTAATTTATATGTCGAAATATCATCATAATCTTTTTTTGTGCACTAAAAGTGTAATACTTTTAAGGGTACTACACATATCCTACACAAACATCATACTATACTAAATTTGTGTAAATATTATATTTTAGGAGAAAAAGATGAAAAAATTACTATTTGGTTTTTTGCTTGGGTTTGCCCTTATTGCGCTTACAGGATGTACGACAGGAAATGATGCACAAGCCTCTACAAAATGTTCTTCTGACGGTAAGTGTTCTGTAGCAAAAAAATGTCAAGCAAATGCAAAATGTGCTGGAGACAAAGCAAAAAAAGTTGGGGATCAAACAAAAAATGTTGCAAAAAAATGTTCAGCTGACGGTAAATGTGGTAGCTAGTTCTCAAGCATAAATAGAGTCCTCTGTATATAGATACCTCTGAGGTTTATTACCTCAGAGGTATTACTCCTTGGTTATACTCCTTTGTGTGAAGTCATTAAACTAAAACAAAAGGATACACTTATGAAAAAACTACTCTTAGGCATACTACTTGGCATGGCATTATTTATATTTAATGCGTGTACAGAAACAAAAGATACGAATGCAACACAAAAGACAGAAGAACCTTCTGAGATGAAATGTGAAGCTGGTAAATGTGGTGGAGAGATGAAAGAAAAAGAAATAACTGAACAAAGTGGTAACAACATTCCAGATACAGGTAAATAAATATTTTCAACGAATACACATATAGTGCACATCGTTCATATTATACTTACAGAGTAATAAAATATATTTACGAAAGGATGGTCAATGTTGAAAAAGATATATCCTATGACCAAAATGATACTGAGTAAGGGGCAAAGTATTGCCTTATTATTGGCAAGGTTTGTTGTCGCTTATGGTTTTTATGAACCGGCTATGCAAAAATGGTCAGATATAAAGTCAGTGGCTGATTGGTTTGGTTCTATGGGGATTCCCTTCCCTACGCTGAATGCCTATATGGCAGCAAGTACAGAACTTATAGGTGTAGTACTTTTGACACTTGGGCTCTTTACCCGTCTTATTTCCATTCCTCTTATGATTATCATGATAGTGGCGATTGTCACTGTCCATTGGACACATGGTTTTTCCGCAGGGGATAATGGGTTTGAGATACCACTTTATTACATGCTCTTTTTGAGTATATTTGCTTCTTATGGAGCCGGAAAACTTAGTTTAGATCACCTACTCTTTGGTGAAGAACAATAATTACATCATAAAAAAGGAAACAACGATGAACAAATTAATTACGATACTTGGAGCAATTGCTCTCACATTTACACTCTCTATGGCTGCAGAAGGAAAATGTGCTGAAGGTAAGTGTAGTGGAGATATGAATAAGACTGAAAAGAAATGCGCTGCTTCAGCTAAATGTTCTGGCGATAAAAAAGATATGAAAAAGAAATGTGCAGATGGTAAGTGTGGTGGCGATATGAAAAAAGAAATGCCAAAAGCACCTGAAAAAGGTAAATGCGGTAAAGGTAAATGTGGTTCGTAGAATGATAGTTATCTAAAAACACTTCTTTTTGAAACCTCTCAACTTTGCTAAGAGGTTTCATTTTTCTTATAAATTATTGTATAATATACCTAAAAATCATAAGGGATATTTATGCGATACATACTATTTACTTTCTTCTTTTTGTTTTTTCTCAATGGTTGCCAGGATAAAGAACAAAATGAGCAGGCAGCACATGATGCAAAAATCGTACAAGAGGTACGAAAAGAGCTTCTTCTTGAATTTGAAGCGAAAGAAAAAGCTTTAAAAGAAAAGGAAGAAGCACTAGCTCAAAAAGCAAAAGCATCTATCCTTGCTGAAGAAAAAGTCCAGACATCCCAAAATGAAACCAATACAAGTAAACTTTCCCAAATGGGTATCGCTGTAGATAATGGTGTAATTACTATTGATACGAATCAAACGAAAGATTATTTTAAAACACTAACCAAGCATATGAGTGATAAAATCAAAAAAATGAAAGAAGATTTTGAAAAAGGTATTGTTGAAGCAAAAGATACTGGTATTGAAATCAGTCAAGAGCATATTAATATTGATTTGAATAAAACAAAAGCGTTGATGGATGAGTGGAATACAAAAATAAAAATCTTTATAGAAGAGTTTGATACGCTCGCAAAAGAGATAGAAACCAATACTACAACAAAAGGAAACTAATGCAACAAATAGATATGAATTCAGATGAATTTCAAGCTGAAATGGAAAAAACTTCAAACTTTGTAGAAAAAGTCTACAAACAATTTGGATGGGTACCAAATCCCAATGATGAGGTGAATGAAGGTGTAACCATGGGACTTGCGAGAAATAAGCTCATTTATGGTAAACGGTTTTGTCCATGTTTTATGGTTATAGGAGAGACGAAAGAGGAACAAAAAGCTGCAGACAATCGGATTTGTCCTTGTACTCCAGCTATTGAAAAAGAGATACCAGAAGATGGTCTTTGTCACTGTGGTATCTTTTGTACTCCTGAGTATGCTGCTGCACAAATGCAACATGACGAAATAGAAGAAGTAGTTCATTCCCACTCAAAAGGGCTTACCAAGGAACAAGCAGAAACACTTCTTCAGGAGGAACAGTTAGATGGTGATGAATTAGAAGCACTCATAGAGGCAAAAAATTTAGGTATGATTCATTTTACATTGGTGGATACCAGAGAATACATGGAATTTCAAATGGGTCACATTGTAGGAACAGACACACTTATGCCTACTTCAGAGTTTTATGCAAAAGTGGAAGAACTTGCAGATAAAAAGCAAGAACCTATTGTGCTTTACTGTCATTCTGGGAGTCGAAGTTATCAGGTTCAGCATGCTATGAAGGGCATGGGTTTTGAACATGTATGTAATTTGCGTCCAGGGATTATTGGTTTTTCGGGAGAGATACAGAGAGGGTAGTTCCTTGCTGTGTATGCATGATGTAATTTGAATGAGAGAAGCTACATTTATCAAATATTTTTGTAACATAGAGATATAACAATATTATGTAATAATAAATGATATAATGAAGAGTTGAGGAGCAAAAGCTCCTCAAGAAGTTAAGTAACAAAAAGTTAATTATTTAGCAAGTGCTGCTTTAGAAGCATCAGCTACTTTAGCGAAGGCTTCAGGAGCATTCATCGCCATATCAGCAAGAATTTTTCTGTCAAGTTCGATATTTGCAAGCTTTAAACCATGCATAAATGTAGAATAGTTCATACCATTAAGTCTTGTCGCCGCATTAATACGTACAATCCATAATCTTCTGAAATCTCTTTTCTTTTGTCTTCTATCTCTGTAAGCATATACTAATGAACGCTCAAGTTGTTCTTTGGCTTTTCTGAAGTGTTTTCTTCTACCACTGTAGAACCCTCTAGCTTGTTTTAATAGTCTTTTATGTCGTCTAGTTCTTACGACACCCGTTTTTACTCTCATGGTTATCCTTTACCTTATACTTGTGCTATAACTCTCAACAAACAAATGTGACTAGTCACACGTGCTGACTGCTGAAGTCATGCTATAGTAGGTGTCAAACATTCTCTCTGTTTGAACTTGCCCCTAATCGGGGGATTATTGCTTTACAAAACGAAACTAGTTAACTAGTTAATCATCTCTTTAATGTTTTTTGCATCAACTGGGTCAACGTGTTTAGGACTTCTCATGCTTCTGTGATGTTTACCATCAACCTTAGTAAGGATGTGAGATCTGTACGCAGTTCCTCTTTTGATTTTGCCGCTTTTTTTTACTTTAAAACGCTTAACAGCGCCTTTTACACTTTTCATCTTTGGCATATGCTTCTCCCTGATAGAATTTTTTCAAATCAATAAAACAACTTAAAATACGGCTAATCGTATGAATCCTCTGTTAAGAGAACCCAGCGTTAGCGTAGGTTTTTGAGCTTTGCTTAAAAACTGTTCTATTAAATTAAAAATGGGACGGTATTATACCCAAATTATCTGAAGTATCTATAAAGTATTTTCCTAGCATTTCTCTAACCCCATTTATGATAAAATCTATCAACTTAAAAACAGGGCTTTTCCAGTGGATAAAATCACCGAAATACTTTCTCAAAAAAAGAAACTTTTGACAGAAATTTATTTTGACTTACAGCTTCACTTTGAAGAGAAATATGGTCAGGATTCCCTCGTTTTAATGGAAATAGGTACCTTTTTTGAAGTCTATGAAGTCAACAATGATGAGATGAAAGTAGGTAAAGCAAAAGAGATTGCCGAACTGTTAAATATTCAACTGACACGTAAAAGTAAAGCGATACTTGAAAACTCTGTCTCTAACCCCCTTTTAGCAGGAGTCCCTTCTGTGTCTCTTGATCGTTATCTCTCTCGACTTATAGACAGTAAAAAATATACTATTATTGTTGTCAAACAAAAGGGTGAGATGCCAAATATAAAACGTTATGTTTCCAATATCATCTCTCCAGGTACAAACTTTGAGTATCTGAATGAACCCACAGAAAACAATATTGTATCTTTGCTCATAGATGAAAATGCGGGTATTTATTCGGTTGGTTATGCAGCCATTGATGTAAGCACAGGAAAAAGTATTTGCAATGAGATACACTCTACCAGAGATGACAAGACATATGCTTTGGACGAAGCATTCAATTTACTTCAGACGTATAGTACTTCAGAAGTTATTATCACACTTGATAGCAAAGAGATAGATATCGAATGGCTCATACATTATTTGGAACTTGAATCATTACACTATTCCCTCAATACAAAAAGATTTAAAATAGCTTTTCAAAACGAACTTTTTGTACGCATTTTTTCTATTAACTCATTTTTATCAGCCATTGAGTTTTTAGATTTAGAACGTCACCCTTATACCACAGAGTCTTTGGCAGTATTGATAGACTTTATTATTGAGCATGATGAAAGCATCATAGAGAAAATGAATAAACCACATTTTCTTGGGAATAACCGTTTTATGTATATTGGGAATAATGCTATGGAACAACTTTCTGTAATCTCTAGAGATTCTGCGGATATTACACTTCTTGACCTGATTGATAAAACTTCTACAGCCTTTGGAAAACGTCTACTTAAAGAACGTTTACTGAATCCTATTTGTGATAAGTCTTTGCTTGAAAAGCGTTATGATCTTACAGAGCTTTTGTTACCAAATATCAACCGCTTTGAAACACATTTAAAACAAATTTATGACTTGGAGCGTATCACAAGACGTATCAAGTTACGTAAACTTCATCCAGTGGAACTGACTTACATTTCTATGTCACTTGAAGCTATTTTAAAGCTTTTGACAGATGCACGTGAGAATAGTTTAAGCATAGAGGATAACCTTTATGAAGAAACAGTTGAAATGCTTAAGGTGCTTGGAGATACGTTTGAATTGGATATATGTGCAAGGTTTCGGATTGAACAAATCAATGACAATCTTTTTAAAGAAGGGGTATACCCTGCACTTGATAAGATTGTCACCTTGCAAAAAAAAGAAGTTAACAAAATGCATGATGTTGCTTCTCATGTAGAATCACTTTTTGAACAAGACAAACTTTTTACAGGCACTACGAAGTATGCAACTGTTGGATATTTAGAGAGTGAGGGGTATTATCTTAATCTTACAAAGAACCGTTTTTCTTTTATAGAAAAGTCACTTAAAGATTCTTTTGTCACTATTGATGATACGCATTATTTTTTTAAAGACTTTCATTATAAATATCTCAAAAATGCAGTAAAGGTACAAGCACCCCTTTTTGAGGAAATTACACGCAATTATGAAACATCTCAAGTCAAGCTTGTCTCACTTGTAAGGCAGAGGTATGTTGAGAGTCTTGATTTGATTGAAAACAGGTTTTCTCTTTTGTTGGAAAAACTTATTATATTTATAGCAAACATAGATGTGGCTATTTCAAATGCTAAATGTTCCAAATCAATGAATCTTTCCCGTCCCGTGATAGAAGAAGGAACTTTTTATGAAGCCATAGGTTTGCGACACCCTATTATTGAATCGAATGATGAACGAGGGATTTATATTCCCAATGATGTTTTTTTGGGTATGAACAACGACACACACCATAATCATATTACGCTGAATGCAAGTAATGGTGAAGATATTTTTGGCATTCTTCTCTATGGTATCAACTCTTCAGGCAAGTCTTCACTTATGAAAAGCATAGGACTTTCTGTTATCTTAGCACAAGCAGGTTTTTTTGTCCCTGCCGTTGAACTTCGTTTTGGACTTTATGATAAGCTTTTTACGCGTATTATTTCACAAGACAATCTTTATAAAGGACTTTCAACTTTTGCCGTTGAGATGATGGAACTCAAAAATATTTTTAACCGCGCCAATGAACATTCTTTGGTGCTAGGAGATGAGATAAGCCAAGGAACAGAAACCGAGTCTGCACTTGCAATCGTATCGGCATCCATATTAAAATTACTTTCGCTAAAATCTACTTTTATTTTTGCGACACATCTTCATCAGTTAGGAAAAATTCCTCAGTTGCAAAATGTCAAAAATCTTATTTTTTTACATTTGGGCATTAAGTATGATGAAAATAATGATACGCTTATTTATAACCGTGTATTACAGCTGGGTATGGGTGACAGTTTGTATGGACTGGAGTTTGCTAAATCTTTACACATGGATAAAGATTTTTTGAAGATGGCACAAATGATACGAGAAAACCTTAATCATCATGGTTCGGATATAAAGAAACTACGTAGACAAAAGAGTAGTAAATACAATCAAACCCTCTACTTGAGTAAATGTGCTTTATGTGATGAAGGTGTTGATGAGGTACATCATATTGCTGCACAAAAAGATGCGGATAAAGATGGGAATATTGAACACTTTCACAAAAACCATAAATACAACCTCATACCTCTATGTAAAAAGCATCATAACTTGGTACATGAAGGTAGGATTAATATTTCGGGTTTTGTGATGACTGATGCAGGTCTCAAACTACATTATGAGATAAAAGAGTAGTTTAAGAAAACCTTTTTTATTTAGAAATCGTAGGTAAAACCTATAGAGATAACATCCATATCGGGTACATTAGACTTAATGAGAAGTCGTTGATAGTCGATAAAGATACCCCAACCCGTTTCCTGATTTGCTTGACCATCAAATACTCTGTTATAATATATATCACTTTGAATATCATCCTTTTTTGATGATAAGTCATATTCTAAACCAACCCCTGCAGAAAAGCCATTATCATCAACGGTCAAGAGATTACCATTGCCCCCTGTTGTTGTTTTTGTCCACCCATATCCAAGAAGACCATAGATATTAAAATCTTCAGTGATGGGATACATAGGTTTAGCATATAATCCAATATGTTGCAGCTCTTGTCCCCCTAGGGGGTCAGCTCCCCAAAATGTACCTAATACACGTGCTTCCATACCAAGATATTGATTCCAATCGTATCCTGCTCTTGCCATGGCACCAAATGTAACATCTTCATATTCACAGCCTGGCGAAAGACAACCATTGTATTGTCCCCATACAAAGCCTATACCTAGATAAAAAGGATTTGGACTTGTAGTGGGTATCGGCTCGACAGGTACCGCTGCTGACATTACTCCTTTACCTCCTGCAAAAAG
>JALSHU010000065.1 GCA_026982075.1 Sulfurovum sp. | reverse complement strand
CACCCAACATAGAACTTAAATCTGGTAATGGTGCCTTTGGCTGTGCACGTTTTGGTTTTGGCTTAGGTTTGGGTTTGGGCTTTTTTACCTCTGGTGCTTGTTTATTCATCTTGACATAACGCATCGGATCTTTTACTTTGACTTCTTTCTTCTTTACTTTCGCATTAAAAGAAACCACTAGCAACACCATCAAAGCTGAACCAGCAAACATCGCCAAAAGAGCAAACAGTTTAGACCTGTCTCTTTTGAAATTTTCTCTAGCCATCTGTGACTATCCCATCTCTTTTGAAGTAGAGACTGCCACATCTTTTGCACCAGACATACGACATTCATCTACCACATCGATGAGTGTTTCCACGGGAATGGTCTCATCGGAAATCACTAACACCGATTTATCTGTAGCTGTACGCAACAAGTCTCTTAACTTACTTTGTATCGCCCATATCTGCACAGGTTGATTATCAATGTAGACAGCCCCTGTGTTGTCAATGTACACACGCACTACTTTAGAGTCCGACTTACTCGCACTCGCAGCTGCAGGACGGTTAAGGTCAAGTTTCATATCTTTTACAAATGTGGTAGTTACCATAAAGAAAATCAACAATATAAAAACCATATCAATCAACGGTGATACATCTATGTTGTCTACATCTTGTTTTTTAGGTCTAAATCTCATGTGATTCCTTCGTACATATTATGTCTGTCATTTGTTCAAATTCAAGCTCAAAACGCTCTGCTTTTTTGTCTAGTATCCGACCTATAATCAGTCCAGGAACAGCTACTACCAAACCTAATTCAGTAGTAAACAGTGCCTTAGATATACCCCCAGAAATACTCGAACCTTGTGAAAACATAGAAGAGTTTTGCAATGCATCAAAAGTCTCTATCATCCCTATCACCGTTCCTAGTAGTCCTATAAGAGGAGCAAGTACTATGATGGTCTTTACCAATATCCCATACTTACTTGTATCACTATAGTAAGGTAGCAATGCACCCTCTATATGTTTTCGTATACTCAAACCCATAGATTTTGCTTCTTCGGCGGCATCAAGTGCATCTACAGTTGCATAGTTTAACATCCCTCTCATGGCTTGTAACTCTCCACGTTTCTCATGTTTTTCTATGAGACGACGCACACTTCCCTTGGTTCCTCGTTTTAAGATTAAATATCTGTATCCAAGTCCATACCAGAGAAAAATGTTAAGTACAAAAAGTACCCACATTACTGACCCTCCAGTGTTCATCAACTCTACAAACCTCTCTACATATTCAAATGGTGTCAACATCTTATGCTCTGTTTTTCTCGTAAAGGTTTACGATATGTAATGCACTTTGCTCCATTGAGTCTTTTATGTTCTGTGCCCACCCTGAAAGTAAATTTCCAAGCAATAAAAGAGGAATAGCAACAATGAGTCCGAGCATTGTGGTCACCAGTGCTGCTGAGATTCCTCCAGAGAGTAACTTCGGATCACCTGTACCAAACTCTGTAATCACATCAAAAGTTTCTATCATACCTGTTACCGTTCCAAGAAGTCCAAGTAGTGGCGCTACTGCTGCGATGACCAAAACAAAGTTCCCAAATCTATCTATCTGAGAACTCTCATTCAAAATACTCTCCATCACTATATCCTCCACATGTTCTCTCTCTTTACCTATATTTCTAAGTAATGACTTGACAACTCTAGCCGTGGAACCTTCAAAGTTTTTAACTGCGTCAAGTGCCTCATGCCCTCTACCATTTTCTACTTTATTGACAACAATGGCAGTAATTTTATCTACGTTAGAGCCTGCTTTCATAAGGTTTAGTACCCTAAATACCAATAACAACAAACCAAATGCCCCAAGGACTAAGATAATGTACCCTATGGTTCCTCCACCTTCTATGGTGTCACCTACTGTTTTTTCTTTGACGTAGTCTGCTTCTTTATCTAAGTTTTCATATACAAAGATATCTAGTGGGTCTCTCATCTCTCCCGCATACAGAGCCTTTGCATCATCAGAAGAGCCTACTGCATTCCAAAGCTTATATGCACCATTTCCTGCAGGTGCTAAAGCACCCGTAGCATCTGG
>JALSHU010000064.1 GCA_026982075.1 Sulfurovum sp. | reverse complement strand
GTATAGCATCAGGTTCACAGACATCATGACACAAACGACACTTCACACAAAGCATTGCATCAAAATGGATCAATGAAAACTTTCCATCACTACTAAGTGCTCCTGTAGGGCAAATACGATAACAAATTTGACAGTTTGTACAAGACTCATCTATAAACTTTTGAGAAACAAACCCTACATCTACTTCATCTAAAACTTCAAACTTCTCAGGAATACCTGCATGTTTGAGTGTCGTCATAAGTAATTTACGTTTATCAGGTAGGTTTTTTTCTCGCATTTTCACAATTATATCTCTATCAAGTACAAAGCTTTTGAGTGCATCTGCTTCAACTGCTTCATCAAAAGTCATCTTCTGTTTTACCATACCCCTTAGTGAAAGATTCCCCAAGAAAGACCGTCTAGAAGAAACTTCTTCATCCCTAATATCATTGTTTTGTGTAATTCCATTACCATAGATATTTGTAATCAGTTGTTTCTGAGAAAAAGAGGAAAGAACAAAGTTGGCTTCTTCTATCCGTAATTCTATTTGTTCATACAATATACTTGTCTCATCATAAGCACTCAAATCTAAAGTAATTTCTTCATCACTTGCAAGGGCTAAAGAGATAAGGTGTTCAACACTTAATACAGAAAGACAAGGTACATTAAATTTTGGACTAATCAATCTTATTTTAGATTCTAAAAAAGAGAAGAAAAATTCAGTAAGAGAAAAATCAGAAAGAGAAAATGCCTCTGTAGGACATGCACCCACACATGCAGCCGCTTCTACCCCTGTGTGGTTTGCGAAACTTGGTAAGTTATCCGTCAGCTGTATAGACTCAGGACAGGCATCTATACATTTTGTACAGTCTGAAAACCTACTTGCCGCCCGCACACAAGAAGAGATATCTAAGTGTAATAACATTAACTTTCAACTGCCTCTGTTTGACAATACTCATGTAATTTTGAAGTGACATATTCAAAATCAGAAAGTAAAAACTCTAAAGCAAGTTCAGCCCCATCATGATACAAAGGCGTACGTGATTCACGTTTTACATTAATCAGAAACATCGGTGCCCACTCTAAAAGATGTTCTTTTAAAAAAGCACGTTGTACTTGAAGCAGTTCGCAAATCCCTTCTTCATCCTCAGCTTCAAGTGCTTTTTTAAGTGCAGTACACAGCATATACATAAATTCTAACTCTACACCGATATGGTCTGCACTTATTACCCTTGCCTTCTCTAATTCAACACGAAAATCCAGTTCATTATAGAGTGCAAGTACCGGATTATCTCCCCCACTTTCTATCATCTGATCATCTCTTGTATAAAAACTCTCATAAGGTACCAAATGCATCAAAAAAAGATTTGTAAAATCTACATTATAATACTGTTCTATCAATACTTTATTTGAAAATGCTTCACGTTTTTCCCATGTTTGATAGTTGGGGAAAAACGAAAGTAAATCTTCATCACTTTCAATCTGTTCTAACAAAGTCTCATCTACTTCTACAAGCATGAGTCTTGATATGAGTGCATAAATAGCAATGCGATTTTCTATCTCTTGTTTCATCTCATTCATATAATTTCCAATTTTTTATTGTCAAGATTACATTTACCCTTTAATGTTTACTGCATAAGCTTTATCTGAAAGAGGAACGGCTGGACGCTTAATATGTTGAGGCCGCCTTAATGTATCTGTCTCATCAAGTGGACGTGTTAATGTATCTCTCCACGCTTGATATACTTTCATATTATTCTCATAATTCACATAAATATCACCAATCTTGTCATCATTCCCAGCAAGTTCGATGAAGACTTTCTGATGCCAAGCATGATTACCTGCGATTGGATCTGGATGCGAAGGTGCCACAGCATTTTGCCATGAACCAGAAAGTCCATCCCACCAAATATTGTCAAGGTCTCTGTTGTACTCTTTAAACTGCCAAGAGTTTTTATTCTCTTCCATTCCTTCCACAATACCTTGCGTAGGTTTAAGTGTACCGATTTTACCATCCATAGTCATATCATACAGTGGTGCACCTAAGCCCATCACACCTAGTTTATGCTCAAACCCAGGAATATCCACAGCATTTTTCAGTTTCCATCTACCTGCATGGTGTGAACAAGCAAGTACCCCTGGCATAGTAGCCTCCGTAGGTACCGCCATTGCGATGAAGTAACCCGACTCAAGATCAGAGACCGTATCAGTAATCGTTACTTTAATCGCGTCACCTCTTTTAATACCAAGCTTCTTGGCATCTTCGGTATAAATCCATACTGGATTATGGTTTTGTGAAATTTCCATCAGGTGTTTAGAATTCACTGAACGCGTATGTATATTGTATGGCAATCTAAAGACCGTATTGAGTGCAAACTCATTGTCTTTTTGCATGAAGTCATGGTGTACCTGACTTACAACATGCGTCATCTTCACTCTATCTTCTTTATTGGTTGGGTAGATAGGTATCGCATACTCTGGCCATTTCCAATCTTTAAACCACTCACAGTAGAAGTCCAGTTTTTTAGTCAAAGTATGGAACCCTTGTACAAGTTCACCATCTACTTCTACCCCAATGGCTTTTTCCTTACCATGGGAATCTGTTGCCATAATCACGCCAAACTCATCTTTTCTTACCTGAGATTCATCATACTCATGTCCATGAGAAATATATGTTGATCCTACTTTTTTAAGTGGTCTCTCCTGAGGTTTAAAGATGTTATCTTCTTCTAACCATGTACCCCTGTCTCGCATCATTTCATAGTTAGGATACTTAGATTCTGGATATGCTGCTTTTGCTGCCCGTTTCAAGTTGGGAAGCTTATCAAAGGCTGCTTGATACCACTCAGGAATCGTTACTGCTCTTGTTGGATCTTCTTTAGAAGCCCAATATTTTCGTACACCCAAACTTCCATCAGGATCTACATGATGTACCATGATATTTGCCCAGAATTCTACTTCTTCCCAAACTTCACCAAGACCTGCCTTAACATGTGCTTCAAGTGTAGCTCTTGTTGGATCTTTTGGTTTCCAACCCATTTTTTCTAGTGCTACACGAAGTGCTGGGTTACGGAATGACAACCATCTTTTCGGTTCTGTTGCTTCAGAATGCTGATCATGTCTCTCCCCTGCAAGTCCAACAGGAAGGATAAAGTCACAGTACCAATTTGTCTCTGACCATGTAGGAGAGAGGTTAAATGACATTTCTATTTTATCTTCACGCTTCAGTGCTTCAATCCATCTAAACCCATCTGGGTTAATCCATACAGGGTTATACATACGTGGAATCCAAACTGCAAG
>JALSHU010000063.1 GCA_026982075.1 Sulfurovum sp. | reverse complement strand
TCTGTTCCTGGCCAACAAGGTACCCATAAGTCTGCCATACCTGCAGAATTAGAAAGTCTAGGATCCATAACCACCAATTTTGCACCTTTTTTACGCGCCTCAGCGATACGTCCAGCTGCCTGTTGGAAATAGTGCCCAGCATCTGCTGCGTGTGACGACTGCAAGAAAATAAGTTTTGCATTAGACCAATCTGGTGAATTTCTATCATCATTTGCCCACTGAATAGTCCCTTGTCTCGCACCTGCAGAACAGATATTTGTATGTGAATCGTATCCATCAAGACCCATTGAGTGCGGTACACGGTGTCCAAAACCATTTTCATTTGGACGACCTACATGATACATGATTGATTTTTTAGAAATCTCATCGCCCACTTTAAGTGTATCATGCATTTTTTTACCAATTTTCGCCATTGCCGCGTCCCAAGTAGTTCGTACCCACTTACCTTCACCTCTTTTCGAACCAGGAGCTCGCATTAGTGGGAAAGGTATTCTGTCGGGATCATACATTTGCGATTGAACTGCATATCCTTTTGCACAGTTTCGACCACGGCTCCCAGCATGCAAAGGATTACCCATATATTTACGAACTGCCAACTGACCACCTGCTTTATAGGTAGAGAGATCAACCCATGCAGTCAAACCACAAGATGCTTCACAGTTAGAACAAGATGTTGGTACCAACATATATTCTATTGCTTTAATCCCATCTGGATTCTCTTCACTGTGAATACCTTTCCTCAAAGTTCCACCGCGTTTCCAATCATTACCAGATAATTCTGTAAAACTGTCCCACTCATCCAAAGGAGGATAAAAAGAAAGTGTTTTTGGTGTTGGAGTAAATTTACTTTCTGCCTCAGCTGGTGTTGAAGCAACTGCCTCAAAAATACCTGCAGCAAGTGTAGCACCTGCCACAGTGTATGCTGAACCTTTAAGAAAATTTCTTCTTCCTTCGATAAAGTTATTATTGTTTTTCATTGATTTTGTCATGGTTGTCTCCTTAACTTAACGGTAGCATTTGTGGAATTTTGAGCCATACATCTTTTACCAAGAATAACCCTACCAATGCCAAAATAGCTGCAAATTTAAGTAATGTCTGATTGTCACTCTTCATATTACCCACAGCAATAAAGAATGGAATGATAAAGCCAAGAACCATACCAAACCAAAATTCTATACTATATTTACCTCCAGCATGTACAAATGCTAAGACAGCTTCTGCTTCTGATGATTTAAAAGAGAAGAAATATTCACTCATATACATTGAGAAAGAGAAAAAAGTTGAAATGGCCAAAATAAGCGCCAAATCTTTTCTAGCCTCTTGTGTCCATGAAGAAGATACAAAAGATAATGTTGCAGAACCAGCTAAAAGTGCTGCCCACATCATCTGCATCACTTCTGTTGGTGCTTGCCATAACTCCCTAGCAGATGATTGTGCCATAATGATTGCAGTATATGTAGTCACAGGAATAGCTAAAAAGACAACAAAAGGAAATATTTTCTCGTATGTTGCTGAAATTTTTCTTCCAAAGGCTGTAAGTTTACATCCTTTATAAGGTATACCTGGAAATTTGTCTGCTATACCGATAAGCATCATGATCGAAATAAGTACTAAAAATATTGAAGCCAACCAAGCACCAACAGTAATAGATGAAGTCCAATGTGGATGTGTAAAGATATGAATCATCCTATACGGCTGATGTAAATCAATCAACGTAAACAGTAAGAAAATATTCAGTGCTAAAAATGCAATGATTGGCATTATCCATCTCAAGTTTGGCATATCTTCTTTTTTATGTCTGAACCATAAAAAAGCAGCCAAGAAAACCACCCCTGTACCGATACTCTTTGCCCACATGTTTACAGTAATGATACTACCCCAAACAATCCCCTGAATAGGAACATCAAGTGTTACAACTGCCTGTGTTGCGTGAATTGTACTTTCTACCATTTTAGTGACCTCCTTTTTCTTCGTGAGAACCTGCTGCAGTTGCTGATTCTATCAAGCTTGTATTATCAAGTTTCTCATGTCCGACAAATGGTGCTAAAAATCTATCTAAAATACCATGATGCGCATCACCAACGTGATCTAAATGTGTTATATTATTAAAAAGGGAGAAACCTTCGATTCTTTGATGTGCAAGTGGATTTAACGTTTGATTACCTCCACCAACATAAAAGTGTGTTGGATTCGTATGTTTTTCAGGTTTACGTACTTGTACTGCTCCTCTATGTTCCATAATATAATGAGAAATATGAGAATTATCATCTTCAAGGTCACCAAATATATTTGCTTCAACAGGACAAGCAACCACACATGCTGGCATCATACCACTTTCAATTCTGTGTGCACAGTAAGTACATTTATCCGCAGTGTTTGTCTCTGGATCCATATAAATGGCACCATATGGACAAGCCATCATACAACCTGCACACCCGATACATCTCTCAGAATCGATATTAACAATACCATTTTCCAAATAATGTAATGCAGATACGGGACAGATACGCTCACATGGTGCAGATTCACAGTGATTACATCGTAATGGGGTAAAAGATCTACTTGCATCAGGGAATGTCCCCATATCAATATACTTTACTCGTAACCGCCAAGTACTTAACGGAACTTCATTTTCTACCTTACAGGCAATTTCACACCCTTTACAACCCATACATAGGTTAAGGTCAACTAAAAAACCCAGTTTCATATTTCCTCCTTGATTTTTCCTATTTTCATTAAATTAACTTAATAGAATATGTATCTATTGTATAAAAAAATGAATTAACTTTACGTAATTTGCCATTCTTGTAGGGGAAATTGAGATAAATTATATAAAATATGGGTGAGAATATCAATACTATAAGAAATGCTTCAATTTTTCTCATAGTATTAATAAATTTAAATCATAAAAGAAAAAGTAGATCCTTGACCTTCTTCACTTTGTATCTCAAGGTTTGTCTGATGCATTAGAAGTATTGTCTTGACGATAGAAAGTCCTAATCCCATGGAGTTATCCCATGAGTGTCTGCCCGAACGATAAAATTTTTTAGTAACTTTATCAATTTCCTTACTTTTAATACCTATACCTTGATCTATAACAGAGATACCATCATCACTCAGTTCTATAATCACTGTTTCTTTAGAATATTTCAAAGCATTTTCAACAAGATTTTTCAGAACCACTTCCATGAGCATTCTATCTGCTTCTACATTCCGAGGCAAACCTGCAAGATGAATCACTCTACCTTTATAAGATTCTTCTAGTGTAGTTTTAACTTCATTTGCCAAACGATAGATATCAAAATGACTTTTGTGTAGATTTGCTTCTTTGCTTTCAAACTTGTTCCACAAGATAAGACGGGCTAGCAGTGCCTCTATTTTATTTCCATTATTATAAATTTTGCCTAAGAATTTTTTCTGAAGCGCTTCAGGAATTCCCGGATCATCTTGCAATGTTTGTGAGTATCCCATGATAGATGCAATAGGATTCCTAAATTCATGTGCAATGGCAGATATCATATCTGCACGTTGACGATTTTTTAGTTTGAGTTTTGCATTATAACGCTGTTTAATATCTTCACGTTTTTTTGCTCCTTTGAGTAATGTAATAAGATGTTCATTTATTTCTTCAAATTCTAAGATAAAAAAATGTGTTTTATACTCAATTTTCTCTATCTTCTCGAGATCTTTAAGATATCTACTAATCGTTGCAAGCTCTTTTTGCATATATTTTGCTCCACGATAAATAAAAAAAATAAACACTGCAAAGCCCAAAGCCAGTAGCCCAATACTCACTACAACATCTCTAGTATCAGGAATAACAACATATATCAAAACGGAAAAAACCATAAAAACGGCTACAGCTGTTGCTACAAGCCTTGCCATGACGTATTCTTTAAAATGTGGACGACTATACATATGTACCTACTCTTCTATCTCATCAATATATTGCAAAAAATCATCTGCTGTAAAATAACCTACTACAGATTCAATAAGTTCTCTGTTATCCTTCATAAAAAAGAAACTTGGAATATTACCGTCAAAATCAGGGATATTATTCACTATATTTTCACTTGATCGCTTAAGGTAAACTAAAATATATGACTGAAGTTTTTTCTGAATTCGTACATCAGTAAGTGTACGTTGTCTCATTTTTCGACACCACTTGCACGTATCCTCACCCACCATCACAATGACATTTTTTTGCTCTTTTTGCGCTACATATAAAGCGGAATCAATATCGGTATACCAAGATAGCCCAGCAATAGTACGCAATTTTGCTGTACTTTGAGTATTATTTGTGACTTTTGTCTTTACAGGAATTAAAGAAGTGACTGTTTTTTGTTGTGTACCCCCTAGTGTACCCACACTAAGCAATATTAAACTGAGAAAAACTTGAGAGAAATATTTCAAAAATAAACCTATTTTACTTGAAGTGTATTCATTTTATTTTCTACGTCATTAATGTATGAAGTAAAATCCATTACATCAAAATATCCAACTACTGTTTGTATTACCTTTTTCTCAGAGGTCATGAAAAAAATTGTTGGCACACCATTGATTTGAGGTAACGATGACATTGCATTAGAATCTTCTCTCATTACTTTGACCACTACAAATTTCTCAAGTCTTTTTTCTACACCCTCATCTGAAAGCGTACGGTGTTTCATTTTTTTACACCATCTACAGTGTTCTCCTTCAACCATAACCATTACTGATTTATGTTCTTTCTTTGCCAACTCAAAGGCTGTATCTAGATCTTTTACCCATTCGAGAGAGAAGAGTAAACTAGAAGATACTAACAGTAATCCTAATATTTTTTGCATAGATAATCCTTAACTATTAAAATGTTTGACCAAGTCTTTAAAAACCTCACAAAGCTTTTCAACTTCTGCTATAGAAGTACGTTCATTTGGTGCATGAATAGTATCATTTATTACGCCAAACTCTACCACATCAATGCCAAAGGCACCCATAAACCTAGCATCACTGGTACCTCCCGCTGTAGAAAGTTTTGTCTCTACAGATGTGATATCTTTAATACTCTGCTTTAAATGTGTGACTACTTTAGAATTTCTCGTGGTAACAAAAGGGTACGAACCTTGTGTAAGTTTCAAGCTATAATCTAAGCCCTTAAAACATGTGTCAATGTGCAGTCTAACCTCCTCTTGTGTAGTCTTGGTGGAGTTACGTACATTAAACATAAGCTTTAAAGATCCTGGTGTGACATTGGTGACTTCCATACCTCCACGTATATCAGTTATAACCATTTGAGAAGGTGCAAAATCATCATCCCCGTTGTCTAAGTTAATGCCAGCAATTTTATCTAAAATAGGTGCTATCTGATGTACAGGATTGATGGCTTTTTCAGGGTAAGCGGCATGTCCTTGTTTTCCCTGTATGGTCAAGTATCCATTGATAGATCCACGACGACCTATCTTTATCGCATCACCGAACCTGGTCTCGCATGTAGGCTCAGCGACGATGCAATAGTCAGGTAACATCCTCTGCTCTTTAAGGTATTCTAACATCACAGCAGTACCATATTTTCCTTCGCCCTCTTCATCTGAAGTAAGCAGTACAGAGAGTGTCCCGTTAAAATTTTTTGCTTCTTTACAAGTCTGTACAAAAGCTGCTACACCAGACTTCATATCTTGTGCGCCACGGGCATAAATATTCCCCTCTTTAATCACTGGTACAAAAGGATTCGTATCCCAATTATCTCCAGCAGGTACAACATCTACATGCCCCGCAAAACATAAGTGGTCTCCCTCACCAAACTTTTTTGATAAGAAAAGGTTTTTCACCCCTTTCTTATTGACATACAAAGCTTCGTATTCATCAAGATATTCTTCTATAAATTGTAATGATCCATCATCATCAGGTGTCAGTGATTTACAACTTAAAAGCTTTAATAGGAGATCAACAACATTCATAAGGTTCCCAATTTTCTAAATTTTTCTATCATTGACATATACGCGTCAATATTTTCAAAACGGTGATTCCCGCCATATTCAACGATAACTTTGTGCGTATTATAGAGTGATTGTGCTTTAGTATAATCCAAGAGTTCATCTGCACTCTGTAATAGCACCAAATAATTCCCTTTTTGAGGCTTTACTTTTAAAGTTTTAAATGTTTCTATATAACTTGTTTTAAATTCAAACACCTCATCATCGCAAAAACGTTTTTGCCAGCCCACATAAGGGGCAAGTGTTAGCCATGGCTGTATCGAGGGATTGAGTAAAACTGCTTTCATTTGGTATTTTTCAGCCAAATATGTTGCATAAAATCCGCCCAAGGATGAACCTACGAGCAAATCTATACTCTCTGATTTGATGAGGCTGTCTACTTCAGCTATAGCCTCAAGAGGGTCATACGCAAGATTATTTGCTATCACGTTTTCTGTACCAAAATATGCTTTAAGTGCTGTCGATTTATTACCCCGACCACAAGAAGAAAAGCCGTGAAGAAAAAGTATTTTTGACATTTATCTTTCTATAGTTCCACGGTAGGTAACTATCCCTCCAAAGTGGTTCACCACTCCAGTATGTCCATTTTTCCTAAAAACATTTTGTATCTGTGCACTCCTACTCCCTGTACGGCATGTAAATACAACTGATTGATCTTTCGTTGTATTCAGAAACTCTAATGCCCATGCTTGAAAATCAGAGGTTGGTTTAAGCATATCCACACCCTTAATGTGCCCAGCATTGTATTCCATATCTTCTCTCACATCTACAAGTAAAAAATGTGCTTTCCCCTCGTCTCTAGCTTCAAGTAAAATTTCGAGCTCTTCAGAATTGATATCATGTTGTCGTAATAGTGTTTGCATTTTTGTCTCCCCAGACTTGAAAATATTGCAGCAATATAACAAAGAATTCTATAAGTATCCTTGAAAGATATTAATTCCCTGCTGCTTTTGCTTTAGCCTCTTCTTCTATCTCTTTGAGTTTGTTTTCTTTATATTCAGGCGTACAGAAAATTTGACAATGGCAAATACCTTGTTCTGGTATTTCATGTTCTATTGCTGGTTTACACGGGCAGATTCGATCATCAGTACTTTTAAATTTACCTTCTTTTTCTGGATCTGGTTCTACCATAAAACAAGGACAAAACCTTTTACCATAAAGCATTTTATGACGTGCAAGTCCCATAATGACACCTTCATTCACATCATCTATGGGACCATACACCCAACCTTTACTTTCACACACCTTATCTGTAAACTTTTCTGTTTTTTCTAGCTCGGTTTTAAACGCTTCAGAATTCATATCTAATTGTTGCATCATAATCTATATCCTTTTTGATAATATTCTTTCTATACTTATATCTTAAACTAAATTAATATATAATGATGTAAACTACAAATATATTATATAAGGTTAATCAATGCAAATAGACGATACCGTTTTAGCCAAACTAGAAAAACTTTCACACCTTTATATTGCTGATGATAAAAAAGAAGAAGTAAAAAAGCAACTCACAGGTATTTTGGACTATATAGAAAATCTAAATGAACTCAATACAGACTCCCTTAGCCCTAGTTTTTCTACGCTAGACGGAGGAACCCCTTTGCGATCAGATACCCCTAGAGAAATAAATGATATAGGAAAAAACATTTTGTCTCATGCACCAAAAAGCCAAGATGATTTTTTCATTGTACCTGCCATTATTGAGTAAATTCACCCAATAATCCAAATATCTAAAAAATATAAAACATAAAGGAAATATATGGCTGCATTTGACATAAAAAAACTACTCCAGAGTGTGGTAACTCACGGTGCATCTGACCTTCACCTTGTAAGCCGTACAGAACCTCAAATTAGGCTTGATGGTGTTCTTAAGGCAGTAAATCTTCCTAAACTGACTGGTGATGATATAGAAGAGATGTGTTATTCGCTTATCACAGAAAAACAAAAGCAACATTTTGAAGAACATGATGAACTTGATTTTGCACTTTTATTACCAAATATCGGGCGTTTTAGGGCAAACTATTATCGTACACTTGGTGACACTGCTGCAGCATTTAGAACTATTCCTATAGATGTACCTTCATTAGATGATCTAGGCGCACCGGAAGTATATAAAAAACTTATCAAAAGAGAGAAAGGTCTTATCTTGGTTACTGGACCTACTGGTTCGGGTAAGTCAACAACACTTGCTGCCATGCTCAATGAAATAAATCTCAATGAACAAAAACATATTGTAACGGTAGAAGACCCTGTCGAATTCATCCACCAAAATAAAAAATGTGTCTTCTCTCACAGAGGTGTTGGTGAAGATACAAGTTCTTTTGCTGTTGCCCTCAAGTATGCAATGCGTCAAGACCCTGATATCATACTCATCGGGGAAATGAGAGATAAAGAGACGATTGAAGCTGCACTCACTGCTGCAGAGACTGGTCACCTCGTATTTGGAACATTGCACACCTCATCAGCTGCAGGAACCATTAACCGTATTATTGATGTTTTTACCGGTGATGAACAACCTCAGATTCGAGCCATGATATCTTCATCTCTCGTAGCGGTTATTGCTCAATCCCTTTTACCTAAATTGGGAGGAGGTCGTGTGGCTGCATCTGAAATTCTTATTACCAACCATGCAATTTCTAACCTTATCCGTGAAGACAAGGTACATCAAATTTACTCACAAATGCAACTGGGACAAGGTGATTCAGGGATGCAGACACAAACTCAAGCATTACTTAAATTTGTACGAGATGGAAAAATTTCAAGAGATACAGCACTACAATATGCAAACAGAGCTGATGAAGTCTCTAAAGCAAATATTTAAATACTGATTCTTATGGGCTAAAGTGTTTTTAGATACAATACGCGATAGTAAAAAGCCATAATGTAAAGCAAAGGGACAGACTGAAATGGAAAACTTTTCAATGATCGATTTTAATTACTTTGATGTAATCATAGCTACAATAGTAATACTGTTAGGGATTAAAGGTTTTATGCATGGTTTTATTAAAGAAGTTTTTGGTCTTGTAGGGCTGATTGGTGGTGTTTATTTTGCATCCCGTCTTTCTGGAACTGCTGCTGAATTTATAGATACAAACTTCTTACATCTGGATAATCAAGCGCTACTGAAACTCATTGGTTTTCTTGCTATTTTAATTATCATTTGGTTGAGTGCCACCGTCATTGGTTCTATTCTTTCAAAACTCACATCTGCCAGTGGGTTAGGATTTTTAAACCGTTTGTTTGGTTTTATTGCAGGGGGAGGAAAATATTTTTTAATTTTTGCACTGATAGTCACAGCACTTTCCAATGTCTCTTTAGTCAAAGACAATCTAGAGAAACATGTACAAGATTCCATCCTTTACCCTTATTTGAAGCAAGCAGGGTCATTGCTCATAAATCTTGACCCAACTACCTTAGGGCTTGAAAGTACTTCAACAACAGAAGTGATGAAAGAGGTTGTAAATTTGAATGAAGACAATACTTCCAAGCACACATCAATAGAAAATAGGGAAACAAATAGTACAGAAATAGATCAAACAGAGTCTAATCAAAGTACACTTACTGAATAAAGGAGTAAAGAATGATAAGCTATGACAAACTTTTAGAAAAATTTAAAAATTTACTCAAAAACAATACACTTAAATTTACCAAACAACGAGAACTTATTTTAAAGTTTCTTTATGAAAATGATGAGCACTTTACACCTGAAGAAATCTACATGATACTCAAAAAGGAAAATCCTGATATCAATATAGGTATTGCTACGGTGTACCGGACTCTCACTCTACTTGAAGATGCAGGTATTGCCAGTTCTATTTCATTTGGGACACAAGGGAAAAAATACGAATTGGGTCTAAAGAAACACCATGACCATCTCATTTGTACAACATGTGGAGATATTATTGAGTTCTATGATGAAACCATAGAAACGCAACAAGAGAAAATTGCTCAAAAATTCAACTTCCAAATGACTGATCATACGATGAAAATCGTAGGTCTATGCGAAAAATGTCAATAAAACTACACCATAATCACTAGGAGCATCTTTGATATTTGATAATCAATATATTCAAGAACGTATAAAAAAAACCCAAACACTCAGAGAAAAAGGGATTAACCCTTACCCGAACCAAGTCAAAAAAGGCACACCTTCTGCGACATTTTTAAATGAATGTAACTATGTGCATGACTTAGAAGTAGCCCAAGGAGAGATGAAACAAGACAAAACAAAATCTTACACACTCACCGGGCGTATCAAGTTTGTACGTATCATGGGGAAAGCAGCCTTTGCCAAAATAGAAGATGCAGACGGACTCGTACAACTTTACTTTAACCGTGATGACCTTCCTGAGGGGTACTACAATGACGTGGTCAAAAAACTTTTTGAAGTGGGTGACATCATCGAAGCAAAGGGCTACCCTTTTGTCACAGGTACGGGTGAGCTTACGCTCCACTGTTTAGAAGTAAACTTGGTTACTAAAGCCATATTTCCATTGCCAGAGAAGTTTCATGGAATACAAGATCAAGAGATAAAGTACAGACAACGATACCTTGATATGATTATGGATGCAGAAGTCACCAAACGTTTTAAACTTCGCTCTCGCATCGTCTCAGGTATACGAAGATTTTTTGAAGACAAAGGTTTTCTAGAAGTAGAAACACCAATGATGCACCCAATACCAGGGGGAGCCAATGCCAAGCCGTTCATCACCCATCATAATGCTTTGGGTGTTGATAGATACTTACGCATTGCGCCAGAACTTTATCTCAAACGTCTCATCGTAGGTGGTATGGACGCGGTATTTGAGATAAACAGAAACTTTAGAAACGAAGGCATAGATGCTACACATAACCCTGAGTTTACCTCCATTGAGTTCTACTGGGCATACAAAACCTACATCGAACTTATGGAAGTTACTGAAGAGTTGTTTGACTATCTTTTTGACACTTTAGAACTAAACAGAACACTCCCTTATGGTGA
>JALSHU010000062.1 GCA_026982075.1 Sulfurovum sp. | reverse complement strand
AGGGCAAAAACCAAATAATCTGTACTATGATCACGACGCAGGGTATCTACAAGATTCACAAATCCCGTAAGCAGTCCCGTAGGAAAACCATCTGAGTTGCGTAAAGGTGGTAAAGCAAAATAGGAACGGAAAAAAAATCCAAAAGTGTCTATAATAGTAATTGTTTTCAATAAAAAAGCCTTGTTTTTTATGTATTTTAGCTTATTAAGAGTTAGATATCGCTCATGTAAGGTTTTACTTTTGACTTTTTTGACTTTGTTTAAGTTAGAATATTTAAATTAATTATGGCATATTTTATATAGAGGGGATGCATTGCAAAAAAATAATTTTAACAATATACATGTTAGCTACATACCAAAAGAAAAACGAATTAAAAATACAAATAATAAGTTCACTCAACAAAGTATTACTTATGATGATACTCCTCTATTTTTTCCATCAGGACTAGAAAAGCTCTTCCTTTTTGTATATTTTATTTTCTTACCCTATATTACTGGTCTACTATTTCTTTTTTTCTATGTATCTGAAGGTAGTATAGAAGTATTTTTATCTCTCAATGAAAAATCTTCTTTTATACTTACTTGGGCTATTGGCTATGAAATAATTGCGAGTATACTTCTATTGGGTATCCTTAAAAGTGCTATTTCTTTCAGTCTCAATAAAAGCAGAGGACTAAACAAAAATTTTCAAAAACCTTAGATATATTTCATTTGACAATTTTTGACAATATTTATTATATACTCTAATTAATACAATACTAAAATGTATAAGGAATTAAACTATGGAAACTAAAGCGCTCAATAGCAATACACCCATTACACATGAAACTCTTTTTGGGAAACATGATATTTATGCAGAAGAGGTATCCCAACAAGAAAATAAACATACCCAAAGTACTCTGTCGAAAAATGAAATATTGGATACAATTAAAAAAATGGGGAGAGAAATAACATTAGAGGATGCTTCTTCTCTTCTACCAGAGGGAAAAGAAAAAATATTTTTAGTAATATATACTTTCTTACTTCCTTATGTTGCTGGTTTAATATTTTTATTTACTTATATTGCAGAACTTAACTTTAATCTTTTTATCTCTATGTTAGATAACCACTCATATTTCCTCACTTGGTGTATTGGGTATGAAATACTCATGTTGATAACCTTAAGCACTCTGACTATCAAAAATCTTATGATTATGCGTAAAAAAAATACAAATACATTAAAACTAAAAACTTTATAATCTATCACTTTTATTCGCCAATTCTTTTATCAAATACTCACCTGTATACGATCGAGTCTTTTTATACTCTTTAGCCAATTGTTCTGGACTACCTGTAGCGATAATAAGTCCACCTTTGTTACCACCTTCTGGTCCCATATCTATAATGTAATCTGCATTTTTAACCATGTCAAGGTTATGTTCTATCACAACCACAGAATTCCCAAGTTCTACTAAGTGATGTAATACACCGGTTAGTCTATCAACATCTGCAAAATGTAGTCCTGTAGTGGGTTCATCAAGTATGTAGAGTGTCTTTCCTGTGTCTTTACGGCTAAGTTCTTTAGAGAGTTTAATACGCTGTGCCTCACCACCTGAAAGCGTAGTAGCATTTTGTCCTAAAGTAATATAGTCTAGTCCAACATCTGTAAGTGTTTTAAGTTTTATAGCAATATTAGGAATAGCTTTAAAAAATGCTAATGCCTCACCTACTGACATAGCCAAAACATCAGAAATAGACTTTCCTTTATAGCGCACTTCTCTTGTCTGAGCGTTATAACGCGTACCTTCACAAGCATCACATTCGACTAAAACGTCTGGTAAGAAATGCATCTCAATTTTGAGTTGCCCATCTCCTTGACACGTTTCACACCTCCCACCTTTGACGTTGAATGAGAAACGTCCTATTTTATACCCACGAAGTTCTGCTTCTTTGGTTTGTGCAAAAAGTTTACGTATCTCATCCATAATACCTGTGTATGTTGCAGGGTTAGAACGAGGGGTTCGCCCTATAGGACTTTGGTCTAGATAGATGACTTTATCAACTTTATCCAGTCCTGTTATCTCCACACCCTCAATTTTATTGACTTTTTTGGCACGGTTGAGTAACTCACGTGCTACAGGTAACAGTGTTTGCAATATAAGAGAAGATTTTCCTGAGCCACTTACACCTGTCACACAAACAAAATTTTGTAAAGGTATCTTGGCATCAAGTTTTTGAATGTTATTGAGTGTGACATTTTTTATCTCTATCCACTCTTTTTGAGGATTGTCATGTGAATAACAAATATCTTTTTTTCCATACATATACTCTGCAGTCAGAGTCTTAGCTTTAGCTAATTTTTTTGCATCTCCAGCAAAAACCACCTCCCCACCATAAGCGCCAGCTCCAGGACCAATATCTATGATATAGTCTGCTGCTAGTATCGTCTCTTTATCATGCTCTACTACGATAACAGAATTTCCTTTATCACGCAGCGAGTTTAATGTACGTATGAGTTTCATAGTATCACGTTCATGTAATCCGATACTGGGTTCATCAAGTACATACATCACACCTGTAAGCCCAGACCCTATCTGAGATGCAATACGTATACGCTGTGCTTCTCCTCCAGATATACTCCGTGCATCACGACTTAAAGTGATATACCCCAACCCTACGTCATACAGAAAGTAAAGTCTTTCATAAAGTTCTTTAAGAATAGACTCTGCTATCATCTTTTGTTGTTCATTCAGATGAGAAAAGCTCCCCTTATCTGCGAAAAGAGCATACGATTTTTCGATGGGCATATCGATAATATCTGCAATATTAAGACCTTCAATCTTTACGGAGAGTGAACGTGGACGCAATCTGTGTCCATGACATTTATCACATACTTTTTCTGTCATATATTCTGAAAGGTCTTTCTCTTCTTTGAACATATCATGGGCAAACTTCACAACTCCTGGCCACTCGCGTGTAAGTTTATGACGTTTCCATGTAAAATTAACTGTACCACCATTACCATAGAGTATCGCTTTTTGTTGGTGGGTTTCAAGTTCTCCATAAGGTATTTTTATATCTATATCATTTTGTTCACAAAAGGCATTGAGAAACTTCGTATAGTAACTCTTGTTGAACCCATACATAATTTTCACCGCACCTTTGTCGATACTAAGTTCAGAGTCTATCACTTTTTTAAGGTCAATCGCATAACGAATGCCTAAGCCATCACACGTAGGACATGCTCCTTTAGGGGAGTTAAAAGAAAAACTAACTGGTTCCAAAGGTTCAAAACTTAACTTACAGTCAAAACATGCCAAATGCTCTGAGTAATGCATGTGTTGACGTGGGAAATCTATCTCTTCATAATTTAACACTTCTATTTCAAGTTCGCCATAAGACTCTTTAAGTGCTTTTTCTACATCTTGACCTATACGGTCTCGACTCTCTTCTTTTATCACTACACGGTCAATAACGACTTTAATCGTATGTTTTTTAGTCTTTGAGAGTTCTATCTCATCATCAAGTCTTACCATCACTCCATCTATCATGGCTCGTATATAGCCTTTATGACGTAGCGATTCCAGCATATCTGAAAACGTACCTTTTTTTTCTTTTACCAGTGGTGCCATGATGACAAGCTTCGCACCTTCTGGTAAACGTAATACCTCTTCAATGATATCAGAAGCAGACATAGAAGAGATAGGTTTATTACACTCATGACAATATTGCTCCCCCACACGGGCAAAAAGCAAACGTAAATAGTCATAAATTTCAGTGATTGTTCCTACAGTAGAACGTGGATTTTTAGAAGTTGTCTTTTGATCTATCGCTATGGCGGGAGTAAGTCCTTCTATTTTGTCTACATCTGGTTTACCTACACGTCCCAAAAACTGCCTGGCATAAGAAGAGAGTGATTCTATATACCGTCGTTGCCCTTCTGCATAAAGTGTTGAAAAAGCCAACGTAGATTTACCAGAACCTGAGATACCTGTAACAACTACTAGTTTATTTTTAGGAATACTTATATCTATATTTTTTAAGTTATTTTCTCTTGCTCCGTAAACGTGTATCATATCTTGTTTATTTTTCAATTCTTATTTCCTTCACTTTATACATGATTTTCTAGCATATTTTACTACAAAATTTAACTTGGAATTATAGCATAATAACTCCCGAATTTATGCAATAATCTACTTTAGAAACACTACAGATTTTATGGAAACAGATTATATATCAAGATATATTGATATATAATCTGTTCTATGCTACAATCACCAAACAATTCAACAAAGGTAAACAAAAATGGCAAAAAAAGTTCTCATACTCTGTACTGGAAATTCTTGCAGGAGTATCATAGCTGAAGCACTCATTAATGCTGAATGTCAAGGTATCATATCTGAAAGTTCTGGAGTAAAATCTTCAGGAAAAGTCAATCCTTATGCGAAGAAAGTCCTAGAAGATGAAGGTATTTGGAAAGAAAAATACCACTCTAAATCATTAGATACCGTCATAAATAATCACTATGACCTTATTGTCACAGTGTGTGATCATGCACAAGAGACTTGTCCTGTGTTTCCTAAACCAGTCAAAACTATACATGTAGGATTTGATGATCCTCATGGTAAAGGTTACGAGGCATTTGAAGCCACACTTATTGAAATACGTGAAAAATTACTGCCTAAAATAACAGAAGCATTTTCATGAAATTTTGCACAACAATCAAACACTACACTTAATCAAAACGAACGCTATGACAGCAAAGATATAAAACAATTACTCAATTTAGAAGGAAAAGAATGAACAAGCATGTATTTAACACAAAAAAAGGTGTCAAGATAGCTTTCACAGGGACAGTAGAAAAACAAAATATCATCAAAATGGTAGAAAACTGTACGACAGGTTCTTGTGAATGTATGACAAATGAGACAAAAGCAAAAATAACCAATATGGAAGTCTCAGGGAAAGATGGTGAAGTCAATCTAAACCTTACAGGGAATGTAAGTAAAGAAGAGATAGAGGCTGCTTTGGCGAAATCTAAGGTCATTAATAACGAAAGTGATTTTGATTTATGAAACGTTATCTTGCTGAACTTGTAGGTACATATATTCTTGTCTTTGCAGGATGTGGTGCTATTGTAGTAGAAACTCTTACTGGTGCTATGGGGCATGTAGGTATTGCATTGGTTTTTGGTTTTATCGTATCTGCGGTTATTTATACTTTTGGTCATGTGAGTGGTGCACATATTAACCCAGCTGTGAGTATTAGTTTTGCGTTTACCAAAGAACTTAGTTTAAAAGATACACTGTACTATATACTCTTTCAAGTCACTGGAGCAACACTTGCTATCCTGACTCTTGTCTTGCTTTTTTTAGAAGAATCCAAAAGTGTACAACAGTTAGCCTACTACGGCTCAACCTTACCTCGTGGTAGTTGGTATCAATCTTTTATATTTGAGTTCATCTTAACATTTATTCTTATGCTTGTTATTTATGGTTCTGCTGTACATGGTAAGGCCATTAAAAATTTTGCAGGTATCGCTATAGGATTTACTGTAGGTGTAGAAGCAATGTTTGCAGGTCCCATTACAGGAGCTAGTATGAATCCTGCTAGAAGTATAGCACCTGCTATAATTTCTGGAAATATAAGTGACTTATGGATCTATATCATTGCACCTATTATGGGTGCAGTGCTTGCAGCTTACTTCTATATAAGAGTGATAAAAGAATAATCACTCCTGATTTTTAATATTTCTCTAAAGGATTATACTTGATAGTTACAGCTTCAGAGAAATTTGGTACATCATCATAGGTAAATACAGAATAATATTTTTCCTTATCAAATGACGCAAAATTATCATATGTCCAACTATCTTTACCACCATATATTTTCACACCATCCATAAAATGTCTAGGTGGATGAAAACTATTACGTACAACATAATAACCTCTCAGAGCATCATCTTCTACTTTATCCCACATAAGTTTTATCATGCGATTCTCTTTAGAAATTGATAGGTTTTCGACCTTGCCTACTGCATTACGTCTTTTATCAATATATTTTACTGTAAGCTGAACATCATCCCATTTGACAATACGGTTTTTAATGCCCAAGGAACTGGTAGGCTTTATCACCAACTTAAGTTTTTGAGCATTTTGGTGGATTTCATCCAAAATATTTTTTGCAAATGTGTCAAATTTAAAGTATTGTTTCTCTTTAGTATTAAGCGCTGATTCTGCTACTTCGTATCCAATATATTCAATCTTTTCGCGTGCTTTAATATCTTCATAACTGTTAGCCTCTTCAAGCTCTACAAGTTCCACATAATAGCGTACATCTGACTTGTTTTTAAATGTATTGGTATTACGTATTTGAAGCGTACATTCAGTAATAACGGTATTTTCAGAATCAGGCAGTTGACTTAAATCAAACTCCATATATCCATAAACACGTTCTGCGTCTTCATCAAACCCACTCTTTAAGCCCTCTTCCATTTTGTTGTTCTTACATACAGTAGAAAGTGTTGAAGGAGAAAGATGTATTTTATCATTTTCAAGTGTATATTTAATGTCTAAAATAGGTCTATGATGGATACCTCCACCAAACTTTCCATAACCAATATCAAACTGCATCATTTGAGAGTCTTCACCATCAGGCAAATTTTTTGGACCGTCCATTCTAAAAACTGCTTTATTTTTTTCTAATTCAGCCTGTAACAGTTCACACTCATGTTTTGAAAAACTCCAATGATTCCAAATACCTTGCGTTAAATTACTAGATTGGATTGCACGACCTATCACACCATGTGCAGTAGCATTTTCTACATCATTAAAGTCTGTTATTTCAGGACAACTGTCTTGCTCAAGCAAAGAAAGATTCCATTCACCAAACTTTTCTATTTTTGCAGCAACACGATTCATTGGATAGATATAAAAACGTGCTGATTTAATCGTTGCATTTTCAGGAATACTGCTCAAATCAAAACTGATGACAGCGTTACATATACCTTTAGATTTATTAATACCCACAAAAAGTGAATTTTGACCAAAATGGGATCTATTTTCTTCTTGCATAAATTCTCCGACATAGCCTGTACTAGATTTATTTGCAAAGATAAGCTTGAAAAACTCATCCTTTTCAAGACCAGTACGTACATCTACAACAGGTGCGAAAGCTGATTTGTATCCTGTTTTTTTATTCACAGCACGTATAGTGTAGTGATAGTTTGTAGAAGAGTTTAAATCAGTATCTGTAAAATGTGTTCCACCTACTATCCCTACTTTTGTACGTGGATTACATGCATCTTTATCTTTTGTGCTTCTATATATTTCAAAAAATATATCATCACGTACTTCATATTTCCATTTCAAAGTCACAGAAGATGCATCTCTGCTTTCGATAGTAAATGCATCTACTCTTTTTGGGGCTGCAGTAGAATAATTAATCACTTCTGAAAAAACATGTTTAAGTGCTGGTATATTTTCATTAATACTCCCAGACATACTTTTCATATAATCAGGTATATTTTTTGTGCCTACTTCTACTACAATCGCGATGATTCCTTTACTGTAATAATATTCTCTACCAGAACCAGATATCAAATGTGCAGGTGGTTTCCCTCTATGGATACCATATTTTCTACCAGTTACTTTAGATATTTCATCATTCATATTTGCACATAAGACATTCATGTCTGTTCCGTCTATTTCTGCCTCATGCGTAAATTTATGTGCAGGGAAAAAGACATTACCTTGTGAATGATAATCCAACGCTATAGTGATGTTATCATGGGTATCCACAAAAGCTTTGATAGCACTGCTCTCTGCTTCAGAAAAAGGTTCTTCCCCGCCATACACATTTGAAGAGGTACTACTTTGTTTTACAAAACCAATAGAGAAATTTCTGTTAAGATCTACACCGATAGTTCCATCATGATTGGGTCGTCTGTTTTTACGCCAAAAAGAAAAATGTTTCCGTGAGTACTCATATCCATCAGGATTTAAACAAGGTACCATATAAATAGTAGACTCTTCTAAACTTTTTTCGAGTTGAGGGTCTATACTTTGATTTTCTGTTATATACTCAATGAATTTTAGTGCCAACTCATGACCTATCCATTCACGTGCATGTACAGAACCTGTGAAAAGCATCGCTGGTTTTTCATCGGCATGTTCTACATTTTTAGATATTTTGGCAAGTACAATATCTCTGCCCTCGTAGGTTGTACCTATTTTAATAATGTTGATTAGATTTGGATGCGCTTTTTCCATCGTATAAAGAAAGTCTAAACTTTCTTTATACGACATATATTGTTTTTTCATTCGTAGTATTCTCTTTATATAATTTCTTTTGTCCCGATATAAGGTACATACATCAGCATAATAATACATATACACTCATGTATGTTTCCACGCAATACGCGTAGAAACAAAAAATCATGGAATTTTACAGTTTATTTTTAAATGTTTCCCATTCTTTGATAAGTTTTGTAAGAAATTTTTTCTTAAACCATGAAATTTCTTCCATGATTTTATGAGGTGCAGTCTCTAATGCATGAACCAACTCTGTGGTATCAAACTTGTCCATAATATGTTCAGCTTTTTTCTTTCCTATCCCTTCAACTGATGTTAAAAGCTTTTGTATTTTCTTTTCAGTTAAGACGATAGATGATTTTTCTGATTCTTCAGACTCATCTGCTGATATTTTTGGATTACTCTGTGCATGTACTTTTCTTATGCTTCTTCCATAGTTATCTTGGAAATTCCATTTTTCACTTGGCCATTCTTCATAGTTTCTGTCTTCAGTTAAAAGCATTGGGTATAGACTATCCATCTCATGTAAATACATCTCACCTTCTTCTGTTTCTTTAACTTTTTTATCAAGGAAATATGCACCATCATAACTTGGTGTATAGTTACCAAATGTAATATAACGAAGTGTTCGTAGTACTGAAGGATCCATTTTACCAAGCTCTTCCCAGTTAAAAAGTGGGATATTTGGTTTAGGGAATCTACCATCTGAGAATTTCCACATGAGGTATTGACCTATCCAGTCTCTAATATATGGAAATGCTGCAAATGCAGTAGCACATTCTAAAATACGGTATTTTCCATCTTTTCCTACTGCCACATCACATGCCCAGTATTCTGCATTGGCCGCTTTAGATACTTTTACAGCAAGGTCTAGCAATTCTTTAGGAACATTCATATAGTCCATCTCACCACCTTGAGACGTATTGGTTAACCATTCACCTTCAGGAGCTCTTCTCCAAAAAGCACAAACAGGTTTATGGCCTATGAGCATTACACGTACATCTGCTTCCATAGGAACAAAATCTTGAAAATATGCAGGATGATATTTTTTCTGAGCCAAAAGATTTCTAGCTTCTTGTTTAGAATCTACTTTATGTACAAAATAACCACCATAATTAGAAGGACCATATGATTTTTTAACAATTTTAGGAAATTTTGTTTTACCTATAAAATTATCTGCTTTATTTTTATCATAAAAAATGTATGTTTTAGGGATAGGTATTTCATATTTCCATGCAAAACGCGTTACATTTTCTTTAGATTTATTTGAAAATTGTGTGTCTAATGATGGTATAAACTGTACATCTGGTAACTCACGTGCAATTTCTCTAAATGTTTCATATGCTGTTGCTGGTATATTTCCTATCAGTACATCAATCTTTTTACGCTTTACTTCTTTTATAAAACGGTTTTTATCATTTTTCCAATGATACGTTACAGTTTCAATCTTATTTGGCCACCCTCTAAAGTTTGATTTGTCGAAAAATCTTAATACGTAATCAAGATAGAGTAATCCTATTTTTGGTAGTTCTTCGTTACTTTTTTTCTTTGCCATGTTCATCTCTTTTTATTATACTTTGCTACTATTATTCTTTGAAGTTTTCCCAACAATACTTCAATCCCTCTTATTTAAACCTAAAACCTCTCTCTATGCTTTTACTGTGTTTTTCTGTCTATCAAATCTACAATCAAGTCAATCTTCCTTTTATTAAAATCTAATCCCATCTCTTCTTGTTCTGGTGTAGCAAAAGCTGGTATACCATTTACTTCAAGCACAACATATTCTTCTGTTTCCAAATCATAAATGATATCTACTCCTGCTATATCTACTCCACAGACCTTGGCTGCTTTTTTTGCTATTTCAATCACTTCATCATCAGGTTCTCTCATAAACACTGAACCTCCAGATGTAATATTTGTACGCCAGTCATCTCCTGAAGCTTTACGACCATAACATCCTACAAACTGACCATCAACGATATCAACTCTAAAATCAGTATTATCATAATCAACAAATTTTTCTACATAGAAAAAACGTAAATCCATCTGATTTAGAAATGGCATAAGCATATCTAGGGTTGATTGACTTTCTATTTTGGTTAGACCCACCCCACCCCAACCATCTGTTGGTTTATACACCATTTTTGACCATTTATTCATAATCTTTTGAAGTTGTTTCCCATCATCTCTGTGACAAAGTTGAAATTCAGGTGTGGCAATACCATGTTGTTGAAGCAAAAAGGAGGTTTGGAACTTATCTTCAGTTAAGGAAAAGGAATCATAAGAATTAATCATAGGAATCACCCGATTGAGTGCTTGATAAAGAAACATTTGGTATTGTGTTTGTTCTCCTGCATTATATGAAAAGAAAAGATCCAATTCCTCAAGGTTGACTTTTTTATGTACAATATGGTTATTTTTAGCTACTGCATGACGTAGATTGATATCCGTAATTGTTTCTATCTCTCGTTCACGTAATTTTTTAACGATTTTTTTCTGAATTTTATCTCCACCACCATTACTGTAGAGCCACATCCCAATATTTCGTCCCATTTCACTCTCCTTTGGATTATAAGCAATCTATAATCAACTATTTAATGTCAAATTATACTATTGTTTACTAAAATATCTTTAGTGAACATACAAAATAAGCCCCTAATTTGGGCATTTCGAGGTTATTATGCTTAATGTAAACTTAAATGAATTAAAAACTATCATAGAAATCAATTCTTGGACTAAAAATAAACAAGGTGTAGACAAAGTTGGAGAACTATTTGCCTCATGGATGCAAGCACTTGACTATACACTTGAAAAACACACTAGAGAACATATAGGTAATCACTTACATTTTAAATCACCGAAGAAAGAAGGAAAAAAGCTACTGCTTTTAGGTCATATAGATACTGTTTTTCCTCCAGATAGTTTTGAAAAATTTACAGAAGATGAAACGTGGATTTATGGACCAGGTGTTTGCGACATGAAGGGTGGAAATCATGTTGCACTTCAATCCCTAAGGAATGTCTACAAAAAATACAGCCAAATTCATAATATAGACTTTTTACTTGTCAGTGATGAAGAAACAGGCAGTGATGACAGTAAATATCTCTCAGCTGCCATTGCAAAAGAGTATGACTACTGTATGGTCTTTGAAGCTGCTGGTGTTAATGAAGAGATTGTAGTCGGAAGAAAAGGTGTGGGAACATTTTTTGTAGATATAGAAGGTAAAGCTGCACATGCTGGGAATCATTACAGTGATGGTGCAGATGCGAACCTTGAAGCTGCACATAAAATCGTTGAGCTTATAGCTTTGACAAATCTAGACAAACAAACCACCGTCAATGTAGGTAAAATAAAAGGTGGTATAGGTGCAAATACTATCTCACCACAGGCACATCTTATATTTGAATTACGGTACACCACTACAGATGAAAGAGACCGTGTACTTGAAGCAATAGATAAAATCATAGCCCATTCCCATGTCAAAGGCACTGTTTCAACGCTCTCAGGAGGTATACAAAGAGATGTCATGCAACCCTCACCCGAACAAATGGCATTTGTAGATAAAATAAACACCTTATGTAATATCACCCTGCCCACGGAGAAGAGAGGTGGCGTAAGTGACGCCAACGTCATCTCTGCTCAAGGTGTCGCTACATTAGATGGATGGGGGCCATTTGGAGATGGTGATCATACGATAGATGAAAGAGCTTCAAAAAAGAGTTTTGAAGATCGTATCACACTTGTAACTCAAATATTTGAACATTTTCTTGAAGGTAGAATCTAACGATACATAAGATAACGATTTACTTTAGGCATCAATGTTAAGTTTTAAATGACTCTTATAATCCATGAGTAAGCATCGTTTTCTTAATTCATGGTATTTGAGTAGTTTACTCACCCATTTTTGGTTGCACAGGTGGAAATGCTCTAAGAGCTACTTTCCTATATGCTGGTCTTTTAGAGGTCTCCTTATATCCTACTTTTAAAAGATCATAGTAGGCAAACAGCATGGAGTCTTTTTTCGTTATCACTACTACTAACGAAGGTATACACAAAAAACAGTATCTTGTTCAACAATAATATAGACTACCAAGATGGATGGTATTATGGTAATAAAAAGTGTAATCCCTCACAAGCACAACAATAAACAAAATGTTTTCTATACTGTCCATAGAATTACTTCATTTATCTCACTTCAAAGTGCTGTAAAGCTTTAAGTTTTTTCTCAAACTCATCACTTTTTTCACTCTCTCCTATTTGTTTGGTGTAATACACTAATCCAGACACAACTTGCATATCTCCCGTATGTTTTGGGTAGACTGATTCAAGTACTACTACCGCTTCTTTGGCATTTGTTTCACCCAGTGCCACGGCATAGACATAAGCAAACCTAGCATTATCTGGTTCCATAGTATATGCTTTTTTAATGGAGTTTAAGGCTTTAGCTTTCTCTTTGTTACGTACGTACCATAGTCCTAAGTGCATGATGGAGTATGCCAACATAAGGGACATTTTTTAAGCTCTTTTGAAACATATCATATACCTCTTGTTTTTTGCCTTCTGAAAGTAAGAGGTTACTGTAGTTTACATCGAGGGTTGAGTAAGAGTTTGAAGTTGAATTTAGTTGATTATTATTTGCTGAGCAATAAGAAAAGGTAGGGAATTATATATCCATTTTTTTCATTAACTCCATTTTTACATATTGGTACTATGAATACTTATGGACTGGGAATACATAGAGAAGATTATGGAATTTATGTAGAGTTTCGTTATAACTATATGCAGCTTAAAAGTTTTAAATTACAATATAGTTCCAACACTGGTTCATCCAATGCAAATATAATAAATCTGTGATCACGATGGAGAGCGCCTACTGGTATAACAATGCTAAACAATCCTTTACGTTATTCATTGAACTTAGTAATACAACTTTTTTGGGTGCACAATATAATGCACTTGGATTCAATTACCTTACTACCATAGGTGCAGGGTTTGAACTTGATTCCAGTAACGACCCTGTATTCATTACACGCACAAGACTGCTGTATCGATATACATTTGGGAAAGATGTTTCAGGCTTTGCCATTGGATTAGCTATGAGTTTTTGATACATACAGTTAAGAGTAATACTACTTTGGAAAAATAAACGTCAATATAAACCTAGCACCCCAACCATTTGGACCACCCGTAGGAGCTTCTGCCCAGTATGTTACACCTGCTCCATAAGAAATCATCTGTCCGCCAATTTTTGTTACTTTCGTAATGGAAAAATTGAGAGGTATAGTAAATTGATCATTCTCCCAATCATAAATTGTTTCTGTGTTTAGGGCAAAGGTAACTGCTTGTGGCGTAATATACGTTAAAAAAGGTTGTACAAATGTTTGATTGATACTGGCAGTTACTGCATCGTTTCCTCCAAAAGACCAGATATGATTAAAAAGTCCACCGTAAGTCCATGGTCCGTCTTGTTTAAGGGCTAACCCTGTAGGCCCTGCACCCCATTTTCTTGCACTCACATCAGAACCTGAGGGTATAAGAAACGCTGCACCTGCACCCCATATCCATCCTGCTTTTGTAGGTGATTTAGGAGAAACCCAAGCACTCTGCACAATGTCACCTACACCACTAACTCTATCAACACCACTCACACCAATATCTTTAGAGACCAAAGGAATAATAGTACGAGATATAATGTTCCATTCATCATTAAAATCTATTGGTATAACAGGTTGAACATTTGTTAACCATTGACTTCCATTACCAGTAGGTCCTATATTTGGTTGATAATTCACTTGTATTGGTAAAGATATCAACGCAGCAACTGGATTTGCCAATTCTTTGGCTGCTTTTTCTGCACTCGAATCAGCATAAATTGAGCTAGTCACACATGTAAAGAGCAATAATAAGGTTTTCATATATTTTTTTTTCATTCTTTTCCTTGATATAATAAAACTTCTTATACTATCTTAGCATCTGCCCCTGAAAGTTACGTTTATTTGAAAACACTCACATGTTCTATCAATCCACACAAAAATATATACTTATCTTATGACATTGCTGTCAACTTTTAATGTGTTTCAAAAACTGATATCAAAGCCCATATTCTGTATAATTCAAGTCATACTGTTATAGCATAATTCATAAATGTAGATATAGTTTATGTATCTACAATATCTGTTCAAACAGATATGAACATTAGTCTAAAATTTTATACAAAAACATGTCTAAACAAGCGATAAAATAGGCTTTATAAAAATAAAGAATGGGCACTATTGTGAGTACTTTTCAAAAAAAGAAGACTCATAAGATACCGATTACACGGGGGTTTGAGAGTGAAGATACGAGTCTATTACGA
>JALSHU010000061.1 GCA_026982075.1 Sulfurovum sp. | reverse complement strand
TTGCTAAAAGATGAAGATCTTGATCACGTCATCGCCACAATCATCGGCCAAAAAAGCCTGAAAGGGCAAGGTATCTACTGGGTGAGCCCGGTTGAGCAGCAGGGGCGGTTGTAAAGTGAACGCTTTGCACGAGAAATTATTTTCGTTTCCGCAAGGAAAAAATGGATCGTGCAAAGCACGCTCTCTCTATTCACTGTCAGCAATCTGTTTGGCCACGACGATAGCAGATGAAATCTGCTGTTTTGCGAATCACTCTACTGCCAGCTCTAAAGCATAGTAAAAAGTTAATCATACCATTGACAAATTAAGGCCCGGGTGCATTAGGTTTTTGGGCGATCACCCGATACAATAGGAGTATTAATGGATTTTTTTCGGAGTATTTGATGATGAGTAGTAATTCAAAAATGGAAATAAGGGTAAGTGTTGACAGTGACTTCTTGAAAAAACTAGAAAATAGACTTGGACTCTCTAAGTCTACAGATGTCACGCGAGTAGCGCTCTCCTTATTAGATTGGGTATCTGACGAGACTTATCATGACCGTATGATACTGTCGACCACCCGAGATGGTAACAATGCCCACAGATTAGTTATGCCCGAGCTTTCCCGCATCAAGAGACACCGCGAAAAATAACGGATGTTACCCATATGCCTGACGATTTTGATATCAAGAGTATCCGCATCCAAAGCATCAAGGATAGTCATCCCACAGGTGCTCCCGTTTCCGATCCAGAGCCACTCACCGGCAAAGAGAAGGCGGGCGTTTCGCTTACTTGGGGCATTATTTGGCTAATTATTGGCTTTTTACTGATGATTTTATCTATTTTCGTTTGGGGCGAAAATCAGTTTCTATCTGTACTTGAACACATAGAGAAGCTTAAAAGTGAAACAACACCCGAACAATTGAAAGCGTTAGCGAGCCTGACATCAGAGGTTGAAAAGAAACAAGGCTCATTCCGCACCTTTTGGTTTGACACGCTGCAATTGATCCTGATAAACGTACTATTCCCCACACTCACCGCCTTGCTAGGCTATGTTTTTGGTACCAGCAGAAGCAACAACGTCTAGCCGGTAGCTCTCAATAAAATGGTAGTACAGTATTCATCCCCACACGGGAGCGGGCTGTTTTTAGAGCCCCATGGCTGCCATGTGAATCTTCGATTTAGCTTTCAGAGCGGAGGTAACAACGCAGAGTTTATAATGCTGCTTATTGTTCTTCAGTTTGCGAAGTAATAATTTCCTAGCGGCTTTTGATATGTACTTAATTGGTGCTTGTCCTATTGTCATAGGTCTAGGAATCAAGCTCACCAAATCAGAACATTTTTTGGACTCATATAGCATTTTGTAAGTATGGTTAAATACGGAAGCATTAATGCGCCAATTATTCACTTGGGGCCCATATACAGCTGCTAAAAAAACGCGTAAATCTTGTTTTTCAGCTTGACTTAACTCCATGAATCAATCCCTTTTAATGATGTTGTTTGTGAGGGCGGTGTAATCTTTATATGCCCCTAAAATATCTAGTTTATGTATTGACCTTTCTTCTAAAATAAAAATAAACCCCTGTTGCTCTTCTTTGCTGTATGTTCCATACACTATTGAATTACCAATATTTATTTTTTGATACGATCCGTTTTTGTTAAGGATTTTATTAGAAAAATCTTCAGCAAGTAAACCCATCCAGTTAGGTAGCTCTCCTCTTATTTTTTTTTCAAAAACACTTTTTATAAACTGATGTTCAAATCCTGTTAAGTCGACTGAAACTATGAGATTTTCAGGCGAAACTACTTCATGCGTATAAGACCAGTTTTTATATTTAAAGATAACTAACTCGCCGGAGTGAGCGATCTGGAGAGCGGGAAGGTGTTTAATAGCTATTTCACTGGAAATGATGAGTTCATTTGCCTTTAAGTCGGCAGGTGAATTTATAAAGAATAAGCTTATAACGATGAAAAGTATTGATTTCATATACGTCTTCTTAATTAGCGTTTAAATCAACACTTATGGTATCATAGGAAAGGACTTTAAAAAACGGGCTCTTCTCCAGCAGCAACGAATAAGGGAACACAAGATTTAACTAATCAGGTATTGTGTGTCCCCTGAATTGTCCTTGCCATCCGTTCGATACCTTTCTCAGCCCGTAGGTTGGGGTGAGGTACGAACCCCAACATGTAGACCATTATTCACCAAAGTGCCCATCAAAATCATCCGCTATAGCCCAATCCTTTTTCAAAACCCCACCCTTAATAAAACGATGGATG
>JALSHU010000060.1 GCA_026982075.1 Sulfurovum sp. | reverse complement strand
GGGAAGTGTCAATATAGATGCAGACAATATTGAGAGTATCAAAGTCATCAAAGGGGGTGCTTCTTACCTCTATGGAAATGATGCTCTAGCGGGTGCAGTGATTATCACAACAAAGCGTCCAAAAGCAAAAAATGAAGGCTTTTCTACTGTAGAACAAGGAAGTAATGGTTATGAAAAATATGTAGCACGTTATAACTATAGTGATGAAAAATTTGCTGTTCAAATGCAAGGGAGTTATAAAGGGAGTGATGGGTACTGGGAAAACTCTGATTATTGGACCAAGTCAGTCAATGGAAAACTTCAATACTACATAGATGAGAGTAGTGATATTATCATTGGCATAGATAGAACAAAACGTTATGAGAATGATACAGGCTCTATTACCTATGCTACTTACGACCCGGATACGGGAGTGTATAGCTATAATGCTGAAAATAACCCAAAAAGTGTTGGTGAAGTTGGTTATGCAACAGAGTATGATATCA
Source organism: Sulfurovum sp. (assembly GCA_026982075.1). Lineage (GTDB taxonomy): Bacteria > Campylobacterota > Campylobacteria > Campylobacterales > Sulfurovaceae > Sulfurovum. The sequence goes on along the minus strand of JALSHU010000060.1, from coordinate 1,791 downwards.
ATCTTGATAAATATTTTATGACCTATTCAAAAGATTTTGATAACAACTCAAATTTAATGGTACAACTTTACCGATATGAAGATGAAACGAGTAACAAAAGTGCAGCGTATGATAGCAATAGAGATGGTCTAAGGGATGACCACCTTTATGACTCTTATGCAAATACTATCCAAAATGGACTCAAAGCAGAGTATAGAATGGGTGGCGATAAACTCGCCTCTCTTGTGGGAGTAGATTTGGCTAGAAATGAGATGTCTTATAATCAGAACTATAGAGTAGACTACACAGATAGAAGAGGTACACTTCACGCCATAGGTGAAGTGACAGAAAATACAGAAGGTACAGAAGATATCAATGCCTTGTATGGGGAGTTAAAATATGGCGTAACTTCACAGTTTACTGTAGTTTTAAATGCTCGTTATGACCAGATAGATTATAGCTATCAAGATAATCTAAATGGTGGAGATTATAGTGAAACGTTCAATGAGACCTCTTATCGTCTAGGAAGTACCTATAAATTTGATGAAAATTCAGTATTTTATAACAACATATCTACAGGATTTCGAGTACCACAACTTACCCAGATGTTTGCAGGGGATATTTTGGGTGCTAGCTGGAGCGGTACGTATGTGAATAATTTGGATTTACAGACAGAAACCACTACAAATTTTGAGATAGGATTTAGGCAAAAGAATGATACTTTTTCTTATGATATATCTGTATATCAGCTTGATAGAAAAGATGTGATTGGTAGAAATACAGGAAACTATGCCTCGCCTAATGGGGATGAAGCGATATTTTATAATAATAATTCCGATGTAAGAAGTCGTGGGCTTGAGTTGAGTGTGATGACAGATAGAAAGAAACCTTACTTTTTTACATTCAACTACACATACCTAGACAGTACTTATACACGTTATGACAATTACTATATTTTACTAGAGGGAGAGAGTGTTGCAACAAAATATGATGTTGTAGGCAATAGTGTGCCTAGAACATCAAATCATACTATTTATGTAGAGGCAAACTACCGTCCTATAAGTGATCTTCTGTTGACAGCAGGACTCTCTTATAGATCCTCCCAGTTTGCCGATGAGCGTAATGAGATAGAAGTGGGTGGCTATTCAGTGTTAAATCTTAGAGCAAGGTACAATACAAAAATTGCCAACTATCCACTTGAACTCTTTGCTAATGCGAATAATGTATTGGACAAACAGTACTACATGATGCCACGTGTTACAGGGGATAGGAACGATGATGGGCTCTATGACATAAGAGACATGGGACTCACAGTCAACCCAGGAAGAACTTTCATCGTGGGTGCATCACTTAGATTTTAAAGATAGGTATTTAGGAGAGAATCATGGTAGAGAAGATAGACAGAAGTACAAATGATATGTTTAGGTATCCGATATTACGGTTCCTTTTTAAAAATAAGATGTTTTTACTTCTATTGAAGCTCTTTATTTCAGGATTATTCTTCTATGCAATCTATTATGGATTTGTTCATACAGGAAAAGAGAATACATTTACATGGGCACTCTTTTGGGGTATTTTTTGGGCACTCTTTATGGTGGTAACACTACCGACATTGGGAAGAGTATTTTGTGGTGTATGCCCACACGGATTCATAGGAAAGTATATTACACAGTATGGACTTCAATACAAAATGCCAAAATGGATGCAAAACAGGTTTATAGGCTTGATGCTTCTTGTACTTGGATGGTGGGGTGTGTACTATATGTTTCCTGGTATATTCAGAACACCCTATGCAACAGCTATGCTTTTTAC
>JALSHU010000059.1 GCA_026982075.1 Sulfurovum sp. | reverse complement strand
ACAAACTCTTCTATCTGTATGATACATCATTAGATTTTAGTGAAAATATAAGCTTTTTATCATTTTTTTGTTATAATAATGCGTATTTACTAACAAACTTAAGGAGTAATCAATGGCATTATTTGATGATGTAAAGGAAGTGGTTGTTGAACAACTAAATGTGAGCCCAGAAGAGGTTAAAGAAGAGTCTAAATTTGTAGAGGATCTTGGAGCTGATAGTCTTGACGTTGTTGAGTTGGTAATGGCACTTGAAGAGAAATTTGATATTGAAATTCCTGATGATCAGGCAGAAGCTATTGCAACAGTTGCTGATGCAATTAAGTTTATCGAAAACGTATAGTATCTTTCTCTATCGTATGTTTCCCTTCGGGGGGATATCCATAATATATATATGAATATTTACTAAAATATTCATATATATCTTATATAGTACATACAGGAGTCAGCAGTGAAAAGAATTGTAGTGACAGGGTTGGGGATGATAAACGCTCTAGGTTTAGATAAAGAGAGTGCATTTTCTGCAATTATAGATGGGAAATGTGGTATCTCAAACATTGAATCCTTTGATACTGAAAAGCATACAGTGAAAATTGCCGGTGAAATAAAAGATTTTGATCCTCAGTCAGTACTAGATGCAAAAGAAGTGAAGAAAGCAGACAGATTTATACATCTTGGGCTAAAAGCGGCAAAAGAAGCTATGTCTGATGCGAACCTCCCTGAAGATGTAGATATGGAGAGATTTGGCGTTGCATCTGCTTCAGGTATAGGAGGACTTTCAAATATTGAAAAGAATTCTGTCGTATGTCATACTAGAGGCCCTAGAAGAATTTCTCCTTTTTTTATTCCTTCTTCTCTTGTCAATATGCTTGGTGGTTTTGTGACTATTTATGAAGGGCTCAAAGGGCCTAACCTTTCTTCCGTTACCGCATGTGCGGCGGGAACACATGCCATTGGTGAAGCAGCTAAGTCCATTATAGTAGGAACAGCTGACAAAATGTTGGTTGTAGGAGCAGAAGCAGCTATCTGTCCCGTAGGTATGGGTGGCTTTGCTGCGATGAAGGCACTTTCTACCCGGAATGATGATCCTGCAAGCGCTTCAAGACCATTTGATGCAGATAGGGATGGTTTTGTCATGGGTGAAGGAGCGGGAGCTTTAGTATTAGAAAGTTATGATGATGCCGTGGCACGAGGTGCTACTATTTATGGAGAACTTATAGGGTTTGGTGAAAGTGGAGATGCAAATCATATTACAACACCAACTATGGATGGACCATTACGTGCGATGAAAGGTGCGTATAAAATGGCAGGCGAGCCAAAAGTTGATTATGTTAATGCACATGGAACTTCGACGCCAATTAATGATAAAAATGAAACAGCAGCACTAAAAGAGTTATTTGGTGGAAAAGAGAATTGTCCTCCAGTTAGTTCTATCAAGGGTCAATTAGGACACTGTTTAGGTGCTGCAGGTGCGATAGAAGCAGTCGTATGTTTGATGTCAATGAGAGATGGCGTACTTCCTCCAACGATTAATCATTCAACACCAGATGAAAACTGTGATTTAGACTATATTACAACAGGTGCTAGAAAAGCTGAAATTAATGTTGCTATGAGTAACTCATTTGGTTTTGGTGGTACTAACGGTGTTGTCATTTTTAAAAAAATATAAGGATTGCGGATGGCAACCTATTTAGATTTTGAAAATAAAATTGAAAAGATACAAGAAGAGATTGTATCTGCACATGCCATTGCAAATATGGAAGCAGTTGAAAAACTTCAAAATGATTTAGACAAAGAGGTACAAAAAACTTTTGGTTCACTTTCTGATTTTCAAAAGCTTCAGTTGGCACGCCATCCCGATAGACCCTATGCATTGGATTACGTGAAGTATTTAATGGAAGATGCCTATGAGATTCATGGTGACCGAGCATTTCGTGATGACCCTGCTATTCTTTGTTATATTGGTTGGATAGATGGTCAAAAAACTATGCTTATAGGTGAACAAAAAGGGCGTGGAGTTAAAAACAAGATTAAGAGAAACTTTGGGATGCCAAATCCTGAAGGCTATAGAAAAGCACTTCGTGCAGTCAAAATGGCAGAGAAGTTTGATATTCCTGTACTTATGCTTATAGACACTCCGGGAGCCTATCCTGGTCTTGGTGCAGAAGAGAGAGGTCAAAGTGAAGCGATTGCCAAGAATCTTTTTGAATTTGCTTCGGTGAAAGTACCTATGGTTTCTATTGTGATTGGTGAGGGTGGTTCTGGAGGTGCGCTGGCGATTGGGGTAGCAGATAAGTTGGCAATGATGCGTTACTCCGTATTTGCAGTGATTTCACCTGAAGGGTGTTCTGCTATTTTATGGAATGACCCAAGCAAGGTAGAAGCTGCAACAAAAGCATTAAAAATCACACCTAATTACCTACTTGAACATAAACTCATTGATGATGTGTTGGAAGAGCCGCTGATTGGGGCACACCGAGATAAACAAACAGCGGGGAATGTAGTCAAAACATATTTTTTAGATACGATAAAAGCACTCCGAGAGCTTACAGTAGATGAAATGTTGGATCAGAGGTACAAACGACTTACAGCCGTTGGTGCATTTAGCGAATAACTGGTTATGATACACGATATTGCAAATACCATAGTTGCTTACATAGGTGATATGGGTTATTGGGGTATTTTTCTTCTGATGTTTCTTGAGAGTACTTTTTTCCCTTTTCCTAGTGAAATTATTATGATACCTGCAGGATATTTGGCTTATAAAGGTGAAATGAATCTTTATATGATCATTTTTGCAGGTATTTTAGGTTCTGTTATGGGGGCACTGTTTAATTATTACTTAGCAATCCATTTTGGTAGAACATTTATTTTGAAGTATGGTAAATATTTTTTTATTAGAGAAGAAACACTAGATAAACTGGAAGCTTTTTTTGTGAAGCATGGAGAATTGTCTACCTTTAATGGACGCCTTATCCCTGGTATACGGCAACTTATTTCTTTACCTGCTGGTCTGGCACGTATGAATATTGCCAAGTTCTCATTTTATACTGCCTTAGGTGCTGGTATCTGGGTTATTGTTCTTGTTATCTTAGGATATGTATTGGGATCAAATGAAGACCTCATCTCAGAATATTTAAAATCAGCTACCCTGATTGCGCTCTTATGTGTTATGTTGATTACGGTTTTTTATATCGTAAGGTATAAGAGAAGAAAAGAGATATTGGAAGACTAGTCCAATATCCATGCGATATATTTTTTCTTTTTAATTTTTACTTTCTTTAATGCTTTAAATACTTGATTGATGACTGTGTGATGCAAAGCAATATATGATTTAGTATCAGTTATATTGATTTTACCAATCAATGTATTTTCGATACCTATTTCTTTGCAAAGTGTACCTAAAATATCTCCAGCACGTAGTTTAGTTTTTTTCCCACCATTCAGACAAAGGGTATCGTAATCACTCATCATTTTGAACTTTGCATCTATGCGTAATTTTTTTATTTCACCTAGAGTTGCACGTGATTTTACATAGGTACATTTTTCCCGATCTTTATATGTAAATAATGAGAGGGCAGTACCTGTTGCATCTGCACGTCCTGTACGACCAATACGATGTGTATAAACTTCTTGTTCAAAGGGTAAGTCATAGTTAATGACCAATGCAATATCTTTAATATCCAAGCCTCTGGATGCAACATCTGTTGCCACAAGGATACGTTTTGTCTTGTTTGAAAAAGCAATCACTGATTCGTTTCTGTCACGTTGGTCTAAGTCTCCATGTATATCTATGGCAGCATGCCCACGTTTTAACAGTATATCTGTGAGTGTAATAACTTGTGCTTTGGTATTACAAAAGATGAGCAAGGATTCAGGCTGGTAAGATTGTATAAGGGCAAAGAGGGTTTTGTTCTTATCGTCAGTCTCATAGATGAGTTCATTTATCTTTTGGGCTTCTATGTGCGTGTCTACTTTTATGATAAGTGGTTCATTGAGAAGGTGTTTGGCTAAGACTTCTATTTTTTCAGGAAATGTTGCTGAAAAAAGGAGGGTTTGTTTTTTTCTTGGCATATTGGAAGCAATTTTAACGATTGCATCATAAAATCCCATATTTAACATACGATCTGCTTCATCAAGGACCAAAGTATTAATGCTATCTAAAACCAATGTCTCTTTTGCTAAATGATCTTGAATACGTCCAGGTGTGCCTATGAGAATATGGGCTCCTTTTGCAAGTGATTCTGCTTGGGCACGTAAGGGTACACCACCATACAGTGTGAGTATTTTTAAGTTTTGTTTATAAGTGGCTGCTTTACGAAGTTCAATGGCTACTTGTTCTGCAAGTTCTCTAGTAGGAGTGATAATAATGCTTTGTGGCTTCATATTACTTGTATCAGTATGTATGATACAGGGAAGTCCAAAAGCCAATGTTTTTCCTGAACCTGTTTTTGACTGAGCCAATATATCTTTGCCTTCCAATATAGGTTCAATTGTCTTATGTTGAATCTCAGTCATGGTAGTAAAACCAAGCAGTTCAAGGGTATGTATGAGGGGGATAGGTATTTGGTGTATACTGTTAAATAGTGCCATTTTAGTCGCTTTTAGTAAGAAATTTTATGTATTGTGAATGTATGTGGAGAAGTATAGATATAAGAATGTGTGGACATCAATCCACACATTGAATTAAACTTGAATCTTTGCATCTATTTCACTAGATAAACCTAACATTTTTCTATAATTTAAAATGATTTTTAATGCTTCATCTTTCAAAAGCAGTTTCTCTTTTTTTAGTACTTCTATTTCTTGATCTGTAAGAATAATCCTATTTGTTACAGCATCTTCTATTTTTTGATCAAGCTCATTGTGTTGTTCAAAAATTTTTGCAAAATGTGCATTTGCCAATTTTAATTCGTGTATTTCATCTCTGTATTCATGTAACATATGTACTCCTATATTTGTATATTTAATTGTAACGCTTTTATGGTTCAAATTAATTGAGAAAAATCAATTATGTTCTATATTCGGCATTAATTTTGACATATTCATAACTCAGGTCACAACCATAAGAAATGTAAGAAGCATCACCCAATCCAATGTCACAGGTTACTTTAAATGTGTGTTGTTTCATGATAGTGTAGGCTTTGTCTTCACGTATTTTATCTAATTCTCTAAATTCGTCAGAATAGATAAGCAAGTCATCATAATATATACTTAACTTTCTATCATCACAGGTGATACCAGAAGCACCAATAGTTGATGCGATACGTCCCCAGTTAGGGTCTTCTCCAAATAGTGCAGTCTTTACAAGTAAAGAATTGCTAAGTGCCATAGAAGCTGTTTTAGCTTCATCTATACTCTTTGCACCTTTTACTTCAAATGAAACAAGTTTGTTGGCACCTTCTCCATCTTTTAAAATCATCATAGCAAGTTCAAACATAATTTTCTCAAGTGCTTGGCTAAATGCCTTTTTGTGATACGTAGCACTTTTTTTATTGGCAAGTAACATCACGGTATCATTGGTAGAAGTATCCCCATCTACAGAGATACGGTTAAAGGATTGCTCTGTAGAATCTCTAAGAAGTATATCCATATCTGCTTTTGGTATATCTGCATCTGTGATGACAAAACAGAGCATGGTTGCCATAGCAGGATTGATCATCCCCGCACCTTTACAAATGGCCGCAATATTAAAAATACTACCATCATCAAGTTCTACTCTAAGGGCTAGTTCTTTTTTAAAACTATCAGTAGTCATGATTGCACGTGAAGCTTCATGAGAATTTTTAGATTTAAAATCTAGTTTTTCAAAAGCAGAAGTGATTTTATCTATAGGTAAACGGTATCCTATCACACCAGTAGATGACATGACAGGGTTAAGTACTTTTTGTTTTGTAGAGAGTGTAGACATAATCGTTTCAATATCTTCTAAGCCTTGTACCCCTGTCATGGCATTGGCATTTTTGGCATTAATGAGTACAAAATCAGTTTGAAACCCTTGTGGATATCTTTGAAAATGTTTGATAGGTGCAGCTTGAAAAGTATTGGAAGTAAATACAGCAGAGATGTCACACGGGACCTCAGAACGTATGAAGGCTACATCTCCTTGCGTCGTATCGGGACGCATTCCTACATGGGTTGCACCACAATAAAAACCCTCCACATTTTCAAGACCATTCTCTAATGTTGTAATTTTATACAAATTTTAATTCCTCTGGTTTTACTTTTTTACGAATGATTTTTTTAGCTTTACGGATACCTTCTCCTGTACCAATAAGAAGAAGTTTTGATTCAGGCATGATAATAGTATCACCTTTAGGCATAGGGATAAATTGGTCATCTTTTTGACGGATACCAATGATGGTGACATTCGCAATGTCTCTAAATCGAGCCACTTTTATTTTTTTAAGTACAAGCCAAGATGTTTTAGAAACTTTAGCTTCTTCCATATCAAGAGGAGTATCTTTTTTATAAAGAAATTCTTGAAGTAAATTTTCCATATCTGGACGTGCTGCCATGGCATTAATACGTTGTGCCATCAGTTTGGTTGCAGTTACCACCTTGTTCGCTCCAAGCTTGAGAAGTTTTTGGTCATCTTCTTGGTTTTTGGCATTGGCAATGATAAGGTATTTCCGCCCACGTACGATTTCTCTTTCATAGAGACGGGCTGACGCGATAGTAGCGATGTTGTCGGCTACATTGTCTGCTAAGGTAATGACACCTTTGGCTGATGAGAGGTGTGACTTGAGTATGCCTACTTCTGTATGTGGTTCTGCACTGACAAAATAGGGGTAGTGATATTTTTTAGCAATATTTTCCATATCTTCACGTGGGTCAACCACCACAAAAGGGATATGGTTTTCACGCAGTTGTTTAGTCACCTGTATAGTAAACTCATTATGGTAACACACAACAAAATGGTGTTTAAGTCTAGCAATTTCATAAAGCATTTTACGCTCCTTGACAGTTTTTTGAAATTCACCCTTTTTAATGACTTCCGCAATGATACCCACAGCAATAGAAAAAACAACAAAGCCGAAGATAATCAGTGAAATGGTAAAGATACGTCCCATATCTGAAAGTGGTCGCTGTTCCCCAAATCCTACAGTAGTAAAAGTGATCCCTGTTTGATAGATGGCATCCATAAGAGGAAAATCATCTATAAGCATATAACCCATTGTACCTATGAGCATGGTAAGTACTGTAAGTATAAAAGGGAGTCTAAAAGGGGCTAAATGTCCATAATATTCGTCATTTAGTGTGATGTGTGGTTTAGGTGCGCTTCTCCAACCGAGAAAACGTTTAAATTTTTGGATAAAAATCATGATAAGAGAGTATATCCTCTCTTATCTTAAAAGTATGAGCAAATGAATTAGTTAGCAGCTGCAGCCTGGGCTGCTTTTTTCTTCATTGTTCTAAGCGTAGAAGCGGCTACTTTAACTCTTTTAGTTGTTCCGTCTTCAAGCGTGATTTTTACGCTTCTAAGGTTTGGAAGTTGTCTTCTTTTTGTTTTGTTGTTTGCATGAGAAACATTGTTTCCTACAAGTGGCCCTTTGCCAGTGATTTCACATTTTCTTGACATGATATTTCCTTGTGTATGGTATCGTTGTATAAAACAGCGAATATTTTTTGGGATTATAGACAAAAGTTACTTAAAAGCTTGTTAAGATTTGGGATATTGACAGCGTAGAGTATTGAAAGTTAGATATAGATATAATATCACAAATAAACATTGAGGATGATAATGTTAGTAGCTCCAAGTATACTTTCGGCTGATTTTGGAAAATTGGCTGAAGATGTAAAAGCCATTTGTGAAGGTGGCTGTGACTTTGTACATGTAGATGTGATGGATGGACATTTTGTACCAAATTTGACTATAGGACCAGTGGTTGTAGAAGCGGTATCAAAAGCTGCAACCAAACCTTTGGATATTCACCTGATGGTGGAAAACAACAGTTTCTTTGTTGATTTGTTTGCACCGTTAAAACCAGAGTTTATTTCTTTTCACATTGAAGAAGAAAAACATCCCCATAGACTTGTCCAAAAAATACGAGGCTTAGGCATTCGTCCTGCGATTACACTTAACCCACACACTCCTCCTGAAGCCATAGAGTTTTTACTTGGTGATGTAGATATGGTACTTTTGATGTCTGTGAACCCTGGCTTTGGGGGACAGAAATTTATTACGTCTGTGATAGAACGTACACAGCGTCTTAAAGCATTGATAGAAAAGAGAAATCCACAGTGTCTTATTGAAGTGGATGGTGGTGTCAATGACCAAAATGTGAAAGCACTTAAAGCCGCAGGTGTTGATGTAGTCGTGGCAGGTTCATTTGTCTATAAACATCCAGAAGGTATAGAAACAGCTATATCTGCATTAAAATAAAAGGTCTATCTTGAGAGTAAAGATTTGCGGGATTACCAACTTAAAAGATGCTCTATATGCAGTTGAATGTGGTGCAGATGCATTGGGTTTTGTTTTTTACAATAAATCTCCACGTTACATTACACCCTCAGACGCGAAAAAAATCATCGATAAGCTTCCTCCTTTTGTAGAAAGGGTGGGATTGTTTGTGAATGAAGGTATAGAAACGATAGATACCATATCACGTTATTGTGATATCTCTCGTGCGCAGATACATTTTGATGTGGATGAAGTATCTTTGGATGCTATAGGCTTACAAGTATTACCCGTTGTTCGTGCTAAAGGACCTGACGATGTACATCGCTTTAAACACAGATATCGTCTTGTTGATGCATACAGTGAGGGCTACGGGGGTTCAGGAAAACGTTTAAATCTTGAATGGTTTAACGGTATAGACTGCTCTAAAATCATATTGGCAGGAGGACTTACCCCTGAAAATTTAGACCAGGTAAAACAACTGGGTTTCTATGGTGTAGATGTGAGTTCTGGTGTCGAGTCTGTAAAAGGCAAAAAAAATCCTTTGAAAGTGAAACAATTTATTAACAATGCTAAAAGTTTTTGAGGAACTTACGATAGCATTTCGCAAATATGGCGGCGTGATATCCGAAGAACAGTATAAACACATAGTGATGAAGCATTCAACACTACTTGAAGACAGTGATACTATTTTTATACTTTTGCAAGCCACAGGGTATCCTATCATTGAAGAGGCAGGAAATTATAAGCTTGAGACCTATTTTACATCATATAAAGAACAAAAATACTGTGTGGTAGACATAGAAACAAATGGTTCTAAACCAGGTACGTCACAGGTCATAGAAATCGGTGCAGTCATGCTTCAAAATGGAGAAGTGATAGATCGGTATGAAACATTTGTCGAATGTGCATTTTTACCAGAGTATATTACAAAAATTACTGGGATTGAACTTACAGATTTGATAGGTGCACCTTCAAGAAAAGAAGCACTTATTGGATTACGACATTTTATGCAAGATGCGATATTTGTTGCACATAATGCTTCTTTTGATTATGGTTTTTTAAATGCTTCTTTTGAACGTTTTGGTTTGGGGCATATTGGTAATCCAAGACTTTGTACTATTGATTTGGCCAGACGTACGTTCGAGAGTGAACGTTACGGATTGGCATATCTTATTGACTTTTTGGGGATAGAAACTGCGACACATCATCGTGCGTACAGTGATGCACTTTGTGCTGCTACTGTCATGAAAAAATCTATAGAAACATTACCAGCATATGTTGAAAGTACGGATGAGCTACTGCGTTTTTCTACATCTTCCAAAAAAGAGAGACGTCTTAAAAAAGAAGAAGGTTAAGCCTTACTTTGATACATTAATATATGATGTAAAAATAATATCTGTGCAAAGACAGGTGCAAAGATATTTGCTATGGGTATATAGTTAAACAGTGAAGCCAGCATAGACAAAAATGTACTTTTTTTTCTCAAAAACTTTTTTTTGTCTTTAGCGATGAACAGAGAGTGTACATCGTACATGGTGGGCTCTTTAATCAGTATAGACCAAAGATACAGCATCACTATTTGACCCAATACAGGGATAAATAAAAAAGGAATACTCAACATAAAAAGAGCTAGAAAAACTATAGTGGCTTTGAGTGTTAGAAATATAGAAGTATGTAGGGATGCTGTACCGATAACGGGGATGTCAGGATAATGTTTTTTAGCAATTTTGATGAGTAACTTCTCACTCCATAAAGAAGTGAACAAAGAGACAGTACTGATAAATATCATATAGGCTAAAGCCAACGTAATGACGTATGCTCCAGAAGTTTGTAACCATTCCCATGGAATCCATGAAAGGTATGATACAATAAATGACGATAAGCCTTCCCAAAAGTACCATATAAAGAGACTAGCAAGGATAAGAGAAACAAAACCTACTTGCAGAACAAAGACAAGAACATCTTTTGAAAAAATGTCTTTTAAACTTTGTTTGAGAACTTTTTGCATTTACTGATATTCATTTTTAAATTTCACATAACGTGTGGCAGAAGCATAGAGTTCTTTGACTTCTTCATCGCTGAGTGTACGGACAACTTTGGCTGGACTACCCATAATGAGGCTTCTAGGAGGAAAAACTTTATTTTTTGTGACAAGCGCTGAAGCACCAACAATAGACTCTTTACCGATAACAGCACCATCGAGTATAGTAGCAGACATTCCTATAAGACAGGCATCTTCGATAGTACATCCGTGTAACATGACACGGTGACCTACGGTGACATCATTACCAATGACTGTTGGGTTTCCATCAGACATATCTTCTTTTTTGTGGTGTGTCACATGGATCATACTCAAGTCTTGTATATTGGTTCTGTCTCCAATGCTGATAAAATGTACATCACCCCGTACCACACACCCAAACCATACAGCAGAGTCTTCTCCCATTTTCACGCGGCCTATGACAGAAGAACCTTCTGCAACCCAAGCATTTTTTTTAAGTTGTGGTGTCCACTCTTTAAATTTTAGTAACATTTTTTTCCTTTATGAGGCACGTTTGCCAAGATATTATGATTCTTTTAGAATTCTATTTGCCAGACGACTGACATAATCAGGTGTCTCTTTTTTGGTTTTATTATGAATTTTACTGACATATTCTTCTAGTACATCATGATTGTTGACTGCTTTGCCTAAAGGAGGTACTTTGGTATAGTTCCCATCTTCTTGTAACTCCCAACGTAAAATATTGTCTGAAAGTTGCAGTTTAAGGATTTGTTCTATTTTTTGACTGAGTGTCTCTTCTAGTACCGGTGTCATCAACTCTACGCGTCTTACAAGATTTCTTGGCATAAGGTCTGCTGAGGAGATAAAACATTTTACTTTATCATGTTTAAAATAGTATATACGTGCATGTTCAAGGTATTTACCAATCACAGACGAGACTGTTATATTTTCTGAAATGCCTTTTACCCCAGGTTTTAAACAACAGATACCACGTATGATGAGGTCTATTTTGCAGCCTTCTTGTGAAGCAAGATAGAGTGCTTTGATGATATCTGTATCAACAAGTGAATTTGCCTTAAGAATGATATGCCCTTGTGTGCCTTGTTTTCGTTCTTTTTCTATGAGTTTTATGAGTTTTGGTTTGATTTGTTTAGGTGACATAAATAATGTATCGAGTTTGGTGTGGGTAGAAAAACCAGTTAAAAAGTGAAAGAAGTGTGTAGCATCAGTTCCAAAAACCTCTTTACTGGTAAAATAAGACATATCTGTATATATTTTTGCTGTACTTGGATTATAGTTTCCTGTTGCAAGGTGTACATAAGAGGTAAGTTTAGCGCCTTTTCTTTTAATGACCTGTGCTATTTTGGCATGGACTTTCAGTCCTGGTATTCCGTAAACAACATGTGCCCCAGCTTCTTCCAGTGCTTTTGCCCAACGTAAGTTATTTTCTTCATCAAAACGAGCTTTAAGTTCTACAAGTACCATGACTTGTTTTCCATCACGGACAGCATCGATAAGTGCTTTTACAATAGGTGACTTTTGTCCCGCACGGTACAATGTCATACGTATAGCAATGGTTTCATTGTCCACAGCAGCTTGCTTGATAAACTGTACCACAGGTTCAAAACTATCAAAGGGATGATAGAGTAGAACATCTTGTTTGTCGATGATATCAAAAAGGTTTTCATTGTCCAAGGGAGGCAATGTTTTTGGATTAAAAGTAGGAAGAACTAAATGAGAGAGTGCTTTGTCTCCTACGATTTGCCATAGGCTGCCCAAGTCAAGCGGTAAACTTTTGTAGGTATAGATGTCCTTATTATCAAGGTTGAGGTGGGAAAGTAAAAATTTGATGAGTTTTTTGTCTGCGCCTTCTGTGAGTTCGAGTCGTATGATCGAACCTTTATTTCTTGAACGCAGTCCCTCTTGTAAAATTTCCAAAAAGTCATCTGCTTCTTCTTCTTCTATCTCAATATCTGCATTTCTTGTAACCCGAAATCGCGTAGAAGCCAAAGGCTTAAACCCAGGAAAAAGCTCAGATGCAAAATGTTCAACTACTGACTCGATAGGAATAAAAGTTTGTTCTATTTGTAAAAACCTAGGAAGAATACGGGGGATACGAATCAGACCATGTTTAATATTTTTTAAGTCATCCTTGAGTGTAATGGCAAGTCCAAAACTAAGATTATTCAGATGAGGGAATGGGTGTGTCGCATCTACAGCGATAGGTATAATCACAGGATAAATCTCATTAAAAAACATCTCTTTAACAATTGCTTTTTCTTTTTCATTCAGTGCATCAAAATTTTTTATGTTTACCCCATGGCTATGCAGTTCAGAGATGATAGATGTGTAACATGACTCCAATACTTTGTGTTCTTTATGCAAATAAGTGTGTATTTGGTCAAGTTGCTCATTTGGTGTAAGCTTATCTGCACCGGTTTCTTGTACACGGGCTTTAAAGAGTGCTTTGAGCCCTGCGACACGAATCATATAAAATTCATCAAGGTTTGTACCATAGATAGCAAGAAATTTGAGTCGCTCTAAAGATGGAAGTTTTTCATCAAGTGCCTGTGCAAGTACACGAGAATTAAACTGTAACCAAGAGAGTTCCCGATTAAAGTAGAGTTGAGAAGAGTTTAAGTCCAATGCCATAGAATTCGCCTGTATAATGTTTTAAGTATTATATCAAAAGTTTTTTTCTATTTACAGTTTTTTTATTTTTGCTATCTCATCACGAAGTCTTGCAGCCTCTTCAAAATCTAAAGCTTTGGCAGCAGCGAGCATCTTGGCTTTAAGTTCTTTGACGAGTTGCTGACGTTCTGCTTTTGGCATTTTATCGAGCTTACTGTGTTTGTTGTAAAGTTCACCAGCATCTTCTACTTTAAGGTCAGTATCGAGATCACGCAGTGTGGTTTTGGGTGTGATACCATGGTGTGTGTTGTATGCCATCTGTTTTTCACGACGTGCCTGTGTGGTCTCTATAGTAAATTTCATAGAATCTGTCATTTTTTTGGCATACATCAGTACGATACCATTGGCATTACGTGCGGCACGTCCCGAAGTTTGGATAAGTGCAGTTTTAGAACGTAAAAAGCCTTCTTTGTCTGCATCAAGAATGGCTACGAGACTTACTTCGGGTAAGTCAAGTCCTTCTCTGAGCAGGTTAATACCTATGAGGATGTCAAACTCTCCTAAACGTAAAGAACGTATGGTTTGGTTTCGTTCTATGGCATCCATGTCTGAGTGCATATGACGACACTTGAGTCCCAAATCATTATAATACGAACTGAGTTCTTCTGCCATTTTTTTAGTCAGTACGGTAATGAGTATACGTTCCCCCTTTTCAATGACAGGCTTCATACGGTCATAAAGGTTTTCCACCTGATAGGTAGAGTCTATGACTTCTATGGGTGGGTCAAGCAGTCCTGTGGGACGTACAACTTGTTCTGCTACGACTGCAGAGAGTTCGGTTTCCAGTTCATTGGGCGTGGCAGAGACAAAGAGAAAATGGGGTGCTTTGTTAATGTACTCATCAAACATTAGTGGGCGGTTATCCAGTGCAGAAGGCAGCCTAAATCCATGGTCTACGAGTACCTCTTTTCGGCTCCTGTCTCCAGCATACATGCCTCTAAACTGAGGCAGGGACACATGAGACTCATCGACGATGACAAGGTAGTCATCATGCATCGCTTCAAAATAGTCCATCATGGAGTAAGGGGTCTCACCTGGTTTTTTACCTGTAAGGTGACGTGAATAGTTTTCGATACCTTTACACATACCTGTGGCTTCTATCATCTCTAGGTCAAACTCAGTACGTTGTTTGATGCGGTTGTACTCTATCATACGGTCTTGGCTTTGGTAGTAGTTTAGGCGTTCTGCCAGTTCTTCTTCTATACTTTTGACGGCAAGTGCGAGTTTCTCCTTGGAAACGATGAACTGATTTGCAGAGTAGATGGTGGCTTCTTGAACCCCTTCTTCTTTTTCACCTGTGAGAGAGTTAAACTCATACACCGCTTCTATCTCATCTCCAAAAAACTCCACACGCCATGCAAATTCTTCACTATAGGCGGGGTAGATGTCTATGACCTCACCATTGACCCTAAAGTCTCCCCGGTCAAAAAACGCATCGTTTCTTTTGTACCCCATGTCCACCAGTCTAAGCAAGAGAGCCTTTTGGTTGTACTCTTCACCCACTACGAGTTTTTGAACAATACTCTTATAATCATCTGGACTCCCTAACCCATAGTTAGCAGAGACAGAAGCGATGACAATAACATCGTCATGATGTAGCAAAGAGGCTGTGGTACTAAGGCGCATACGTTCTAACTCTTGGTTGATGGAAGAGTCTTTTTCTATGAACAAGTCTTGTCGGGGCAAATAGGCTTCTGGTTGGTAGTAGTCATAGTAACTTATGAAGTATTCGACATGGTTGTTGGGAAAAAAACTTTTAAACTCAGAGTAGAGTTGCGCGGCGAGTGTTTTGTTGTGGGTCATGATAAGGGTTGGTTTTTTGGTCTTTTCTATGACTTTTGCCATGGTGTAGGTTTTGCCTGAACCAGTAACACCCAATAAGGTTTGGTATTGATTGCCTTCTATTATAGATGAAGAGAGTGCTTCTATGGCTTGAGGCTGGTCACCTGCTGGTTGATATGGACTGGCTACTGTAAAATTTGGCATATTTAGCCTTTTTTTTTATCTAACTATTTTTAATTTTTCGATATTATAACACAAAGAAAAACAGGACAAGTCGTAGGCATGTTCTGAATATACATTATGGAGAAAACAATGTCAGCATTACAAAAATTACAAGAGAAGATAGAGCAGTGGAGAGTAGACCATGAAGCACTAAAAGTACAAAACAGTGATCTTAAAAGTCAACTCGCAGGCGTAGCAAGCTCTCAAAATGACCAAGTAGCACTCATCGCAGAACTTCGTGCAGAGATAGACAGATGTGTTTTAAAAGATGAAAAGATAGAAGCCCTACAGCGTGAACTTGCAGAGAAAGATGAAGAGATAGAAAAAATCATCGCTCAGGTAGAAAGCTTGTTGGCATAGTTGCATAGATTCACAGCTCAAGTCCAAGAATGACAATATATATAAAAAAGGAAAACCATGAAAAATGTTGCACTTACAGTCTCAGGTAACCGCTATGAAATCAAACTCGAAGATGATTTTGCAGACTTTGTCAACAAAGACTTGCAAGAAGCAGGTGTGAACCTGAATACAGACAACAAACCAGACAAACTTCTCAAAGCCTACCTTCGCCTCGCAAAACAAGCCACCAACTA
>JALSHU010000058.1 GCA_026982075.1 Sulfurovum sp. | reverse complement strand
TCTATACGTCTTGCACGGGAGATGAAAGTGAAGGTATTAAGGCGTTTGGCGATGGTTTTTAGTTCATAGAGTTTCATGGAGTGTCTTTTCTTGGTAAATAATGATGAAATTCTAGCATAATTTTTTTGTACTTATTCCTTGAAATAATTGGGTGTTTTACTTATGATATCTGCTGTCACAGGTTTACTAAATAAATAGCCTTGTATCGCATCACAACGAAGTTTTTTTAGTGTAGTGTATTGTTCTAAGGTTTCAACACCTTCCGCAAGCACATAACAATCTAAATTGTGACCCATTTCTATCATCGACCCAACAAGTAGTTTGGTTTTGTTATTGAGCAGTAAGTCATCAATGAAATGCTTGTCTATTTTTAAAGAATCTACGTTGAGATGATTCAGTGAAGCGAGGGAAGAATATCCTGTTCCAAAATCATCTATGGCTAGTAAAATACCTAGGTCTTTTAGTGCTTGAAATATTTTTAGGTTTTTTGGGTCAGTTTGTACTGTGCTTTCTGTCACTTCTAACTCTAATTGACTGGGGATCATTCCGGTTTCATTAAGAATACGTTGAACCATAGGTACAAAATCGTTATCAATAAAATGTTTAGGAGAAATATTGACTGCCATCCGAAGATCTAATCCCTCGTTCCGCCATTTAATCGTCTGATTGCATGCAGTTTGTAAAATCCAGTCAGTTAGTGGTTTTATCATGCCAATTCGTTCTGCAATAGGGATAAATTCACTTGGTATAATAGAGCCTAGCTTAGGGTGATGCCAACGAGAAAGTGCCTCGGTACCAATAATTTTTCCTGTTTGTATGTCTATTTGAGGTTGATACACGAGAGATAACTCTTTCTTCTCAATTGCTTCTTTTAAAGCATGCTCTATTTGAAAACGATATTCTACTTTTTGAGTCAGCTCTTTTTTATAGAAGACATACTGGTTTTTACCTCGGTCTTTTGCCTCATATAGTGAGATGTCAGATACCTTTAGTAAAGTAATTAAGTCTTTTCCATCTGATGGGTAACATGCAATGCCGATGCTGCAAGAAGGTGTGATTTTTCTATCTAAAATATTGATAGGATGTGCGATATGGTCTAGGCAAGATTGGGAAATTTTAGCAAGATGACTCTTATCCTTAACATTTACATTCTTAATGATGATAGCAAATTCATCGCCACTCATCCTAGCGATATAGGTATTTTTAGGGGTCGATTCTCTTAAGCGTTTTGCTAGGGTTTTAAGAAGTATGTCGCCTGCATCATGACCGAGACTGTCATTAATATCTTTAAAGTTGTCTAAATCAAGATAGAGTAGACAAAAATCATTGTTATTCTCTTGTGTTACTTCTATAAGGTCAGTAACATAAAGGTAAAAGTGTGCTCGACTTGAAAGTCCTGTTAGTTCATCTGTATAGGCTAATTTTCGTATATGTTTTTGGTCATGGTCTCGCTCCATTACAAAGCCCGCAAGTCTCGCGGCTGACTTGAGATCATTTAGTTCTGATTCATTTGGTAAAGCAGGATAGTTGTGGTACATACCAAAAGCACCCAATATCAATCCTTTAGAGTTTTTTATGGGTTCAGACCAGCAAGAACGCAAACCATGTGGTAGGGCAAATTGTTTGATATCCTCCCATTTTGGATCTGTTGCAATATCTTCAACAAGTATCCGAATCCCAGTGTAAGTTGATGCCCCACATGATCCAACCTCAGGCCCATTTTCAAGCCCATGTACTGCTTCGCAGTATGCACTAGGTAAACTTGGTGCTCCACCATGCATAAGGATATTTCCATGTAATTCTAGCATTGAACAACGCATTCCCGGATTGCGTTGTTCATACATGAGAGCAATGGCATCATAAACTTCTGAAGCAGGTTTTCCAATAGCAATCATTTCAAGAATTTTTGTATTATGTTGAATATGGGTAGTATCTCTAAGAGAATGATTTGTTTGACTTATTTTTTTGCGTAATGCGTTAATCTCATCAATAAGCTGAGCTTTTGATTTCTTATTATCATCCAGTTTGCGCATGAAAACTCACCTTTTCTCTAAAGTTTGACAGTATTATTACATATGGTTAATTGATGTAAGTATAGCCAAGATACCTATAAATCAAAAATAGAATTTTTTATACTTAAAATTTTTAGTGATATAAGATCCAAAAGGACTTAGTAATGGGTATAGAAGTGTTAATTGTGTCAGGCGTTAAGATAAAAGTGACCATTTTTTCTTACTACTTGTGAAAGAAAAAGAGATAGGGTACTTTTATAATTGTATTTATCTTCTAGCATAATTTTTTTTCGCTATAATTCGAATAATTACATAAATGAACTAAGGACACTATAATGTCACAACAAACTATAACAGAAAAGATTTTCTCTGAGCACGCAGGGCGTGAAGTTAAAGCAG
>JALSHU010000057.1 GCA_026982075.1 Sulfurovum sp. | reverse complement strand
TTGAAGAGATTGCGCTTAGCGATGAGTATTTTGTTTCACGCAACCTTTACCCTAATATAGATTTTTATACAGGTATCATCTTGACTGCTTTACAGATACCTAAATCTATGTTTACGCCTATTTTTGTGATAGGTCGAACAGTGGGGTGGATAACCCAATGGATAGAATTTAAAAAAGATGAGACGTCGAAAATTGCGAGACCTAGACAACTTTATAGAGGAAAATAAGCATTTTTATTTTATTTTCCATATCTTTGGTTGGAAAAGGGTTTGAAATGGATTATTTTGTGTGCTAGGTAGGTTATTTTGGATTTTAAGGGTATTTGATACATTTCCGTAAGGGGCGATTGCCATCGCACCCTATAATTTTTTAGCCAATCAAACTACAATGATAAAATTGATTCTCTTGCTCTTAGAAACATTACAAATTCTATAGCAGTTTCGCATCCCATTTTGGTTGCATAACTCAGTAATTCTTCATAATCTTCTGTATTTTTCATTACTTCATTTTGTCGTTTTAAAATCATTTTGATCCTTTTCTATTTGTTACCACTTGAAATCAAGGGACTTATTAAGCTGACACAAAAGAAATTAAATGACTCATATTGACACATAACTAAAAAATATTTGAAACCTTTTACAATCTTTTGCAACCTTTTACAATTTTATTAGTATAGTTCAAGTAAGTAATTCCTAACTGAATTTCTTTTGCTTTTTTATTAAAGCATCGAGAACGATTCCAGTCGTTCTTGATAACTCAAGAAAATTCCCATAATCCTAATTATAGAAACTGACCTCAATTATCTGCTTGTAAACATTATACATGTTTTCTCTAATGTTTAGGATGGAATAAGTACTATTTACTGACACCCAACACATTCCTGACTTCTATCCTCAATATCATTTGAGGATTCAGGCGACTGACTTCTTAAGTAATACGTACTCTTCAATCCAAACTTCCAAGCATTCATATAAATCTCATTGAGGTATTTTCCACTTGCTTTATCAAGTGTGATGAAAATGTTGAGTGACTGCCCTTGGTCTAGCCATTTTTGACGAATAGCCCCTGCTTTGATAAGTACATTTTGGTCAAGGTCATATGCAGGTGTGTAGTACTGCCATGTATCAGCACTTAGATTAGGGGCTACTACAGGGATGAGTCCAGAGAGGTTCTCTTCAAACCATTTACGTTTGTACACAGGCTCTATGGCTTGTGTGGTGCCTGTTAAGATGGAGATAGAAGATGTAGGGGCTATCGCCATCAAGTACCCGTTACGCATACCATCTGTTTTTACTTTTTCTCTGAGTGCTTGCCAGTCATGGGTATATCCAAAGAGTCCACCTCTGTCAACCAGTTTACATGCATGTTCATTTGCTTTGTCTATAGGGAAGATGCCTTTTGACCAGTCAGAACCTTCAAAGGTCGGGTAAGCACCCTTTTCAAGTGCCAAGTTACTTGACTCTCTAATGATATGATAAGAGAATGATTCCATGACTTCATCTACTTTGGTAAAGTGCTCATGGCTTCCCCACTCTATGCCAGCTTCTGCAAGCATTTGTGCTTCACCCATCACGCCTAGTCCAATGGAACGAGACTTTTCGTTGGTCTTTTTGACTTTTGCTAAGGGGTAAAAGTTTAGGTCTATTACGTTGTCAAGCATACGTGTGGCTATAGGGACAACACGTGCCAAGTCTTCTTCAGTATTTACCTTAGAAAGGTTGACAGATGCCAGATTACATACGGCAGTGTCACCATCTGTTTTTTCTTTGTCTACTATCCAGATTTGTTTACCATTAAGACTGTCAAGTGCTGTGACTTTTTTTGCTGGTTTTGTTGTGCCGTTGTCAAGGGTTAACATTTCATTTTCCTCGTATGCCTCGACAGAACCATCATCAAATGTAAACTGCGTTTTATAGGTATTGGGTGCAGTATTTTGAAAAATCTCTGTACAAAGGTTAGTTGACCGTATCACACCCACATGTTTGTTAGGGTTAGCTCTGTTTGCTGTGTCTTTAAACGTGAGGAATGGATTGCCCGTTTCAAAATACGAACGCAACATCTCTTTCCAAAGATTTTTAGCCGAGACTTTTTCTCTTGTAATCTCATCATCAGAATTTTCGAGTTCGATGTAACGTTGTTCAAATGCTTCACCATAAAGTGTTGTCAACTCTGTTACTTCAAAGGGATCAAAAAGTGTCCACATGGCATCATCTTGAACTCTTTGCATAAAAAGGTCATTCAGCCAGATAGCTGGGAAAAGATCATGTGCTCTACGACGCTCTTCTCCAGAGTTTTTCTTTAAGTCAAGGAAATCTCTTATATCAACATGCCATGGCTCAACGTAAACAGCTATAGCACCTTTACGTGTCCCTAGCTGATCCACAGCGATGGCAACGTCATTCGCAATTTTGAGGAAAGGTACTATCCCTCCAGCTGCATGTTTATGTCCATCGATGAAAGAACCCATACCCCGTACCAATGACCAGTCCCAACCAATACCCCCACCAAACTTCGAAAGCAATGCCATCTCTTTGTAGGCATCAAATATACCTTCAATGTTGTCAGGTGTTGACCCTATGTAGCAAGAGCTGAGTTGATGTCTGGGTGTTCTGGCATTTGATAGTGTTGGTGTGGCTGCCATCACTTCAAATTTTGATAAGATATCATAAAATTTCTTTGCCCATGTCTGACAGTCAAATTCATTTTGAGCCAAGAACATAGCAACCCCCATAAAGAGTTGCTGGGGAAGTTCGATGGGTATACCTTTACGGTCTTTGAGCAAGTAACGGTCATACAGGGTACGAATACCAAGGTAGGTAAACTGTAAGTCCCGTTCAGGTTTTATGTAGTCATTTAAGTCATCTAGGTCATATTTTTCTTTGAGTCCTAGAACAATACGCCCTTCCTTCTCACCTCTTTCGAAATGATCACGTAGGTGGTTGTATCCAGTAAAGCCTGTTACCTTGTGGTAGATGTCATAGATAAAAAGACGTGCTGCTACGAAAGTCCAGTCAGGTCTATCAATGTCTATCTTATCTACAGCTGTTTTGATAAGTGTGCTTTGTATCTCTTCTGAGCTGATCATATCACGAAATTGTAGTTTTGCATCTACTTCAAGTTCACTTTGGCTTACACGCACTAAACCTTCTACCGCTGCAGATGTGTATTTTTGTATTTTACTTACATCTAAAGTTTCAACTCTACCGTTTCGTTTAACCACTCTAATCATATGTTCTCCCCTGAAAGCATGAAGTCTCGTTACGCAATTTTGCTGAGACAATAAATCTGATTCTACTCAAATTTTCCTTGCGTGTTTTTGAAAATTTGTATCATTTTTAGGCATTTTTCTTATAAGAAATTGTGATAAGTTTTGAAAGGCTGTATGGGTGGGGAGTATAAGGGGTTTACCAAGAAAAAACTCTTGGTAAAACAAGGTTATTTAAAAACGCGTGCGAATATCTTATCTACATTTTTGGTATAGTAGTCAAAGTTAAAACATTCGCGTATTTGTGCTTCTGAAAGAGATTTTCTAAGTTCATCATCTGCTAGAAGATACTGAAGATAAAGAGATTCACCTTTTTCATTGGTAGAGGGTTTACCTTGTTGAATTTCTTCCCAAACTTTCATTGCGTTACGTTGCACTATGCGGTAAGCATCTTCACGGCTCACTCCTGCTATAGGAAGCTCAAGGAGGACTCTTTGAGAGAAGACTAGCCCACCTGTTAAGTTTAGGTTCTTCATCATGTTCTCAGGCATTACAGTAAGGTTAGCGATGACATTGTTCATGCGGTGTAACATAAAGTCAGAGGTGATAAATGCATCTGGCAACCAAAACCTTTCTGTTGAAGAATGAGAGATGTCTCTCTCATGCCAAAGTGCTACATTCTCCATAGCGGGGGTGACACATGTCCTTATGATACGTGCAAGTCCTGTGATGTTTTCTGTTAGAATAGGATTTCTTTTGTGTGGCATTGCGGAGCTTCCCTTTTGTCCTTTTGCAAAAAACTCCTCTGCTTCATACACCTCTGTACGTTGTAGGTGTCTTACTTGCACCGCAAATTTTTCAATAGAAGAGGCCATGAGTGCCAAGGTAGTGGCTAGTCTTGCATATCTGTCTCTGTGGACAACTTGATTTGAACAAGGTTCTGGCTTTAACCCTAATTCAGCCATGGCATACTCTTCAAGCTCTAGTGGTGCGTGAGCAAAGTTCCCCATGGCACCTGAGATTTGACCTACAGCTATAACTTCCATCGTCTCTTCAAGGTTCTTAAGATGTCTAGCCATTTCATCATACCATACTGCCAAAGTAAGTCCAAAGGTAATAGGCTCGCCATGGATACCATGGCTACGTCCTACCATTAAAGTCATCTTATGTTCAACCGCACGTTTCTTGATGGATTCCATAAGCATCTTTGTATCAGCAATGATGATTTCAAGTGATGCTTTCATCTGAAGTGCCACACCAGTATCTACAGCATCTGACGATGTCATTCCATAGTGGAACCATCTTGATTCTTTTCCAAGGCTTTCGCTCACTGATGTGTTAAATGCAATAAGGTCATGTCTGGTGATCGCTTCTATTTCTTCTATACGTTCTACAGAGAATGTTGCATTTTTCACAATCTTGTCTGCATCTTCCTGAGGAATCTTCCCAAGTTTTGCCCACGCTTTTACTGCCGCTTTTTCTACTTCTAGCCATGCTGCATATCTTGCATGTTGTGTCCAATGTTGTGTCATCTCTTCTCTAGCATATCTTTCAACCATTCTTTATCCTTTGGGTGACAGGGACTAATGATAAATCATTTTATAACATATCATTAATACCCGACCCCTGTTTTTATGCTAGAATTCTACCCTAAAAGCAGTTATATAAGGGTTAGAAAATATGCCATTTGTCAAAGAGAAATTTACCATTGAAGAAGAGACGATTGCTTTTCTTTATGTAATGCATACATTAAATTATACACAAGGTCAAGCACAAAGACATATTGCCAAAGGACGTCTCATTATAAATGGTGAGTCTATGAGACATACAGGTGCCAAAGTACAAGGTGAGGTTGAAATGGTTTTCTTTCGTCCTAAAGGTACAGGAGCTCTCCCTACCTTTCAGAACAATGATTTTATGGTATTTGAAAAACCGTCTGGTGTTTTAGTTCATCCTAATACCATGTCAACACCTTACTCTATGTTAGATGAAGTCAGAAGTATCGCGGGAGACAATGCCAATGGCACACATAGAATAGATATGGAAACTTCAGGGCTTTTTCTTGCATCTAAACATAAAAAAGCAGAACATATTCTGAAAAGTTCCTTTGAGAAACGCACCATTAAAAAGAGTTATTTGGCATGGGTAGATGGTAAACTTACCAAACCATTTACCTCAAAAGAATGCATTAAAGTAAACAAAGAAGGATATGATACAACCAAACATAAAGTCTTCATATCTGATGAGGGGAAAGCCTCTCATACTGACTTTGTACCTCTCCAATACGATGAAACACTTGATGCATCTTTAGTTGCGTGTTATCCCAAAACAGGTCGCTTGCACCAGATACGTATTCATTTGTTTCACGTGAAACATCCTATCTTGGGCGACCCTATCTATGGAGCTAGCTATGGTGCAAGTGATGCCTATCTAGACATGTTACAGAGTAATCAAGAAAGACTTGTTGCACATGGCGCACCACGTTTAATGTTACACGCCCAAAGCCTTGAGTTTACATATAAAAATAAATTTTATCTTGAAAGCAAAGTGGACTTCATAGGGATGAAGCAGTTAATTTATCCTAAAAACTTGAGAGTATTTAATAAAAATTAACTATGTTTCACGTGAAACATATAGACTATTTTTCATCATCTGAACGCGCTTCATAAATAAACCACCCAAGCCCAATCACAGCTACTATCGCGACAAATCCCAACATAAAAAGTTCTAAGGTAGGCATTATGCTTCCCCTTCCAGTTCTTGCTCTCTCAGCTGCCCACATGCCGCAGAAATATCTAATCCTTTAGATTCCCGTATTGTACAGTGAAGTCCACGAGAAGTGAGGTACTCTTGAAATCTTTTCATATCTGTTTCTGATGGTCTCTTAAATTCTGTACCACCATAAGGGTTAAAATAAATCAAATTGACTTTAGATTTAATCCCATCTAAAAGTGAAAGTAATTTCTTTGCAGCCGAAATGTCATCATTGACATCTTTGATGACAAGATACTCAAACATTACTCTCTTCCTATCGTTGACAGGAAAATCTTTGACTGCATCTATAATGGATTTGATATTGTAAGCTTTGTTAATAGGCATCAATGTTTGTCTTAGTTCATCATCCACCGCATGTAAGGAAATGGCCAAATTGACACCAAGTTCTTCTTTCCCTAGTTTTACTATTTTTGAAGAAAGTCCTGAAGTAGAAATGGTTTGCCTATGTGTGGCTATAGCCATCCCCTCCTCATCTGAAAATATTTTAACTGACTGTACTACTTCTTTTAGGTTGTCAAGTGGCTCACCCATTCCCATGTATACAAGGTTTACACGACGATTACTAGCAATATTATTGTCCTTTTTTATGAGACGTACCTGTTCAACGATTTCACCAGCAGTTAGGTTTCGCATAAAACCACCCTTTGCAGTTAAACAAAAGGCACATCCTACCTTGCACCCTACTTGAGAAGAGATACAGACTGTATATCGTTCCTGATGCTTTACGGAGCCATCTTCATGGTACTCTTTGTCTCGCATAAGCAGAAGTACTGCTTCTACTGTATGCCCATCATGAAGTTGGTACAAATATTTTCGGCTTCCATCTTGAGAGTTTTGAACCATTACTTGTTTCAAAGGTGCAACTGTATATTCTTCTTCAAGTTTTACTCTTAAGTCTTTGGGAAGATTTTTCATCTCATCAAAAGAACTTGCATATTGATGATACATCCAATGGTAAATTTGTTTCGCACGGAAACTAGGCTTAATTAATTCTAGTAATTCGCTTTGTGTAAAGTCTTGTATAATTTTCTTCATCTATTTACTTTCTTTTATATAAGTCGTGAGTCTTGCCATTGCTTCTTTGTGGTTATCTATGAAGTCTTGATGTGCTTTTGCATTACAATAGTTAGTCACAATAAATGTTCCTGCTGCGGGTATACCAAATGTTTCAGCTACTTTTAGCACAGCAAAATATTCCATGTTTTCTATATGAATGTTTTTTTTCAAATAACTTTTTGCTACCGTTTCATCTGTGGTGATATAGTTAGAAGAATTTACAATTGTTTCACGTGAAACATCTTCCGCAGTAGAAATCATATTATCAAGTGGTGTGTAGGAGCCTGCATTAAAAAAACTATTTTCTATATTGCAGGCTGTTTTAGACTCTACTATATCATAAATCTTTTTTTCACCATAACTTCCTGCAGTGCCCACAAAAAAAAGAAAATCTGGTTTTTGAGAAAGACATAACTTTGTTAAGGTCATTGTGACCTCAATCAATCCTATACCTACAGGTACTGCAAAGTCAAACTGTTCTGATTTCCCTGCACATATAATCATACCAAACCTCTTATTGAACCCTAACGGGGATATTTTTGCTGCGAAGATACTCTTTTAAGTCTAAAATGTCAATCTCTTTAAAATGAAAAATAGATGCCGCCAATGCCGCGTCTGCATTTCCTAACGTAAATGCTTCTTCTATATGTTGCATAGTCCCTGCCCCACCTGATGCAATAACAGGTATATTCACAAGTTCGGATATTTTTTTATTTAACAGGTTGTCAAAACCTGCTTTTGTACCATCTGCATCCATAGAGGTAACAAGCAGTTCCCCAGCACCTCTGTTATACGCTTCTTTTGCCCATGCTAGGGCATCAATACCAGTATCGTTCCTCCCACCATGGGTAAATATATGCCAGGCGTCATCTGAGACTCTTTTTGCATCGATAGCTACTACAATACACTGAGAACCAAAACGTTTGGCTCCCTCTTCTATAAATGCAGGTCGTTTAATTGCGGCAGAGTTGATACTCACTTTATCACATCCTACATTAAGTAAATTATAAATATCTGTAAGTTCACGGATCCCTCCACCTACTGTGAGAGGGATAAATACTTCCTGTGCTACTTTTTTAACTACATCAACGATAGTATCTCTTCCTTCATGACTCGCACCAATATCAAGAAACGTAATCTCGTCTGCACCCTCTTCATTATATCGACGTGCTACTTCTACAGGATCTCCAGCATCACGTAACCCTACAAAATTTACACCTTTAACTACACGCCCGTCATTAACATCTAAGCAAGGTATGATACGTTTTGCAAAATAATCCATCTGTTTCTCCATTAAATATGGTAGAATTATACAAAAATAATCTACTGCAAGTCATTAATGTGGGTTACAAAGGAAGATTATAGTATGATTATTGAGAATTTAGCCGAATTTGCTTCTAAAAAATTTGGTCAGAATTTTTTAAAAAATGATATGTATCTTCATAAAATCATCCAAGCGATGCCCAAGGACAACTTCAGGGTTGCAGAGATTGGGCCTGGCTTAGGTGATTTAACCAAAGAGCTTGTAAAAGTTCGAAATGTCACAGCATTTGAGGTTGATAAAAGATTATGTGAGCATCTTACCAGTGAATTTGAAACCTCTGTCCACGAAGGGCGTTTCGAATTACGTTGTGGAGATGTGCTTGAGCATTGGAAGTCGGGAAAGCTATTGGATGAGCCTTATCATCTTGTGGCCAACTTGCCTTATTATATTGCGACCAATATCATCTTAAAAGCATTTAAAGATGAACATTGCCAGTCTGTATTGGTAATGGTTCAAAAAGAAGTAGCCGTTAAGTTTTCTGCACAGGCGAAACAAAAAGAGTTTTCTTCTCTTTCTGTACTTGCACAAAGTGTAGGAAAAGCGACACTTTGTTTCGAGGTTGAGCCCGAGGCATTCGTCCCTCCTCCTAACGTCACTTCTGCCGTGCTTTTAATAGAGAAAACCCAGTCACGAGATGATGAAAAGTTTGAAGCGTTTTTAAAGATTGCTTTTGCGCAACCGCGTAAAAAGCTTTCTAAAAATCTTTCAACCGTTTTTTCTAAAGATATAGTCCATCAACTTTTTACTAAATTAGGATTAGACGCTAATTTACGACCTCATGAAGCTGAGACATCTATTTATCATCACATATATAATGAATTAAAGGATAATTTAGATGGAAAACAACAATCCAAACAGAGAAAACTCTCAAAATCAAGGGCAAAAAACTCAGAGAGATAATATAACAAACAATAATAATGCCCCACGAGAAAGACGTCCCAACCCACACAGGCAAAACAAACCTACGGGGGGAAGTGAAAATACAAATCGTCCCAACCCAAACAGGCAAGCAAACCCTAACCGTAAACCAAAGCAAAATCAAGAGGTAAACGGTAACGTACAGGATAGACCTGCTCCAAACGGTAATAAGAAGCCAAACTCTAATCAGAATCGTCATAACAATATTGATAGGCGTCCTAATAACCCAAAACAAGGCAACAGACCAAGCAATAACCAAAACCGTCAAGGAAATAAACCCAATAATAAGCCTAATGGTGGGAATAGAAACAGAAATAAGCGTAGAAATGTCACTACTGTGAATGATACAATGAGAAAATATCTCGAGATTAATGATCGTATTAAAAATGAAACAATGAATCCTTGGAAAAATGTGGATATGTCTGCAAAAGGTAAAATTCGCTTTACCCCATTAGGTGGGCTGGGTGAAATTGGTGGAAATATGGCTGTGCTTGAGACTGAGACTACAGCTATTATCATCGATGTAGGTATGTCCTTCCCTGATGAGACCATGCATGGTGTGGATATCTTAGTCCCTGATTTCTCTTACTTGCATACACTTAAAAAAGAGAAGGATGTTTATGTCATCATCACACATGGTCACGAAGACCACATTGGTGCGATGCCCTACCTCTTTAAAGAGTTACAGTTCCCAATCTATGGAACACCGCTTGCACTTGCGATGATAGAAAACAAGTTTAATGAGCATGGACTTTCTCAATATACAAAAAACTTTAACTTTGTTACCATGAGAAAACAACACCAAATTGGTGACATGAAAATCGAATGGATGCACAATACGCACTCCATTATTGATGCCTGTTCTTTGGCTATTGAGACACCTGCTGGGACGATTATCCACACGGCTGACTTTAAAGTAGACCATACCCCTGTAGATAACTACACCATGGACTTGCGTCGTTTTGCACATTATGGTGAAAAAGGTGTTTTATGTCTCTTCTCAGACTCTACAAACTCACACAACCCAGGGGCAACCAAGTCTGAAAAAGTAGTAGGTAAAACCTTCGATACACTCTTCGAGCTTGCCAAAGGAAGAGTGATTATGTCTACGTTCTCTTCTAATGTACACCGAATTGTCCAAGCCATGGAAAGAGGTGTATTACATGGGAGAAAGGTCTGTGTTATCGGTCGTTCTATGGAGCGTAACATTGAGACTAACCGAGCATTAGGTTTTGTAGATATTGAAGACAAACATTTCATTGAGGTACATGAAGTACCAAAATACGCTGACCATGAAATACTTATTGTTACTACAGGATCGCAAGGTGAGACTATGGCTGCACTAAACCGTATGGCTACAGATGAGCATAGACATATAAAGCTTAAGCCTTCTGATACGGTTATTATCTCTGCATCTGCTATCCCTGGCAATGAAGGTTCAGTGTCAAGTCTTCTAAACAAACTCATGAAGGCTGGATGTACAGTACGTTATAAAGAGTTTGCTGATATTCATGTCTCAGGTCATGCTGGGCAAGAAGAGCAAAAACTCATTCTTAGACTTGTGCAGCCTAAGTTTTTCTTACCTGTACATGGTGAGTACAACCATATTGCTAAACATGCTAGAACAGCAGTAGAGTGTGGTGTAGATGAAAGAAATATTTTACTTATGGGTGATGGTGACCAAATAGAATTGACAACTAAATATCTCAAAAAAGTAAAAACTGTCAAGTCAGGTAAGACATATATTGACAATCAAAATAATATGACTATTGAAAATGATGTCGTACTTGACAGACAAAAACTTGCTGAAGATGGTATTATTAATGTTGTTGCTCAAATTTCTCAAAGTGACCAAAAAGTAGTTGGTAAACCTGTCGTGTCAACACATGGACTTGTTCCTGACAAAGATGATAAAAAGTTTCAAAAAGAGATAGAAGTGATGCTTGAGACAATGCTTTTAAATATGAAACCAGAAGCGCTTAAAAATCATAAAGACATAGAAAATGACATTCGAAATAGTATTCGAAAACATGTGATTCGTACCAAAAAGAGATATCCGCTCATTATCCCTACTATTTTCATTATCTAATACACTGTTCTAGCCTAAAAGGCTAGAGTTTGTATGTTAGACCCCTACCTTGTAAATATGTTATAATCTCTTCATTAAATAACAAAGTAAATATATATGAATTTAATTCACATTGCACAAGAGACTTTTCAGATTGAAGCAGATGCACTTATGCGAGCGGCAGAACGATTAGACCAAAATTTTTTAGACGCCATTGATACAATACTCAATACAGAAGGGAAATTGATTATCACAGGGGTAGGTAAATCAGGACTGGTCGGTGCCAAGATGGCTGCGACCTTTGCAAGTACAGGCACTTCTTCTTTTTTCTTGCATCCAACAGAAGCTTTACATGGTGATTTGGGGATGATTGCTAAAGGAGATACCTTACTTGCTATCTCTTCAAGTGGTGAAAGTGAAGAGCTGACAAAAATACTTCCCCATATCAAACGTTTCGATATACAACTTATTGGACTTACGGGAAATGAACACTCATCATTAGGTAAATATGCAGATGTTTTTTTAGATATTTCTGTAAAAAAAGAAGCTTGCCCTCTTGGTATTGCCCCTACAACTTCGACAACTTTGACAATGGCATTGGGTGATGCGCTGGCAGTTGCGCTGATGAAGCATCGGGGATTTAAAGAACAGGATTTTGCTTCTTTTCATCCTGGGGGGAGTTTAGGAAAAAAACTTTTTATCAAAATAAAAGATTTGATGCGGACAGAGTCCTTGCCCATTATAGATAATAAAACGATACTGAAAGAAGCGATTGTTTCTATGAGTGAAGGGAAACTAGGTACAGTACTCATTGTAGATGAAAAGGGGGCATTTATAGCAATCCTTAGTGATGGTGATCTTAGACGTGCATTAATGCATGAAGACTTTTCATTGGAGCATCTTGCCTTGGATTATGCAAGTAAAAATCCTAAAAGTTATACAAATACTGAATTGCTTGCAAG
Organism: Sulfurovum sp.; assembly: GCA_026982075.1. GTDB lineage: Bacteria > Campylobacterota > Campylobacteria > Campylobacterales > Sulfurovaceae > Sulfurovum. The sequence goes on along the minus strand of JALSHU010000057.1, from coordinate 3,884 downwards.
TGATGCCCTTGAGATTATTGAAAATGACCGTATACAGGTCTTACCTATAACAAATAAAACAGGGCAGATTTTAGGTATATTACATATACATGATTTGATCAATGCGGGAATTAAAAGTAAATAAGACAGGAAGATAATGAGACTAAACAAATATATATCGCACAACACCAAATACTCAAGACGTGAAGCTGATGTGCTGATTGAAGCAGGAGAAGTGACGCTTGACAAAAAGCCATTGAAAGAATTTGGTTATGAAGTACAAGAAGATGACCGTATTTTTGTCAAGGGAAAGGCAGTAAAAGTGACCAGTGAACTGACTATCATTGTGTATAACAAACCTAAAGGTGTGCTTGTCACAAAAAAAGATGATAGGGGTCGTGCTACTATCTACCACAAGTTACCAGGTAAATTTAGACATTTTACACCCGTGGGTAGGCTAGACTATGCATCAGAAGGACTTTTGCTGCTTACCGATGATGTAGAGGTAGCAACGGCACTTATGGAGAGTGGGCTTGACCGAACATATAACCTTAAAATTGACAAACCTGTAACAAATGAGATGATAGAAGCCATGAAAGAAGGGTTAGTGCTTGATGATGCACGGGCGGGGGCACATGAAAAAAGTAAAATCTACAGTATGGAGTTTGCCCCTTTTGCACATTTTGAAGTACGTGCTGAGGGAAAAAGTTTTACAAAGCTTCGGGTCACTATCACTGAAGGAAAGAACCGAGAACTCAGACGTTTTTTTGCACATTTTGAAGCAAAGGTACTTGACCTTAAACGTGTGGCTTTTGGAGGGATAGAACTGAACAACCTTCCAGAGAACAAAACACGTTATTTTACCCGTAGGGAGTATGATGATGTACATAAATTTATGAAACGTTATAGAACAAATAAAGTGGCTCATGTGAAGAATGAACTTAATGCGAAAAAACAAGATGAAGAAAATAGACAAATCAAAGAGAAAGAAAAAAACAAAAAGTTTCAATAGAAAGACTAACTTATGGTGAATCTCGCACTCAAATATCGACCCCAAACGCTAGACAGTCTTATAGGGCAAGAACATTTACTTGCAAAAGGTGCGGTACTACGTAAACTTATAGAAGCAGATGCTCTTCCGCATATTTTTCTCTATGGCCCCCCAGGATGTGGTAAAACAAGTTTAGCAAGAATTATAGCTATAATTCTTGAACGACCTTTTTATGAAATGAATGCTACAACACTCAAAATTGAAGATCTGCGTAAAATATTTAAAGCACATATAAATGCCTTACAAAAACCACTTATCTTCATAGATGAAGTGCATAGGCTCAGTAAAAATCAGCAAGAAGTGCTATTACCCTTTATGGAAAATCAAGCAGCACTGATTATAGGAGCTTCAACAGAGAACCCTTACTATTCACTCACTGCTGCCATGCGCTCACGTTCACATCTCTTTGAGCTTAAAAGTATCCAAGAAAAGGAACTTTTAGCATTTTTGGAAAACATTATTTCCCTTGAAGATATAGACATCGAAGAAGAAGTAAAAGAGTACCTTGTTTTTTCAAGTACTGGTGATGTAAGAGCCATGTTAAACCTTTTGGAGAGTGCCAGTGTAGTTGAGTCCCCTATTACGCTTGATATCCTAAAACAGATACGCCCTCATGCTATGCAGGCAGGAAGCAGCGAGAGTGAAAGTCACTATGAACTGACATCTGCTATGATTAAGAGTATACGAGGCTCTGATATAGATGCAAGTATCTATTATCTTGCAAGACTGATTGATGGAGGAGAGCCTGCAGAGTTTATTGCTAGACGTTTAGCTATTCTTGCCAGTGAGGACATTGGAAATGCCAACCCCCCTGCACTTAATTTGGCGTCTTCCACACTTAATATTGTGAAACATATAGGATACCCAGAAGCAAGAATCAGTCTGTCTCAACTTGTTATCTATTTGGCATCTTCACCTAAATCCAATGCGGCGTATTTGGCTATCGATGTAGCCTTAAATGATATACAAAATGGTCAAATATACGCTATTCCTTCACATTTAAAGACACATGCCAAAAGATATCTTTATCCACATGATTATAATGGATGGGTAAAACAGTCTTATTTGACTACTTCTCGAAAATATTACCATACAAAACAAATAGGGTTTGAAAAAACACTTTGGCAATGGCATGAAAAAATTATCAACTAATTCTCCACAATGGATATGTTATAATTATTGAAATCAAACTTATGATAAGGATATTGAGTGAAAAAAAACATAGTTAAATTATTTATGATTTCAAGTTCTAGCATGATACTTTTAAGTGGATGTGCAGGTTCCTCCCCGTATGCTGCAACACAAACTGGTGCTGCAACAGGTGCTATTGCAGGTGCTGTAATAGGTGGTAATACAGGAAGTGGAAGTGGCTCACGTATTGCAACAGGAGCAGCTTTAGGTGCATTAGCAGGCGGGGGAATCGGTTATGCAGTAGATTCACAAAACCAATCACAACCACAAACTGGCGGTTGGCAATAGCCTCCCCAAATGAAAAACCTTAAGGAGAGAGAATGAAATTAAAAAAACCAATCATTGCAGCAACTGTCACAGCTTTTATGCTAGGAGGGTGCTACAATCAACCGGGACTTGTACAAGATGATAGTTATAACCGTACAAAAACAGGTGCAGCTACGGGAGCATTAGCAGGTGCACTTATAGGATACAATACCAAAGGTAACCATAGTGGACAAAGAGCACTTATTGGTGGTCTTATAGGGGCTGCAGTTGGTGGTGCGATAGGATACAGCATGGATGAGCAGGCGAATGAAATTGCCAGAGCACTTGGTACAGGTGTGAATAACGACCCTCTTGCAGCATTGGATCCTAGACAAGATATAATTGTTTCGAAACATCCAAACTATGTAAAAATTATGTTTAGAGATAGAATGATGTTCGCATCTGGGTCATCAAAGTTACAATCAAGAGCAAAATCAAAAGTGAGAAAAGTGGGACAACTTTTAGCTAATTATCCTCAAACCATTGTAGGTGTTGCTGGATTTACAGACAATGATGGAAGCTATGCATACAACCAACGCCTTTCCCAAAAACGTGCGAATACTGTAGGTAATTTACTTGCGGTAAACGGAAGACCATATGTTAAAGGTTGCTCTTATAACAAAGCTATAGCACCAAATAACTCTTCAAAAAACAAAGCATTAAACAGACGTGTAGAAGTGTATCTCTATGCAGATAGAAACAGAATGACAGACCCTTGTCGCTAAGAGAAATTATTTGAGCGAGTCAAGCGATTGCTTGGCTTGTTCTGCATTGAGGGTTCCAGAGAAGAATTTTCCTTCAACCTCATTAATCTTATGTAACAATTTTTTCTGAAGGGCATCCCCTCTTGTTCTATTTTTTACAAATTTTTTCATTTCTGAATAATCTGGGAAAAGTTGTAGAAAATCTTTTTTGAGTTCACTTGCCTGCCATGCAGCAATCTGCGTAGTTTCATCTGCTTCTGTTACCACTAATATCTCTTGTCCAATGCTATCAACACTATTATATTGATTATATTGATGCGCTATTTTGTAGTCTTCATTAGCATATCGATCATCTTTTTCTTGAATGTCCCCTATAAAGTTGGTAATAAAATAAAGAAATCCGATACCTACAGCAATAAAAATGAGTAAACTTTTGTCCATATTTATAAGTCCTATAAGATATTAATAATACATTATACAATGATTTTGAAAAAATTAGGTTGATTAAAAATTGTAAATTAAGGTAGTGGTGCGGATGAGAGGACTCGAACCTCCACGCCGTAAAGCACCAGATCCTAAGTCTGGCGTGTATACCAATTTCACCACATCCGCATGTGATTGTTTTACTAAACAATAATAAGGTGGTACACCCA
>JALSHU010000056.1 GCA_026982075.1 Sulfurovum sp. | reverse complement strand
GACTCATCAAGTACCTTATCGTATGGTGCTAACCATTCTATCTTTTCATCTGCAAAACCTTTCCAAAAACCTTCATAGTCTTCTATCGCCTTATTTTGTAATTCCCAATACGCATCCATACTTGGTATGGCTGCATCTTTGGCATACTCAGGGTTTGGGTTAAATATCTGTTCAGTCATTTTTGTTCCTTGGTATGAATTCATATTGGATTATTGTAACGTAAAAGATTGAAAGTTGAACCGAAAAAGAAAGAATGTATACAAATAGGAGAAAATATCTCCGCATTATAGGAATTAATGCCTACTAGCCCCTTCAGCACCTATACCTGTCTGTGAGCGTATATCTTGAGCCATAAAGGCTGCTTTGTCTTTTCTCGCACGTTTAGAATTGTCAGTGATAGAGAAGAACCATATAAAAACAAAAGCAACTGTTACTGAAAAAAGTGCTGGGTACTTATATGGAAAAATAGCTTCTTCATATCCTAAAATATCCATCCATACAATAGGACCTAGTATTACCAGTATTATTGCTGTAGCCAATCCTGACACACCCCCAATTACAGCACCACGTGTCGTGAGTTTAGACCAGAACATAGAGAGGAATAATACAGGAAAATTAGACGATGCGGCAATGGCAAATGCCAAGCCAACCACAAAGGCGATATTCTGTTTTTCAAAAGCGATACCAAGCCCTATAGCTATGATGCCTAGAGCCACTGTAGCTATTTTTGAGACTCTCATTTCTTTGGCTTCATCACATACCCCTTTTTCAAAGACATTTGCATAGAGATCATGAGAGATTGCAGATGCTCCTGCGAGCGTAAGTCCTGAGACCACAGCTAAAATCGTAGCAAATGCTACAGCTGATATAAAGCCTAAAAAGAAATCTCCACCCACAGCGTGAGAAAGATGAATAGCAGCCATGTTCTTACCACCTATGAGTGGGTAACCTCCTGACACTGCTTGTTTGGCAAGGTCTAGATATTCAGGGTTTTTAAGTACCATCACAATAGCACCAAAACCGATAATAAATGTAAGGATATAAAAGTACCCTATGAAACCTGTAGCAAAAAATACAGACTTTCTAGCCTCTTTTGCATCTGAGACTGTAAAAAAACGCATAAGTATATGTGGAAGACCCGCTGTACCAAACATAAGTGCAATACCTAATGATATGGCAGAAATAGGGTCAGAGACAAGCCCACCTGGGCTCATAATGTCTTTACCTTTATCATGTACTTTCACAGCAGATGCGAATAACTTCTCAAAAGAGAAATCAAAGTGATACAGTACAGCCACTGCCATAAAAGTAGCACCACTTAATAGTAGCCCCGCCTTTATTATTTGTACCCATGTAGTAGCCAACATCCCACCAAAGGTTACATATAGTATCATCAAAACACCTACTAAAATAACAGCATATTCATAAGGTAAGCCAAATAGAAGTTCTATGAGTTTTCCAGAACCCACCATTTGTGCTATAAGATAGAGTATCACTGTAGCTATAGCACCAAAGGCAGCGAGTATACGTATAGGCTCTTGCTTAAGTCTAAATGATGCCACATCAGCAAAGGTGTACTTACCCAAGTTACGTAAACGTTCAGATATGAGAAACAGTATGATTGGCCACCCTACCAAAAACCCTATAGAGTAAATGAGTCCATCATAACCTGCAAGGTACACTAGCCCAGAGATACCTAAAAATGAAGCTGCAGACATATAGTCACCTGCTATCGCCAAACCATTTTGAAATCCGGTAATACTTCCACCTGCAGTATAAAAATCTGAAGCTGTCTTTGTACGTTTAGATGCCCAGTAGGTAATCGTAAGCGTGGCTCCAACAAAGAGCAAGAACATTATAATGGCTGAAATATTCAGAGGCTGACGTTCTATCTCACCTTCTAGAATACCTGAAGCCAAAAGTGATACACTTATACATACCAAAAGGACTAATACTTTCATCTTAAATACCCTGTTTTTTTACATCTGCCTTGAGTGCTTCTAAAAGCACATCATACTTACTGTTAGCTCTACGTACATATAATCCTGTAAGTAAAAATGAAAAAAGAATAATACTAATACCTATAGGAATCCCCACCGATATCACTGAACTATTATTCAGGGTTACAGCCAACAATTCAGGCTTAAAAGCAATAGTCATAATAAATGTATAATAGACAAGAAGCATAAGAATAGAAAGCGTCCATGCATACCGGCTACGTGAGCTTACAAGTTCTTGATACTTAGGATGGTTTTTGATGATTTCTATGGTTCTTTCTGTCATTATATTCCCTTAATTTTACAATATTTACAAGAGTTCAATCGTTAAATCACCTCTATTTTACTCACCACATCTAGCCCAAATCCTGCAAGCCCTACAAACTCTGTATCTATATTAGTAGTAAGAAGATTAATATTTTTAATACCAAGATCTTTCAATATCTGTGCCCCTACACCAAACTCTTTGGCTTGTTCATGTGAAATCACTTTTGTATCTAGAAAAATGAGCATTCCACCATTGTTTTTTAGATATTCTATGGAGTTATTCAATGCTGAAAAACGTTTGTCATCAAGTACTAGTCCTATATCTGTGCCGATGTTGTGAAACTTCACATTGGCTGTTTCATGTGCCTTGTAAAACTGTATGACCGTATGTGTTCTATCAAGGTGGTCACTATACGTTATTTTCTCTACTTTAATGCCTCTTAGTTCCGTTTCTTCTTCTTTTACACGTTTTACCAATTGCTCATTGGCAAGTCTATAAGCAACAATATCTGAGATATACACAATGCACAACTCATGTTTTTTTGCAAATATTTTCAGATCATCCATGCGTGCCATAGTGCCATCATCTTTAATAATTTCACAAATGACAGCTGCAGGTGCAAGCCCTGCTAGTTTACATAAGTCAACAGAACCTTCTGTGTGTCCTGTACGTACCAAGACACCCCCATCTTTAGCAATCAATGGAAATATATGCCCAGGACGTACAAAATCAGAAGCCACAGTCTGAGGTGAAGCAAGCTTAGAGATGCAGTCATCTCTTTCAGCCGCAGAGATACCTGTTTGGGCATTTGTAGAGTCTATAGACACAGTAAACGCAGTTTCATGGTTAGAAACATTGTTACTTACCATTGGAAGTAAGTCCAGTTTAGTGGCTATCTCTTTAGTAATAGGTGTACAAATAAGCCCTCTCGCCTCTTTAGCCATAAAGTTTACCATATCTGGAGTAGAAAAAGTAGCTGCATAAACCAAATCACCTTCATTCTCTCTGTCTTCATCATCCATCATGATGACCATACGTCCTCTTTTGGTTTCATCTATGGCTTTTTCGACTCGTTTTATGGCTTCTATTGACATGGTTTAACTCTCCCAAATGCTTTAAATTATTGGGCATATTATACCAATTGCGTCTTCATCTAAGAAATTTTTCTAAAATATGTAAAAACTTTTTTAAAACCTCTTGACATGTGAGTTGTTTGGTGCTATAATGCCGTCCACATAAGCCAATATGACTTATGAATGTTGGGGTATCGCCAAGCGGTAAGGCACTAGTTTTTGGTACTGGTATTCGGGGGTTCGAATCCCTCTACCCCATCCACTGGAATAACTAATCTTTCTTTAAGAAAAAAAAGATAAACTTCCACTCCAAATAAGTTTAAACACTTATTAAAATCCTGTCGCGGGATAGAGCAGTTTGGTAGCTCGTCGGGCTCATAACCCGAAGGTCGGTGGTTCAAATCCGCCTCCCGCAACCAATTTATTCCCTTAAATATTACTCTAAAAAAACCCATACTTAACTACATTTTAATTCTATACATTTATCATTTTATATTGAGATTGTGACATAATCACTTTCTTACTAACTTTGCGATAAAATATACCAAAATAATAAATCTAAAGGTATTCCTATGCTCTATAATGTTGTTGAAATCCAAGAAATATTACCACATAGGTTTCCATTTCTCTTGGTTGACAGAATTATATCACTCACCCCTGGTGAGTACATAGAGGCATATAAAAATGTTTCTATATCTGAACCCGTCTTCCAAGGACACTTTCCTGACCATCCTATCTATCCTGGAGTCATGATCATTGAAGGTATGGCGCAGGCTGGAGGCGTACTTGCATTTAAAAGTATAAAAGGTCTTACGAAGGAAGAAATACAGCAAAAAGTTGTTTACTTTATGAGTGTTGACAAGGCTAAATTTCGTGTACCTGTTACACCTGGAGATAAATTGGTCTACAAAATACAGGTTCTCAAGAATAAAGGTCCGGTCTGGCAACTTGCTGCCAAAGCCTATGTTGATGACAAAGTAGTAGCAGAGGCTGAACTTAAAGCAATGATAGTGGACAAGTAGGTTTTTATATGTCATTCATTCACCCTTCTGCCATTGTAGAGAATGGTGCCATTATTGGAGAAAATGTTTCCATAGGTCCATTTGCATATATTGGTGCTAAAGTTACTATCGGTAATAATACAACCATTGCTTCTCATGCTGTGATTGAGGGGAAAACAACGATTGGGAGAAATAACCATATTTTTTCCCATACTGCCATTGGAACTATCCCCCAAGATTTAAAGTTTGATGGAGAAGATGTTGAACTTATTATTGGTAACAATAACACGATTAGAGAATTTACACTCATCAATCCTGGTACTAAAGGTGGAGGTTCAGTTACAAAGATAGGCAATGGAAACCTTTTAATGGGTTATGTGCATCTAGGTCATGATGTTATTATCAGTGACAACTGCATTTTAGCAAATGGAGCAACACTTGCAGGGCACGTAGAACTTGGAAACCATGTTGTGATTGGTGGACTTACTCCTATACATCAGTTTGTCCACATAGGTGACTATGCTATGATTGGTGGTGCATCCGCTTTAGCTCAGGACATCCCCCCTTTTTGTTTGGCTGAAGGCAACAGAGCCACCTTGCGGGGACTAAACTTAACTGGTTTACGAAGAAATATGGACAGAGATGAAATTAATGCATTAAAAACTGCCTATAGGGAGCTTTTTGAACAAGGTAAACCTTTACAAGACGTTGCAGACAATTTTTTAAATACTACAAATTCTGATAAAGTAAGACTACTTTGCGAATTTATTAAAACCTCGAAAAGAGGTATACCATTTACACGACTAAAAAAATGAGGATAAAGAATGACAACCAAAGTATGTAGCTTTTGCGAAGCACAAGAGAGTGAAGAAAATCCACTCATAGCAGGTGAAAGTGCTTATATTTGTTCAAACTGTGTGATATCAGCATACAAAATCTTATTTGGTGATGAAGATCAAGAAGAAGTTTCAACTTTAGAAGAAACACAAACATTGTACACACCCAAAGAAATAAATGCCTTACTTGATGAATATGTTATTGGTCAGGAAAAAGCGAAAAAAACACTTTCTGTTGCTGTTTATAATCATTATAAACGTATATTTAAAGATAACCTTGAAGATGCAACCCAGATTTCAAAATCTAATGTCCTTCTCATAGGACCAACAGGTTCAGGTAAAACACTTTTGGCGCAGACGATAGCAAGGTTTTTAAATGTTCCTATCGCTATTGCAGATGCAACGAATCTTACTGAGGCTGGATATGTAGGTGAAGATGTAGAAAACATCCTTACTAAGTTACTCATGGCTGCAGATGGTGATCCTGTACGTGCTGAGCAAGGCATTGTATTTATCGATGAAGTAGATAAAATCGCCCGTATGGGAGAAAATCGTTCCATTACCCGTGATGTATCTGGTGAAGGTGTACAGCAAGCGCTACTAAAACTGATTGAAGGTTCTGTTGTCAATATTCCACCAAAAGGTGGACGCAAACATCCCAACCAAGATTTTATACAAATAGACACTGCTAACATTTTGTTTATTTGCGGTGGTGCTTTTGATGGGCTCAACGACATTTTGAAAAGAAGGCTAGGTGCTAATACTCTTGGTTTTGGTCAGGAAAAACGTTCTAAAAAAGAGGAAGCAAATCTACTCCATATGGTTGAAGCTGATGATTTGGTCTCCTATGGTCTTATACCTGAGCTCATTGGTCGTTTACATGTACTTGCAACATTAGGGGAGATTTCAAAAGAGGACATGGTACGTATTTTGATTGAGCCTAAAAATTCCCTTGTCAAACAATACCAAAAACTCTTTGAAATAGATGAGGTAAAACTGAGTTTTGAAGAAGATGCATTAATGCATATTGCCCAAAAGGCACTAGATAGAAAAACTGGTGCGAGAGGATTACGTTCTATTTTAGAAGAAATACTGTTAGATATTATGTATGAACTGCCTGAACTCTCTGGTTATGAAGTCATTATCACCAATGATGTAGTCTCTTCAGGAGCAAAACCTCTGTATATTAAAAATAAAAAAACAGCATAACAATAAGGATATAAAGAATGTTTAAAAGATTATTAGGGATGTTTTCTAACGATTTAGCCATTGACTTGGGTACAGCCAATACACTTGTACTTGTAAAGGGTCAAGGTATTTGTATTAATGAACCTTCTGTCGTTGCTATCCAATATGATAAACATGGTCAACAACGTATTTTAGCTGTAGGTCAGGAAGCTAAAGATATGGTAGGGAAAACACCTGGTAACATTAAAGCAATACGTCCTATGAAAGATGGTGTCATTGCAGATTTTGAAGTTACTGAGATGATGATTCGTTATTTTATTGAAAAAGCACATAAGAGAAAAGGGTTTTTTTCTCCACGTATTATTATTTGTGTACCTTATGGTTTGACACAAGTCGAAAGACGTGCAGTAAAAGACTCTGCTGAAAATGCAGGTGCAAGATATGTTTATCTTATAGAAGAGCCAATGGCTGCAGCCATTGGTGCAGGGATTCCCGTAAAAGACCCTAACGGTAACCTTGTGGTTGATATAGGTGGAGGGACAACTGAAATTGGTGTGACTTCACTTGGTGGACTGGTGCAAAGTAAATCTATTAGGATTGCTGGTGATAATATTGATCAGGCTATTGTAGATTATATAAAAAAGAATTTTAACTTACTCATTGGTGACCGTATCGCTGAAGATTTAAAAATAAAAATAGGTACAGCTATTCCATTAGATGAAGAACTTTCAACAACAGTACGTGGTAGAGACCAAGTTGAGGGAAGTTTAACGTCAATGGAAATAACATCAGAACATATTAGAGCTGCCATGAAAGACTCTCTTGAAGAAATTGCTGATGCCCTACAAAGTGTACTTGAGCAGACACCACCTGAACTTGCTGGAGACATTGTTGAAAATGGTATTGTACTTACAGGTGGAGGTGCACTCATTAGAGGACTAGATAAATACCTTGCTGATATCGTTAAACTGCCTGTTTATATTGCAGAAGATCCTCTTCTTGCCGTTGCAAAAGGTACAGGTATTGCCCTAGATGAATTAGATATACTTCAGCAAATGGCTTATGAAGACTAGACTTGTTACTATCATGATACTGTTACTTATCCTAACAGTATTACTTACAAGAAATGATGAAAAGATTACAAATACACTCTTGAGTATTATTAACCCCCTCAAACAAAATTATAAAAATTTAACACAAAGTTTAGAAGATAAAAGCCACAGTTATCTTTTTCAACAAGAATTTATAGAAAAACTCTCTAAAGAAAATCGTATTTTACGAAAACGTCTTCTTGAACAAACCCACTATATTCAACAAGTCAGAAATATCTATACTGTACTACCCAAGTTAAGTAAACTACCTATAAAAAACATCTCAATCACTGAAACCATTTCTTATGTTAAACTTAACAGTTTTTCACAAATTCTACTTACTAAACCTCTTGGCATAGACAACGATAAATTGTATGGGCTCATACAAGATAAAGTCGTTGCAGGCATTGCAGAGATACGTAATAACCAACTTTATGGTTATCTAACCTCAGATAGAAAATGCCGTTTTTCCGTTTTCATAGGTTCAGAAAATGCTCCTGGTATTGCCACTGGTAGTAATACCAATGAAATGATTATAAAATTCATACCAAAATGGCATCAAGTTAATATTGGTGACAAAGTCACTACCAGTGGATTGGATAATATATTTTT
>JALSHU010000055.1 GCA_026982075.1 Sulfurovum sp. | reverse complement strand
TTACATGAAAGTTTTTAACTCTTTTTGCCCTTGTTATTAAGGGCTTTTTGAGTCTCTTTTGCGTATAATATCAAACTAAAAATCAAGGGTATCTCTCTATGCCAAAACGCAATGACATCAAAACTATTTTACTTATTGGTTCAGGACCTATTGTTATCGGTCAAGCTTGTGAATTTGACTATTCGGGAACGCAAGCTGCTAAAACACTTAAAGAGTTAGGATACAGAGTAGTTCTTATCAACTCAAATCCTGCAACCATCATGACAGATCCAGAATTTGCAGACCGTACTTATATTGAGCCAATTACTCCAGGAATTATCTCTAAGATTATCAAAAAAGAAAATGTGGATGCCATACTTCCTACTATGGGTGGACAAACTGCACTCAATGTTGCTATGGATATGCATGAAGCAGGTATGCTAAAAGGTGTTGAGTTTTTAGGTGCAAATCCTGCCGCCATTAAAAAAGGTGAAGATCGCCAAGAGTTTAAAGAAGCTATGATAAAGATAGGTATGGACTTACCTATCTCACAATATGCCTACAATATGGATGAAGCATTAGACGCAGCAAAAAATATCGGTTTTCCACTTATTATTCGTGCTTCGTTTACTATGGCTGGTGGTGGATCAGGTGTGGCATATAATATGGATGAGTATAAAGAGATAGTCAAAGGTGGACTTGAAGCCTCACCTATTTCTGAAATCCTCATAGAAGAGTCTTTACTTGGATGGAAAGAGTATGAGATGGAAGTCATCCGCGACAAGGCAGATAACTGTATCATCATATGTTCCATAGAGAATTTTGATCCTATGGGTGTCCATACTGGAGACAGTATCACTGTAGCCCCTGCACTGACACTAACAGATAAAGAATACCAACATATGAGAAATGCCTCTTTTCAAATTTTGAGAGAAGTGGGTGTGGATACTGGTGGTTCCAATGTACAGTTTTCCATCAACCCGGATACTGGACGTATGATTGTCATCGAAATGAATCCTCGTGTGAGCCGTTCTTCTGCCTTGGCATCAAAAGCTACAGGATATCCTATAGCCAAAGTAGCTACCTTACTTGCTGTGGGTTATACGCTTGATGAAATCACCAATGACATTACGGGAACACCTGCATCATTTGAACCTGTCATTGACTATATCGTAACAAAACTTCCTAGATTTACATTTGAAAAATTCCCACTTGCAAACTCTACACTTACTACTGCGATGAAGTCAGTTGGTGAAGTAATGGCCATTGGGCGTACCTTTAAAGAATCTTTTCAAAAGGCTCTGTGTTCACTTGAGACCGATCTCATAGGTTTTAACCCTATCAAGTGTGATGGTGAAGAACTCGTACATGAAATTCGTCGTCCCAATGCCGATAGAATGCTCTATGTCTTTGAAGGACTTAGACGAGGTATGAGTGTAAATGCTATTTTTGATCTTTGTAAAATAGACAGATGGTTTCTTTATCAACTAGAAGAACTTGCACTTCGTGAAAAAGAGATGGACATTGCCCTGATATCAGATGCTACAAGACTACGCCAAGTCAAGTCTGAAGGTTTTTCAGATGCGATGATTGCAGCCGTCATTAACCAAAAAGAAGGTTTAACACTCTCTGAAAATGACATCTATACCGCTAGAGAAAAATTAGGTGTCTCTTTAGAATATAACGAGGTAGATACCTGTGCTGCCGAATTTAAAGCCCTTACGCCCTACCTTTACTCTACGACCAACATTACACAACTTCCTCTACAAGCCGAAACTTCTAGCGCTACAGACAAAAAAGTACTTGTGATAGGTGGTGGTCCAAATCGTATCGGTCAAGGTATTGAGTTTGACTATTGTTGTGTACATGCTGCTTATGCACTTGAGGATATGGGTGTAAAATCGATTATGTATAATTGTAACCCTGAAACTGTTTCTACTGACTATGACACATCAGATATTCTCTACTTTGAACCTATTGATTTTGAGCATGTAAGAAGTGTTATTGAACTTGAAAAACCTGATGGTGTGATTGTCCACTTTGGTGGACAAACACCACTTAAATTGGCGAAAAACCTTACGGCTATTGGTGCAAATATTTCTGGAACTACTGCAAAAGTTATTGACCTTGCTGAAGATAGAGAACTTTTCTCCGCCTTTATCAATGACCTTGGCTTGAAACAGCCTGAAAATGGCACAGTGTTTGCAAAAGATGAAGCTATTTCTGTGGCACATCGTATTGGGTACCCTGTCCTTGTACGTCCATCATTTGTACTTGGTGGTCGTGGTATGAAAACGGTGTATTCAGATGATGAACTGAAACAATATATGGATGAAGCAGTCAGTGTTTCACATGATGCACCTGTACTTATAGACAAATTCCTTGACAATGCCATTGAACTTGATGTGGATGCTATCTGTGATGGAAAAGATGTTTACATTGGCTCAGTGATGCAACACATAGAAGAAGCAGGTATCCATTCTGGTGACTCAGCTTGTTCTCTCCCACCTGTAAGTATCTCAACTGCACTTCAAGAAGAAGTCAAAGAACAAACTTCGAAAATTGCACTTGGTCTAGGTGTGGTTGGACTTATGAACATTCAATATGCCATTCATAAAAATGAAATTTATCTTATAGAGGTGAACCCTAGAGCATCGCGTACTGTACCGTTTGTAAGTAAAGCCACTGGTGTACCTCTGGCAAAAGTTGCTACAAGAGTTATGATTCAAGGTGACCTTAGAGAGGCATTGAAGTTTTACGATACATTTAATGTTGTTAATTTTGACAAGAAGATTCTCGAACCTATCCTTAAAAAGCATGTTGCAGTAAAAGAAGCGGTTTTCCCATTCAACAAATTACCAGGCTCAGACCTTATTTTAGGACCAGAAATGAAATCTACTGGTGAAGTTATGGGTATAAGCGATAACTTTGGCATGTCTTTTGCCAAATCCCAATTTGCCTCCCAAAACAATATCCCACTTGAAGGTAAAGTGTTTCTCTCACTTACTGAATCAGACAAACCAAATGCTGCCCAAGTAGGTAAAATGTTTACAGATCTCGGTTTTGAAATAGTAGCAACTTCTGGTACACATACGGCATTGGAAACAGCTGGTG
Organism: Sulfurovum sp.; assembly: GCA_026982075.1. Classification (GTDB taxonomy): domain Bacteria; phylum Campylobacterota; class Campylobacteria; order Campylobacterales; family Sulfurovaceae; genus Sulfurovum. The sequence continues at coordinate 6,410 of JALSHU010000055.1, read as the reverse complement.
TTAATTCGACAAAAGTACTCAAGATTTCTGAGGGACGTCCAAATATTGATGATATGATACGAAATGAAGAGATAGTTATCGCTATCAATACTTCAGACAACTCAACAAGCAAAAGTGATGCAAGGACTATTAGACAATCAGTTCTGGCAAACCATGTAGCCTACTTTACGACACTGGCTGCAGCAAAAGCTACGGCAATGGCGATACAAGAACTTAAAGCTACAGATGGAGAGCTTGAACCCAAAGCATTACAGGATTATCTTTCATAAAAAATGCTGTAAATAGTATAAAAATATTTGCTATAATCTTATAACTCTTTATTTTGGAAAAGGTATAAATTGCTACAGAGAAATTATTTACAGATATTTTTATCAGTTCAAAAAGCACTTTTTTTACGAGAACTAAATATGCGTTTTTCTGTCAGTAGGATTGGACTTTTCTGGACTTTTTTCGAACCTTTTTTTCAAGTACTTATCTTTGTGATTATAAAAATATTTTTCTTTGGTCAACTTTCTAACAATTTTGATTTTGCCGTTTTTCTAGCCTTAAACTTTACAGCCTTCAATATGTTTAGAAATATAGTGAACAAGTCTATGGGGGCTTTTACAGCAAACAGGGGTCTTTTTGTCTATAAACAGGTAAAACCCATAGATACTGTAATTGCACGAAGTATGGTGGAAGTGTTTATTACTGGTATTATCATTCTTATTTTTATCATGATTGGGTTTTATTTTCAGTTTGACATGCATGTGAAGAACCTTGGTATGGTTTCATTGGGTTTTGTATGGCTCATTATATTTTCATTTTCACTTGCACTTTGTTTGGCTGTAGCCAATACTTTTGTGAACAGTGTGAGTAAGGTTGTCGGCTTTCTCATGTATGCACTGATGTTTGGCTCTGCACTGTTTTTTACGGTAGACATGCTTTCACCCGAGCTCCAAACTATCATTCTCTATAATCCACTTACACATTTTATGGAAATAATCCATGGCTCTTATTTTTATACTTTGGATCTTATACATGTTAATACCGTCTATATGATGTTATGGACAGTTTCTTTACTGTTTTTGGGTCTATGGTTCTATATGAAGCTGGAAAAGAAGATAGTATCATTATGATAAAACTTAAAAATGTCACAAAATACTTTCAGACGAACAATGGGAAAAAATACATTCTCAAAGATGTTAGCATCAACATCCCCAGCCATACAAACATTGGGATTTTAGGAAGAAATGGTGCGGGTAAATCTACACTTATGCGTATGCTTGGACAAATAGAGTTTCCCAACAGTGGGAAAATCACCTCACCCAATACTTTTTCATGGCCATTAGGTCTTTCAGGTGGTTTTGTAGGAAACATGACAGGCAAAGCCAATGTCAAGTTTGTTTGTAGACTCTATGGTAAAAATAATCAAGAAATCAATGAAATCATAGCAAATATACGTGAATTTACTGAACTTGGAGCGTATTTTGACATGCCCATAAAAACCTACTCTTCTGGTATGAAGTCCAGACTAAATTTTGCACTGAGTATGGCTTTTGACTTTGACTATCTACTGATAGATGAAACACTCTCTGTTGGAGATACACGTTTCAAGAAAAAATCCAAAGAAGCACTCATGAAGAAGATAGAGACATGTGCCGTACTCTTGGTAAGCCATGACATGAAAATTTTAAGAGAATTATGTGACGCAGGTATTGTGGTCAATGCAGGTCAAATGTACTATTATGGAGACATTAATGATGCTATTGACGAATATGAAAATATAAACAAGAAGGCAGGATAACTAACATATGTTACATCATTACAAGGAACTTATATAACATGAAAACCATCTTAAAACTTTTTTTTACACTGGCATTTATTATATCTACAAGTTATGTTGTTTTATTTGAGACTGAGAGATATCAGTCTAACAGTCTTATCACTATAAGAGACCTCTCTCAAAAACAAACCACCAGTTCATTTGATATGATATTGTCTCAAACTTCTCCAGTCATGCAAGACTCCAAATTACTTGAACTCTATATACGTTCAGGTGACATGTTTAGTCATTTAGATAAAAAATTCAATCTCTCATCTTACTATTCTGGAACTGAAATAGATGTACTTCGTAGACTTTCAAATGAAAGTCTTTTACCATTTTATACACTCAGTAAAGAAAACCTGATTGAAGCGTATAATAAAGATCTTTTTATCATTTATGATACAGCCTCCACAGCATTAAAGGTGGGTTTTGCACATGCAGACCCTAAGATAGCTCAAGCAGTAGTAGAAAGCATTATCGAACATTCAAGTCATACACTTAACCGACTTGAGAGAGAAAATGCCAATGTAGCATTACATTTTTTGGAAAAACAAGTAGATGAAAGTAAAATTACTTTCATTCATACCATTAAAAAAATGATTGAGTACCAAAATGAACATAACACTATAGATCCAAACCTTGATGTACAGTCAAAAAGCACTATCCTTGCAAATTTGGAAGGTGATCTTATCAAAAAAACAGTCGAGTACCAAAGTGCTGGAAAGTTTATGATTAAAAATTCTGCAGAACAGAGAATCGCCCAGAACACCATAGCAAATCTTAAAAAAGAGATTAAAAAAGTAAAACAGTCTATAGCTGGTTCAGATATTGACAGTAAAGAACTTAATGAAGCGGTGTTTGATTTTGAACTCTTAAAAAATGATATGGATTTTAGCAAAGAAATCTATAGACAATCTCTAGTAAAATTAGAAGAACTCAGAACTCAAGTCAATCAAAACATTAAAAATCTTCTTGTCATTAACAAGCCATCTTTAGCAGAAAAATATACCTACCCTGACAAAGCAAAAAAAATACTTACATTGTTTATTATACTTGGATTTTTATACAGTATATTGATTTCTATCATCACATTATTAAGAGATCATAGAGATTAACTCTATTTTAGATATGACAGCCATACTTGTAGTTTTCGACTTATAAAATTACGGGTTTTTATCTTTGTTCTGTAATATTTTGATTGCATGTACTGATTTTTCTCAACTTCCAAAGCCTCTAAAAAAATTTCTATCGTACAGGGTTTTTTTGTTTTAGGGTCTATATAATGCGGGTACAGTATCAAAGATGCCGCAACAAGTTCATCTAATTGTAACTTTCTAGCTCTACGGGTACATATTTCCTCATCGATAGTCAGTCCCCACCCTGCATAAAATGGTAGCCCATACGTATATACTTTTATCCCACGAATAAGGGCTTCAAATCCCACCAATGATGTCATCGTATGTACTTCATCAGCATATTTTAGTACACTATCCAAAGACACCTCTGTCACAATCGCATCACAATACTGTAGTGCTTGTGCTTCTTCAATCTTACCCACTCTATTCCCCACCAATACATCAGGGTGAGGTTTAAATACGATATAGGCATATGGACATTTTTTTCGTACCTTCTCTAATAACATTAGATTTGTCATCGCATTTGCACCATATTGTATAGAAGCATCATCCTCCACCTGTCCTGGTACAAAAACTATTTGTTTATTTTGAGGTACCCCTAAGGTAGTCTCCTCATATATGTTGTATTTAGAAAGTTTTTTCTCTACAAGATATAAACGTACATCTTTTGCCCGTTCCAATACATGCAAATCTTCAGAAAAATGATAGTGATTTAAGATATATTCCAAATCACTCTCTTGTGTAGGGTCAAAATAAATACCCCGCTTATCGATTACTTGAGAATATGCCTGTGTTAGATCAGAACCCAAACCAACAGAACGAAGGAAGCCATCTTCCACACGTATTATATTTATAGTGTGTTGTAATGCATACTGTTCAACACTTTTAAAACGTTTTTTTCCCCAAATGTAGATGCTACTCTCTTGGTTCAGTCCTTTTTGAAGTGCGTATTCTAAATGATTTTGACCCCAAAGAGGATTGATGAAAATTATATTTTTCTTATATAAGTCAGGAAAAAATGGTCTTATAAATGTATATTTCCATTTTGAAAATCCAAAAAAATAGGCTTTTACATCTACCTTTGTTTTTTGTATTTTTTTAAGATTCACTATTGTTTGTATCGTAGCGATGATATCTGAAGGCTTTTTCGTATAGGGGTTTGTATATTTGCTATAGAGTATGTAAGCTGCAGCAAAAATTTCATCAACACTGAGTATTCTTTGGCGTCGTTTACATGAGACTCGATCATCACTCACTCCCCACCCTGCATAAAAGGGCATACCAAAACATACACACTCTTTTCCAAGTAACAGTGCTTCAAATCCCATTTGTGAAGTTTTGGTATATACTTTAGTAAAATAGCTTAAAAGTGATAGTGGATTTACATTTTCTTTTATGATAATGCAATGATTTTTTGCTTTTTCTATATCGATATCTGATTTTTTCTTGCCGCTTAGCACTTCTGGATGTACTTTTAGGTAAACTTTTGCATCAGGATTTTCACTTATAGCTGCTTGAATCATGTCTTCTGTAGAATATATATCAGCAAGCCCATAGTTTAGTGACATATCTCCAAATGTTTGTGCTACTATCAGTATCTTTTCTTGATGCCTGTAGGTATCACCCAGCTTATACTTCTTCTCAAAATATGCATCTACTTCAAACGCATCATTGTATTTTGAGATATGATATTGTTTCATAAGTGCAATGGCTTTACCTGCTTCAATCATCAAATCATTATCAGAAGAAAAGTCATAAGTACTAAGTATATGTTCAAGCCTTGAGGGCTTTGTAGCATCATAGTAGATACCCATATCATCTTCTACTCTAGAATACGACTCATACATGTTTATATCAACAGTAGATATGAAACCATCTTCCAAAAGTGTCAACGTACCACCAAAAGTGCTGTGGCACCAAGATGCAAAACGTCCAGTTTTCTTTTTCCCCCAGCCTTTAAACTCTTTAGCAGTAAAAAGGGTAAGTACATTGTTAATATAAAACAGATAACCGTTTGCCATCTTATATACCAACAACCTTACGTATCTCTTCAAGTCTATGTGTCCAAGTATGTTCTTTTGCCACATATGCTGCACCTGCTTTTGCACGCTCTAAGTCTTCTTGACTTGGGCCATTTTTTAGTCTATTTAAAAGCTCTAGGGCTTCTGCTTCTGTTGAAACAACATAACAATAGTCTTTAAAGTATCTCTCTATGGCCAATGACGGATTACTTACTACTATCCCTCCGCAGGCCAGTATTTCTACTAAACGACGTGAAAACATCGTTGGTGAATCTTGTATAGTATTAACATTCAGAGATATAAGATAATCTTTAAATACTTGTGCCGTTTCTTCATAAGGCAATATGGGTTTCATCTTAATACAGTCTAATTTAGGGTACCTGTAGTCCGATGCTCTTCTTCCAGAATTCCGATCATGTATTGTTAAAGATAATTCACTCTTACAAACTGCATGAAAAATCATATTTTGCCATTTTCTACGTTCTTCATGCATATGTCTACTATAGCTACCAACAAAATTTGTATGATTATATTTGAAATTAAATCCCTCAAAATGGTGTATATCTGCTTGCACAGAAAACATCAGTGTATTGACACTAACATTTTTAGCAACTATTTCACGATACTTGGACACGCAATTTTCATCTACTGTAAATATATGATCAAAAAGCTTAGCACTATCTATAAATCTATCAAAATGTATACTATCTTCTTTGTTCCAAAAAACTGTAGGAATACCTAATTTCTTAGCATAAGCCACCACTCTAGTAAGCCTTTTATTATTCCGTCTTAGATGATGGGGGTAAGAAGCTATTTTGTATTTCCACCTATTTCTATGCCCATTCCATGCTGATTCTACAAACAATATATCGGGTTTCCATAACTTTAAAATACTTATATAATTTAAGGGAGTAATATGTCTGGTCTGTACTTCCAAGTGCAGCGCTGTACTTGTTAAGATATCGGCAATTAATGCTATTTTCATCTTCAGTTCATCCCTTATATTACCTCACTATTGCACCTATCGCTTCACTACTATTATATCTTCTACTCTTTAAAATAGTCAGTTAGCATTTATAAAAAAACCGTCATAATACACCACTATATATATGAGGTCTCATTTTGTTTTCAAATTTAACATCTATCATGACATCAGGTAAAGACACCGCCATCTCTTTTACTATCAGACAAATCATTAACTTAAAGGCTAAAAAGCTTGGTGCACACATAAAAGACTTTCATATAGACTCTCAACATAAGCACATTACAGCTACTGTTTTGTTAGCCAATGATGCTGAACCCTTAACCCTAAAAGCTTTGGGCTATAAAATCACAGAAAAAAATGCAAAACATTTTCTAGAAGTAAGTGAGATTGTAAAATCCCGTGAATGGGAAAACAGTTATATAGATGGGAAACGTTATAAAATTCCACCTGAGATTTTGAAG
>JALSHU010000054.1 GCA_026982075.1 Sulfurovum sp. | reverse complement strand
CTGTATGTAGCATCTTTATATCTAGGTATAGGATGTTCTGGTATAGGTGCTTACTATGATGATGAAGTAAATGAATTTGTAGGAAATGATGAGATGGTTTTATATGCATTGGCTATAGGAAAATAAAAAAAACTGTTTACCATCATCAAATAATTTTATATAATTATTTTATTAATTTTTTATTATATTTGATATAATGTCAAAAAATTAAAAAGGATACATTGTGCATAGATTACCATGGTGGATGGGCGCTATATTAATGTCTGGTTTACTGTTGATGACTTTTTCTGTCTTTGGCGCAGATAGACCTATAGGAGCATCAACGTATGTACCCTATTTTGCGGGGATACTCTTTGACCTTGACCCAGAAAAATATACCTATCTTAAAGAGATAAAAAATTCAGGAGCATGGGAGGGTGTTATGCTTTTAGGTGTTTTATTTGGAGGATTTATCACTTCCGTTTTTTTAACCAAAACCTTCCGCTTCTCACTTATCCCTACAGGATGGAAAAGGTATAAAAATAATTCTGTTCTTTCAAGGCTCCTGTGGAGCTTTTTTGCTGGTTTTGTTATGATTATTGGGGCTAGACTGGCGGGAGGTTGTACCTCTGGTCACTTTATGTCAGGTATGAGTCAAATGGCTATTTCTGCAATGATTTTTGGGACTGTGGTAATGGTTGTCTTGGTGATCACGGGTAAGTTATTTTACCATACCAAGGAGGACTAATGGAAATTATAGTCAAAACAGCAGGAGAAGATTTACCCTCTCGTATCGCTCAGATGTTTGAAAGTGTTATTCATCAAGGACATGGCTCTTTAGTATTGGTATTTCTTATAGGTGTTATTTTTGGGGGTATTATTCAGTATACAAGGGTAGACAAGTTTGAAAAAATTGCGGGATTTGCCATGCTTAAAGACACAATTGTCCCAAAGATGCTTTTTTTGACCGTAGGACTTACAAGTATTGGATTATATTTTATGGTTGAAGCTGGTGGTGCACACTATCATATTAAACCGATTATTTGGCAAGGTCTTATTCTTGGAGGAGTACTCTTTGGGATTTCCATGGCAATTCTAGGTAAGTGTCCTGGTACAGGTCCCGTGTCCATTGCTGAAGGACGTATAGATGTATTGGTCGGTGCGATTGGTGGATTGCTGGGAGGACTTGTATTTACACTTTATTATGATGATATTTTCGAACCACTCATGGGCGAGAGTTTTGGGAAACTTACGTTACCAGAGTTTTTCCCTGGTAATGAGCATATGGTTGTGCTTATCTTTGGAATTACTGTTGCACTCATTGCGATACTCATTCCTAAAGTAGAGATGTTTGATGAAGCAGATCTCTGTAAACTCCCTGAAAGAGAAAGATTGGATAGAGATTAGTTTTTAAAGGGATATCCCATAGCTTCTAAATGTTTTTGTACCTGCTTGGGTATATCACCTTGGAACTCTAGGCTATCTTCTTTTACTGTTCCTCCTGTTCCTAGACTCTTTTTTATTTCTCTCATTAGTAATTGTAGGTCATTTTTATGTAAATAAAATGGTTTGATAATGGTAACTATTTTCCCTCTTCTCTTTTCTTTGGCACAATAGAGTTGATGTTTGTTTGGTGGTTTTATTTCAATATCAACCATTTTTGAAGGTTTGCTTTTGTTGTCAGAGGACCAACCATCCTCAAAGTTTGCACCCATTTCAAATACTTTTGCCATTAATTATAGTCCGTATCAAAAAAGATACCAAGAGCAACCATAAGCATGAGTAAAAAAACAAGTAGTTTGTAAAGATTTTCATCAGAGGGTAAACGCATCAAGAGTTCCTTAAATGTTTTTATCATTATAGTTTATTTTTGATATACATTATCTAAATACTATATGATAATGACTTTAATTTTGAGAGATACTATAGATGACTTCAGTATGAATTCCTTTAACTATACTCTCTTCTATAGTAAGTTTTTCAATATTTATTTTCATAAACTCTTCTAGGGTAGCTATCTGTGCTTTTGCAATCTCATGTAAGACGATACCTCTGTATGCTTTTGCCCAATGGCTCACCACTTTCCCCTCTTTGATAAACTTAAGTGTGGTGTATGGTTGGGAAGGTTTGTAGAATTTATTATAAAATCCTGCACGCAAGTCTAGTATCTCATCATCTTTCAGATATGCCTCTATAAGATTAGCGGAGTGTTCGCGGTAAAATTTTTCAGGTTTTATGTCTCCTACAGGTTCTCCTTGTTTAAGTTTATATTCAGGAATAAGATCAGAAGCTTTAATCGGCCCAAAAAGGTTAGAAAAAAGGATGACATTTTCATCGATGAAGTTTTGTGCAGTTGTAGGCAAGTGTACGTAGTCTAAATAGTCAAAGGCAACACCTGTATACCGTTCTATGGCTTTCATAGTAAGTTCATGAATAATATCTTTTTTGTATTTGAGAATGTCAGCTTCTTTTTTGATACCAAACATTTTTGAAAGTATGATGATATCTCCTTGTTGTATGACATTGGTATAGGCATGCAAGAGTTTTATACGATGAGGGGTCAATGTTTCAAAAAGTAAATTACTTGGATTAAACGAGAGTTCGCCACCTGATTTTTTAGTTTCGCTGGGCGCGAGTAAGATTTTCATACAAAATTGCCTTTTTTATCAGAGTTAATGTATGGTATTTTAGTAAAAAATACTAAAAAAGAAGAAATTTTGGATTTTTTTAATAAAACACTTGACAATGGTCATGTATTTGTCTATAATTCCCGTCCATTTTAAGTGAATAACTTTTAATGATGGTGCTGGTGTAGCTCAGCTGGCTAGAGCAGCTGATTTGTAATCAGCAGGTCGGGGGTTCGAGTCCCTTCACCAGCTCCATGAAATTTTTATCAGTGTTTGACCAGAAAAAAATTAAACTTATAGTTTAATTCTAAAACATTATGGTGGGTTACTCAAGTGGCCAACGAGGGCGGATTGTAAATCCGCTGACTACGTCTTCGAAGGTTCGAATCCTTCACCCACCACCATGTTAACCTTATGCGGGCGTAGCTCAGTGGCTAGAGTTCCTGCCTTCCAAGCAGGCTGTCGAGGGTTCGAATCCCTTCGCCCGCTCCACATGGTATTGATCTGGGAGCTGATGTGAACAACAGTTTACACTACTTCACATTACTACAAATCAACAAACACTCATAATAATTTTTAAAATACATATCGATAATTGCGTTATTTTGTATGCCCATATGGCTCAGGGGTAGAGCACTTCCTTGGTAAGGAAGAGGTCGTGAGTTCAAGTCTCACTATGGGCTCCAGCCAAGTATGGACAAAAGTATTACAACTTTGTAATAGTTCTGTCCATATAGGTTAATATTGACTTAAGAAGATTTGGGTATAATACTGCCTTTATAAAACATTTACGCTAGGAGAAAAGCATGGCTAAAGAAAAATTTGAACGTACTAAACCGCATGTTAACATCGGTACTATCGGTCACGTTGACCACGGAAAAACTACATTAACAGCGGCAATTACTGCTGTACTTGCTGTAGCAGGTGATACTGAGCTTATGGATTACGATGCAATCGATAATGCACCAGAAGAAAGAGAAAGAGGAATTACAATTGCTACTTCTCACGTAGAGTATGAAACAGAAAACAGACACTATGCTCACGTAGATTGTCCAGGTCACGCGGATTACGTTAAAAACATGATTACTGGTGCTGCTCAAATGGATGGTGCTATTCTTGTTATTGCTGCAACTGATGGACCAATGGCTCAAACTAGAGAGCACATCCTCCTTTCTAAGCAAGTAGGTGTACCTTACATTGTTGTTTTCTTAAACAAAGAAGATCAGCTTGATGATGAAGACAAAGAAGAGATGTTAGAGCTTGTAGAGATGGAAGTACGTGAACTTCTTTCTGAGTATGATTTCCCAGGTGATGATACACCAATCGTTGCAGGTTCTGCATTCCAAGCACTTGAAGAAGCTAAGTCTGGTACTCTTGGTGAGTGGTCAGAAAAAATTACTGAGCTTATGGCACAAGTAGATGCATATATTCCAGAGCCAAAAAGAGAAACAGATAAAGATTTCTTAATGGCAATTGAAGATATCTTTACAATCCAAGGTCGTGGTACAGTTGTAACTGGTAAAGTTGATCAAGGTCAAGTATGTGTAGGTGACGATGTTGAAATCGTTGGTCTTAAAGATACTCAAAAAACAACAGTAACTGGTGTTGAAATGTTCCGTAAAGAGATGGATTGTGGTATTGCTGGTGATAACTGTGGTGTTCTTATCCGTGGTATCGATAAGGATGCAGTACAAAGAGGTATGGTTCTTTGTAAACCAGGTTCAATCAACCCACATACTAAATTTGAAGCGGAAATTTATGTACTTACTAAAGAAGAAGGTGGTAGACATACTCCATTCTTTAACAACTACAGACCACAGTTTTATGTACGTACAACAGATGTAACAGGTTCAGTTCAACTTCAAGAAGGTACTGAGATGGTTATGCCAGGAGACAATGTTAAAGTTAATGTTGAACTTATTGCTCCAGTTGCAATGGATCAAGGTACTAAGTTTGCTATCCGTGAAGGTGGTAGAACAGTTGGTGCTGGTGTTGTTTCTAAGATTATTGCTTAGTCTATTTAAAGAAACGCTTTTTGAGCAAAGCTCAACAAAGCTACGCTAACGCTGAGTTATACCCCAAGGGCATTTCCGACGGGCACTTCAGTCTTGGCTCATGCGACTTGTCGCATTGCTTAAAGCGTTGCTTTATACTTATCATAGGAGATAACAATGAGAGAAACAGTTCACTTAGGATGTGAGAAATGTACAAGACGTAATTATCACACAACTAAAAATAAAAAAACAACGACAGAGAAACTTGCTCTTAAAAAGTATTGTAAATGGTGTAAATGCCATACAATACATAAAGAAATGAAACTGTAATTGTAAGACTTTTTTAATACCTAAAGCTCTTTTTGATTTTAGGTATTATTTTAGGCCAATAGCTCAGTTGGTAGAGCACTGGTCTCCAAAACCAGGTGCCGTGGGTTCGAGTCCCTCTTGGCCTGCCACAAAAAAGGTAATGTAAATATGGGAAAAATTTCAACATTTATAACGAATGCTCGAGCAGAGATTCATAAAGTAATATTTCCAACAAAAGTACAAGTAAGACAAGCATTTTTAGCAGTTATCCTCGTAGTAACTGTAATATCAATATTTTTAGCATTGGTTGACCTTTTGATGTCATCAATCGTATCATCAGTTTTATAGGACAAACAATGGCTTTTCAATGGTATGCAATTCAAACGTATTCAGGATCAGAACAATCTGTAAAAAGAGCAATTGAACAACTCGTACGCGATCATGGAATCGAAGAAAAAGTTGAACGTATTGTTGTCCCTACAGAAGAAGTGATTGAAGTAAAGAATGGTGAAAAAAAGATTACTGAACGTACACTCTATTCAGGGTATGCTTTCGCACATATAGACCTGGATACTGATCTTTGGCATAAGATTCAATCTTTACCAAGAGTATCTAGATTTATCGGTGAACAAAAGACACCTACAGCACTTACAGAATCCGATATCAAAAACATCTTAGAGAAGATGGAAAACAAGTCCGCACCTCGACCTAAAGTTGATTTTGAAACTGGTGAAATGGTTCGTATCATTGATGGACCATTCTCTAACTTTACTGGTATGGTGGAAGAGTATGATCTTGACCATGGAAAATTAAAGTTAAATGTTTCCATCTTTGGTAGAAATACACCAGTAGAGATACTTTATACTCAAGTAGAAAAAATAATTTAGTCTGTCTCACAAAGACTTTAAATAATTGCTGAACAGACATTTCTCTGAAGTATTCATCGAAACTTCATAGAAAGGAATTGTATGGGAACTTTGTTCCTTTACAAGGAGAAAATAATCTAAAGGAAGAACAGAATGGCAAAAAAAATAGCTGAAAAGTTTAAAATGATGATCCCTGCTGGATCAGCAAACCCATCACCACCAGTAGGTCCTGCACTTGGACAACGTGGTGTTAATATTATGGAGTTTTGTAAAGCTTTTAATGAAAAAACAAAAGACCAAATGGGATTTAAAGTACCTGTTATTGTAACTGTATATGCAGACAAAAGTTTCACAATGGAAACTAAACAACCACCTGCATCTGAGCTTATTTTAAAAGCAGCAGGACTTAAAAAAGGTACTGATAATCCTATCACTACCAAAGTGGGTTCTATCACAAAAGCAAAACTTGATGAAATTATTGAGAGAAAAATTGTTGATATGAATACAAATGACAAAGAGATGGCGGCAAATATAATCGCTGGAACTTGTAGAAGTATGGGTGTTGAAATAGTAGATTAATTATATCTACTTAAGTTACAAATCTTTAACCACATGATTTTAAAAATGTGGGAGCATCAAAGCGGAGAAGCAAAATGGCAAAAAAACCAAGTAAAAGAAGAGAAGCACTACTTAAAAAAGTAGATGCTACTAAAGAATATAGTGTTGATGAAGCAATGAAAGTCCTTAAGGATCTTAAGTCTGCAAAATTTGATGAAACAGTTGAAGTTGCATTGAATCTTAACGTAGATCCAAGACATGCAGATCAGATGATTAGAGGATCAGTTGTTCTTCCTAATGGAACTGGTAAAACAGTAAGGGTTGCGGTATTTGCTAAAGATGCAAAAGCTGATGAGGCAAAAGCAGCAGGTGCTGACCTTGTGGGTGCTGCGGACTTAATTGAAGATATCCAAGCAGGTAAACTTGACTTTGATATCGTCATCTCTACGCCTGATATGATGGGTGTTCTTGGTAAGGTAGCAAGAATCCTTGGACCAAAAGGACTTATGCCAAACCCTAAGACTGGTACGGTGACTATGGATGTTGCAAAAGCAGTCGAAAATGCTAAGGGTGGACAAGTGAACTTTAGGGTTGACAAAAAAGGTAATATCCATGCGGGTATTGGAAAAGTATCTTTTTCTGAAGATGCAATCAAAGAAAACTTTGTCACACTTTTAGAGACAATTAATAGAGCTAAACCAGCATCTGCAAAAGGTAGATTTATTGCTAATGGGGCAATTTCACTTACAATGAGTCCTTCAATTACGCTTGACACTACTGAGTTAATGGATTTGAAATAATCTATAATATAGAGAAGGCTTTGCCTTCTTTGTTATTTTCAAGCAAGTACTAATTGGAGTTTTTGTTTGAGAGTAACCTATTTACTACTCATAATCTTAGGTCTAAGATAAAAGGGGCGTAAGCTTAATTAGTTTATTTGAAAGAGTAATCGTATAGGTTTTTCCTATACCCTTTTAGAGATCGGAAGGAGAATATATATGACTAGAACTAGAAAAGAAGAGTTAGTTTCGCAAATGACAGAAGCATTTAAAGATGCTGGTGCCATTATTGTTTGTGATTACAAAGGTATGACAGTTGAAAATCTAGAAATCGTAAGAAACCTTGCGAAAGATGAAGAGACTAATGTCCAAGTAGTAAAAAATAAACTTGCACGTATAGCATTAAAAAATGCTGGGTGTGAAGATATTGAATTTACAGATACAAACCTTGTTATTTGGGGTCCTGCACAAGTGACACCTTGTAAGATTGCAGACAAAGCAGCAACTGATTTTAAAGATAGTTTTTCTATCAAAACAGGTTTGATTTTAGGTGAAGTGGCTAGCATGGATACCATTAATGCAATGGCTAAACTTCCTACTAGAGATGTACTTCTTGGTATGCTCCTCAATGTATGGAATGCACCAGTACAAAACTTTACTATTGGTATGCAAGCACTTGCAACTAAAAAAGAAGAAGCATAGCGTGGTGAGAGCCACTAGGCTCTTTTGATTTAAAAATGCAAAGGCATTTATAATATATATTTAAGGATATAAAATGGCAACAACTAAAGAAGATGTTCTTGAGTTTATCTCAAACATGTCAGTACTTGAGCTTTCTGAGCTTGTAAAAGAATTTGAAGAAAAATTTGGTGTATCTGCGCAAGCTACTGTAGTAGCTGGTGGTGGTGATGCTGGTGCTGGTGCAGCAGCTGAAGAACAAACAGAGTTTGACGTAGTTCTTACTGATGCTGGTGAGAAAAAAATTAATGCTATTAAAGTGGTAAGAGCAATTACAGGTCTTGGACTTAAAGAAGCAAAAGCTGCAGTTGAAGAAGTACCAACAGTACTTAAAGAAGCTGTCGCAAAAGAAGAAGCAGAAGCATTCAAAACTCAAATTGAAGAAGCTGGCGCCAAGTGTGAACTTAAATAAGTCAATAGACTTATTTTCTGAAACCAAGGTTTTCTTGGTTTCATTTCGACTACAGTAGATATAGTTAAAAGCTATTCGGAGACATTTTCATACCCTCCTCTAATAGTTTCTTTGTGTATCTAATTATGCGTCTAGATTAGATGCTAAACGATATTAATCATTTAAACAATTTACGAAACATCATTACAAGGACAAATATGCTTAATTCTTTGCATTCTGGTAACAGACTCCGTGTTGACTTCTCAAAAACACCAAGAGAAATCGAAATTCCAAATCTACTTCAACTTCAACAAAAATCTTATGAAAATTTTTTAATGATGGGTGAAAAAGACAGAAAAAACTCTACTCTAGAAAAAGTTTTCAGATCGGCTTTCCCTATCCATGATCAGCAAAACAGAGTCACGCTTTCTTATAAAAACTCTGAAATTATCAAACCTAAATATACAGTCAGAGAATGTATGGAAAGAGGTTTGACTTATTCTGTGTCTTTAAAGATGAATATTGCATTAACGATTTGGAACAGAGATGAAAAAACGGGAGAGAAACTCGACCCAAAAGAAATTAAAGAACAAGCGGTATTTGTAAGAGATATTCCTTTGATGACAGAAAGAACGTCATTTGTCGTGAATGGTGTTGAAAGGGTTATTGTAAATCAACTTCATAGATCTCCAGGTGTAATCTTTAAAGAGGAAGAGGGAACAACCATAGGTTCTCCTCTTTTATACTCTGCACAAATCATACCAGACCGTGGTTCATGGCTCTATTTTGAGTATGATTCAAAAGAGATTCTTTATGCACGTATTAACAAGAGAAGAAAAATTCCTGTAACGATTCTTTTTAGAGCACTAGATTATTCAAAAGATGATATTATTAAACTTTTTTATGCTACAAAAGAAATTACCATTAAGGACAACAGATTCCTTATGAAGTTTGATGCTGAGGATTTTGGCGGTAGAGCAGACTATGATGTGAAAGATATTGACGGTAATACAGTTGTTTCTGCAGGAAAAAGACTGACAAAGAAAAAAGCAGAGAAACTTATAGAAGAGGGCCTTGAATGGGTTGAATATCCACTCGAAGTACTTATGGAAAGACATTTAGCTGCCCCTGTTATAGATCAAGAGAGTGGAGAAGTGCTTTATGATGTAGTGACACCATTAGACGAAGCCAAGCTTAAAAAGATGATAGAGCAGGGTATTGCGACAATTGAAATTATCAATGACCTTGCAGAAGGTGCTGATATGTCTATTATTAATGCATTTATCGCCGATCAAGAAAGCTTGAGACTTCTTAAGCAAACGGAAGAGATCGAGGATGAGAACGTACTTTCAGCGATTCGTATCTATAAAGTGATGAGACCAGGGGAACCTGTGACACCTGATGCTGCAAAAGCATTTCTAAGACAACTTTTCTTTGATCCTGAAAGATATGACTTAACGAAAGTTGGTCGTATGAAAATGAACCATAAGTTAGGTCTTGATATCCCTGAGTATGCGACTGTGTTGACGGCGGAAGATCTTATCAATGTTGTAAAATATCTTATCAAGGTCAAAAATGGAAAAGGTCACATTGATGATAGAGATCACCTAGGAAATAGAAGAATTAGAGCTATTGGTGAGCTTCTTGGTAATGAGTTGCACAATGGTCTTATCAAGATGCAAAAAGCCATTAGAGATAAAATGACAACAGTATCCGGAACTATTGATGAATTGATGCCTCACGATTTGCTGAATTCTAAAATGATTACGAATACTATTTTAGAATTTTTCTCTTCCGGGCAACTTTCTCAGTTTATGGACCAGACGAACCCACTTTCAGAAGTGACACATAAAAGAAGACTCTCAGCACTTGGTGAAGGTGGTCTTGTGAAGGAACGTGCTGGATTTGAAGTAAGAGATGTGCACCCAACACACTACGGTCGTATCTGTCCGATAGAAACACCAGAGGGACAAAATATTGGTCTTATTAATACACTTGCTACCTACTCTAAAGTAAATGAGCATGGGTTTATTGAAGCGCCTTATAAAGTGGTAAAAGATTGTCAAGTGACTGACGAAATTGTTTACATTACTGCTACACAAGAAGAAGATAAGTGTATTGCACCTGCTTCTACTGTGTTAACTGAAGATGGGCGTATTGAAGAAGATCTTATAGAGACTAGACTCAATGGTAACATCGAACTTAATGATGCCTCGCGTGTTGATCTTATTGATATTTCTCCATTGATGATTTCTGGATCAGCTGCAGCATTGATTCCTTTCCTTGAGCATGATGATGCCAACCGTGCACTGATGGGTTCAAACATGCAACGTCAGGCAGTTCCTCTTTTAAAAACGGATGCGCCAGTTGTTGGTACAGGGATGGAAGCGATAGTGTCTCGTGATGCATGGGAGGCAGTAAAAGCAAAAAGAGCGGGTACTGTTGAAAAAGTAGATGGTAAAAATATTTATATCATGGGGGAAGATGAAACGGGCGTATTTATTGACCATTATCCAATGGAAAAAAATATGAGAACCAACCAAAATACTACCTTTACACAAACACCTATTGTGAAACTTGGTGCTAAAGTTGAAGCGAAACAAGTTATTGCTGATGGTGCGAATATGGATCAGGGTGAATTGGCTATTGGTAAAAATATTATGGTTGCCTTTATGCCTTGGTATGGATATAACTATGAAGATGCTATTGTCATTTCTGAGAAAATCATACGTGAAGATACCTTTACTTCTGTGCATACCTATGAAAAAGAAGTAGAAGCAAGAGAACTTAAGCATGGTACAGAAGAGATTACGCGGGATATTCCTAATATTCGAGAAGATGAACTTTTACATTTAGATGAGTCTGGAATCGTTGAGATGGGTACATATGTGAAGCCAGGTATGATTTTAGTTGGTAAAGTATCTCCAAAGGGTGAAATTAAACCAACCCCTGAAGAAAGATTATTAAGAGCTATTTTTGGTGAAAAAGCAGGGCACGTAGTGAATAAATCTCTGTATTGTCCAGCTTCTATGGAAGGTGTTGTTGTTGATATCAAAGTCTTTACGAAAAAAGGTTATGAAAAAGATGCTCGTGCTATCCAAGCATACGAAGAGGAAAAAGCTATACTAGATGGGGATCATCATGATCAGCTACTTATGATAGATAGAGAAGAGATTCTTCGTATCGCACATTATCTTTCTTTACAGGAATTAGCAAAAGATGTCACTATTGGAGAAACAGAGTTTAAAGCAGGATCTAAAATCCCTGAAACGACCATCAAAGAAGTGAATAGATTTGCACTTAGAGGTGTAGTACAATCTTATGCCAATGAGATACAAAGTGAATATGAATCACTTAAAAACTATTTTATTAAACAGAAAAAAAGATTAAAAAATGAGCATGAAGAGAAGTTGAGTATTCTTGAGAAAGATGATATCCTTCCTTCAGGTGTTACGAAGTTAGTGAAGATTTATATTGCAACAAAAAGAAAACTTAAAGTCGGTGATAAGATGGCAGGGCGTCATGGAAACAAAGGTATTGTTTCCAATATTGTTCCAGAGATTGATATGCCATATATGGAAGATGGAAGACCTGTAGAGATTATTTTGAATCCGTTGGGGGTTCCTTCTCGTATGAACATTGGTCAAATTCTTGAAGTGCATCTTGGATTGGTAGGTAAGAGACTTGGTGAACAAATAGAAGAAATGTTTGCTACAAAACAAGGTGATTTTGTAAAAGAACTTAGAGCAAAGATGATTGAGATTGCTGATGTTGCAAAACTGATGAATGCTAAAGAACTTTTAGGCAATATGTCTGATGACGATTTACTTAGATATGGTAGAGACTGGTCAACAGGTGTGAAGTTTGCTGCTCCTGTATTTGAAGGTACAAATCAAGCAGAATTTGATAAGTTGTTTGAACTTGCAAAGATTGACTCTGATGGTAAAATGAATCTTTATGATGGTAAGACTGGTGAGAAGATGATAGAACGTGTAAATGTTGGGTATATGTATATGTTGAAACTTCACCACCTCGTAGATGAAAAAGTCCACGCTCGTTCAACAGGACCTTATTCACTTGTGACGCAACAGCCAGTGGGAGGTAAAGCACTCTTTGGTGGACAAAGATTTGGGGAAATGGAAGTATGGGCATTGGAAGCCTATGGTGCATCACATATCCTTAAAGAGATGCTTACTATTAAATCAGATGATGTTGAAGGTAGAGCTAGAGCATACAGAGCCATCACTAAAGGTGAATCTGTACCAGAATCAGGTGTACCTGAAACCATGTTTGTCTTGACAAAAGAGCTTCAAGCACTAGGGTTAGATGTAGATTTATATGAGAGTAAAAAAGAAGTGGAGGGTGAAAATGAGTAAATTTTTAGAGAATTTAACACCAATTGATATGAATAAAGAAGAGAGACCTATGGATATTGCAGCGCTTCAACTAAGAGTTGCAAGCCCTGAAAAAGTTCTTTCATGGTCATATGGTGAAGTAAAAAAACCAGAAACGATTAACTATAGAACCCTTAAACCAGAACGTGATGGACTTTTTTGTGCGAAAATTTTTGGACCTATAAGAGATTATGAGTGTCTTTGTGGTAAATACAAAAAGATGCGTTATAAAGGTGTAGTGTGTGAGAAGTGTGGTGTTGAAGTTACTTCTTCAAAAGTAAGAAGAAACAGAATGGGTCATATTGATCTTATCGCTCCTGTGGCACATATTTGGTATGTTTCTTCGTTGCCATCACGTATTGGTACTTTACTTGGTGTTAAGATGAAAGACCTTGAACGTGTTCTTTATTATGAGGCGTATATCGTAAAAAGCCCAGGTGAAGCATCGTATGATAGCGAAGGACTCAATCCACTTGCAAAATATGATGTACTGAATGAAGAACAGTATCAGCAAATTGTACAACGTTTTGGAGATACTGGACTTGATGCTCGTATGGGTGGAGAGATAGTACAAGACCTTCTTGCCGACTTAGATTTAGTTGAAATGTTTACACAACTTAAACTTGATATCCAAGCAACAAAGTCTGAAGCAAAAAGAAAAACGATTGTAAAAAGACTTAAAGTGATTGAAGCATTCCTTCATTCTGGGAATAGACCAGAGTGGATGATGTTGACACAACTTCCAGTCCTTCCACCAGATTTAAGACCTCTTGTAAGTCTTGATGGTGGTAAGTTTGCAGTATCTGATGTGAATGACCTTTATAGAAGAGTGATTAACCGTAATCAACGTTTGAAAAGACTTGTTGAGCTAGATGCGCCTGAAATTATCGTCAGAAATGAAAAGCGTATGCTTCAAGAAGCAGTAGATGCTTTATTTGACAATGGTAGACGTGGAAACGCTGTAAAAGGTGCGAACAAGAGACCATTGAAATCACTCTCTGAAGTGATTAAAGGTAAACAAGGACGATTTAGACAAAATCTTCTTGGTAAACGTGTGGATTTCTCTGGACGTTCTGTTATTGTTGTGGGACCAGACTTGCGTATGGATCAGTGTGGACTTCCTAAGAAAATGGCAATTGAACTCTTTAAGCCACACTTGATGGCTAAGTTAGAGGAAAAGGGTTATGCAACAACATTGAAGCAAGCCAAAAAAATGATTGAAAAACAAGAGAATGAGGTATGGGAATGTCTGGAAGAAGTAGTTGATAACTATCCTATCTTGCTAAACCGTGCACCGACGCTTCACAAGCTTTCTATTCAAGCTTTTCACCCAAGACTTATCGATGGTAAAGCGATTCAATTGCACCCACTTGTATGTTCTGCATTTAATGCTGACTTTGATGGGGATCAAATGGCGGTACACATACCTCTTTCAGATGAAGCGATTGCTGAAGCTAAAGTATTGATGCTTGCATCGATGAACATTCTTCTTCCTGCATCAGGTAAGGCGATTGCTGTACCTTCTCAAGATATGATTTTAGGGCTATATTACCTAACGTTAGAGAAAAATGATGTTAAAGGTGAGCATAAACTTTTTGCCAATGTGGAAGAAGTAGAAATTGCTTTTGAACAAAGTGCACTTGACTTGAATGCGCGTATTCGAACAGTGATAGATGGAAGTATTGCAACTTCTACAGCAGGTAGATTAATCTTGAAATCAATTATCCCTGATTATGTACCTGAAAAATATTGGAATAAAATATTAAAGAAAAAAGACATTGCAGCATTGGTTGATTATATCTATAAAATCGGAGGCGTCTCAGAAACAGCAGGCTTCCTTGATGATCTTAAGGACATGGGTTTTAAATATGCAACCAAAGTAGGGGTTTCAATCTCTATTGATGATATTAAAATTCCAGAACTTAAAGTGGGACGTGTTATTGAAGCGAAGACTGAAGTAAAAGAGATCCAAAGACAATATGGAGCAGGGTTACTAACAGACCAAGAGCGATATAACAAAATTATTGATATTTGGACAGACGCGAATAATAATATTGCAGAAGGTCTCAGGACGTTAATTAAAGAGGATAAAGATGGATTTAACTCCGTGCACATGATGGCTGACTCAGGGGCGAGAGGTTCTGCGGCTCAAATACGTCAACTCTCTGGTATGAGGGGTCTTATGGCGAAATCGGATGGATCAATTATTGAGACACCTATTACGTCAAATTTCCGTGAAGGATTGAATGTACTTGAATACTTTATTTCTACGCACGGTGCTAGAAAAGGTCTTGCTGATACAGCACTTAAAACTGCGAATGCAGGGTACTTAACAAGAAAACTCATCGATGTGGCCCAAAATGTGAAGATTGCAGTAACGGATTGTGGTACACATGAGGGTGTTGAGGTCTCAGACATTGTTGTGGGTAATGAGATGATTGAACCATTGGCAGATAGAATCTATGGTAGAGTTTTAGCTGAAGCGGTGATTGACCCTATTACCTCTGAAGTACTTGTATCAGAAGGTACAATGATAGATGAAGAGACTGCTGCACGGGTACAAGAAGCTGGTGTGCGTTCGGTAGTGATGAGAGCACCATCAACATGTAAAGCAGCTAAAGGTATATGTGCAAAATGTTATGGTCTCAATATGGCGGATAACAAAATAGTGAAGCGCGGTGAAGCAGTAGGTGTTATTGCAGCACAGTCTATTGGAGAGCCTGGTACACAGCTTACTCTTCGTACTTTCCACACAGGAGGAACGGCAACCGCGGGTAAAGAAGAACGTTCCGTTGTAGCAACAAAAGAAGGATTTGTAAGATATTACAATCTGAATGTATATAAAAATACAGAAGGTAATCTGATTGTCGCTAACAGAAGAAATGCTGGTGTACTTTTGGTAGAACCAAAAATTAAAGCAGTAACCTCAGGGACTGTTTCTGTGATAGTATCTCATGATGAAATTCTAATCTCAGTGGTAGCAAAAGGAAAAGATGAAGTAAAATATAATCTGAGAAAATCAGATGTTGCAAAATCAAATGAACTTGCAGGTGTTGCAGGTAAAGTGGAAGGAAAACTTTTCTTACCCCTTAGTCATGGGGATAGTGTTGAAGAGGGTGATTCTATTGTAGAAGTGATAAAAGAAGGGTGGTCAGTACCCTCTCGTGTTCCATTTGCCTCTGAACTTAAAGTAGAAAATGGTGCACCTGTAACACAAGAAGTACGTTCTGAGTCAAAAGGTATAGTGAAGTTTTTCTTGCTTAAAGGAGATTATCTTGAAGCACATGATGCTATAAGGTCAGGTGCAAAGGTGGAAGAAAAAGGTCTTTTCGCAGTGATTGTTGATGAAAATAACAGAGAAGCGGCCAGACACTATATCTCAAGAGGATCGGTAGTTCAGATTGATAATGATGCTACTGTACAAAGAGGGGACACTCTTTCAGCACCAGAAGTATCAACTCAGATTGTCATCGCGGAGTGGGATCCGTATTCTGAACCGATCATAGCAGAGCAGGCAGGTACCTTGAAATTTGAGGATATCATTCCTGGCGTTACTGTCATTGAAGAATTTGATGAAGTGACAGGAGATACAAGGCTTGAATTAAATGAGTATATACCTACAGCATACAAGCCGGCAATTGTGCTTGCAACAGCAAGTGGTGAATTAATTCGATATCAATTGGATCCTAAAACGATTCTATTTGTTCAAGATGGAGCGGAAGTAAGTATTGCAGATATTTTAGCAAAGACACCTAAGGCAGCTATTAAATCAAAAGATATTACAGGGGGTCTTCCAAGAGTATCAGAGCTTTTTGAGGCTAGACGTCCAAAAGATATTGCCTTGATTGCACAAATTGATGGTGTAGTGAGTTTTGGTAAACCATTACGTGGCAAAGAGAGACTTATTATATCTGGAGAAAATAATCAAATTACAGAGCAGTTTATTGATAAAAACAAGGTAGCCCTTGTGCATCCAGGTGAATATGTACACGCAGGTGAAAAGTTGACGGATGGTATTGTCTCAAGTCATGATATTTTAGCAGCACTTGGTGAAAAAGCACTGTATGAGTATATTGTCTCAGAAGTACAAATGGTTTATCGTAGACAAGGGGTTAATATTTCAGATAAACATATTGAAATTGTTACTTCTCAAATGATGAGACAGGTCAAAGTAGTTGAGTCTGGAGATTCTAAATTTATCGCTGGAGATATCATTTCTCGCCGTAAGTTCCAAGAAGAGAATGCCTCAGTTATTAAACTTAGTGGAGAACCAGCAATAGCTGAACCAATGCTTGTAGGTATAACACGTGCAGCGGTGGGAGCGGATTCCATTATTTCAGCGGCATCGTTTCAAGATACAACAAAAGTATTGACTTCTGCTTCTATTGCAGGTACCGTGGATATGCTTGAAGACCTTAAAGAAAATGTTGTTATAGGTCGTCTTATACCAGTGGGTACGGGTATGATTGACAATGATGATATTGAATTAACTGTGGCTGAGTAGTTAGTTTAATTATGCGTCGGGGCGTCCACACCCCGACTTGCAAAGCCCTCCCTTTATTAAACATAAGACAAATCAAAGAATATCTCGATATAATATGCCTCCAAAAATCTGTGCAATTTAGGCTAGATGAAAGTAGTACTAAACTATTTTTATGTGGTGTAAGAACCCAGATTCAAGAGACATTGATCTCAATTCAAACTAACCAACTGAAGCATGAAAATGTTAAGTGGAAATACATTAAAGGAAACGATTTGCCTACAATTAACCAATTGATTCGTAAAGAACGTAAAAAGCAAGTGAAAAAATCAAAATCGCCTGCACTCGTAAGCTGTCCTCAAAGAAGAGGCGTATGTACAAGAGTTTACACAACAACTCCAAAAAAACCTAACTCAGCTTTGAGAAAAGTTGCAAAAGTTAGATTAACATCAGGATTTGAAGTCATCTCATACATCGGTGGTGAAGGTCATAACCTTCAGGAACACTCTATCGTATTAGTACGTGGAGGTAGAATTAAAGATTTACCTGGTGTAAAATATCACATTGTACGTGGTGCATTGGATGCTTCAGGTGTTCAAGGTAGAACAGTTGCTAGATCTAAATACG
>JALSHU010000053.1 GCA_026982075.1 Sulfurovum sp. | reverse complement strand
ATCCATGATAAGTACTTCAATATTTGCTTTATTGTATGCTTCAAGCAAAGGTGAGTTTCTAAGCATTTTTTCATCTTCACCTAAAAGATAGTAAATTACTTTCTTCTCTGAATCTGCTCGTGAAATATAACTTTCAAAACTCACCATACCTTCCTGGGTTGAAGACTTATATCTTACAATATCTAGAAGTAACTCTTTATTGACATGATCTGTATAAATTCCTTCTTTAATGAGTTTATTGTATTGACTCGTAAATTGCTTTTCATCTTCTCCTGTCAATTTTTTAATAGCTTGTAAAATTTTCTTTACAGAGTGTTGTTTCATATTTGCCAGGATTTTATTTTCTTGGAGTAATTCACGGCTGACATTTAATGGTAAGTCTTCTGAATCCATAATACCTTTTACAAAACGAAGATACATTGGTAACAATTCTTTATTATCATCCGTAATAAATACACGTTTGACATACAGTTTGACACCTGGGGTAAAGTCTGGTCTGTACATATCCATAGGAGCAGTTTTAGGAATGTAAAAAAGTGTTGTAAATTCTTGAGAGCCTTCTACTCTGTTATGAATATAGGTTAAAGGCTCTTCGCTATCATGTGCTATAGTTTGATAAAACTCTACATAGTCTTCTTTTTTCAATTCAGACTTTGAAAGTGTCCAAAGTGCTGTGGCTGCATTAATCTGTTCAGTTTTATTTTCCATTTTAGTGGTTTTTTCATCACCCTCACCCTCTGTTACCTCTTCAGAATAATTCAACATAATAGGGTATGCAATGTGATTAGAGTATTTTTTCACCACTGTTTGTATACGTTGTTTTTCTAAAAACTCTTTTTCTTCCTCTTTGAGTTTAATATAAATCACAGTACCATGAGATTCTTTAGTCACAGGTGTTACTTCGTACTCTCCAGAACCATCTGTAGAGAATTTATATGCCTGTTCTTCCCCTGCCTTTTTTGAAATAACATCAACTTTATCTGCCACCATAAAGACAGAATAAAACCCAACACCAAATTGTCCAATAAGGTTTGAATCTTTTTTTGCATCACCTGTTAAGTTTTCCATAAAAGCTTTGGTACCAGACTTAGCAATAGTTCCTAGGTGGTCCATTAAGTCTGCTTCATTCATCCCTATACCATTATCTCCAATAGTGAGAGAGTTATCTTCTTTGTCCAGTTTTATAAATACTTTTCCAGCCCACTCTTCATTCTTAAATTTTTCATCTGTTAACGATAGATAGTTAAACTTATCGATTGCATCACTAGAGTTAGAAATAAGTTCTCGTATAAATATCTCTTTATTTGAATAAAGAGAGTGTGTCATGAGCTTTAAAAGTTGCCCAATTTCTGTTTGAAACTGATGTTTTGCCATTATGTTTCTCCTGTATAGTTTATTTTACGGGATTATAATATATTTTCCTAAATATTGCAAGTTTTTTCATAAGTAACTTTAGTCTATTTGACTAAAGTTTATATTCTAGTTGATTGAGACTCTTTTTTTCATTCTTAAATGGGTCAATAATTGCATTAATTTCCTCTAATTTATATTGAAAAGGGAAGCCAACTTTTGAATTTTTAACTGTACTTTCCAAAATATAATATTTTTTTTGATTCACCCAGAGACCTTTTTTACCCGATAACCTTGTATCTGATAATCTAACAATCACAAAAATATGTTTAGGTACCAACACAAAATATGCTTCTATATTCAACACATGCAATAGTGAGATAAGTAGGTTACTCTTGTCATCACAATCACCAAAGTTTTGTTCTATTGTTTTCTTTGGAGTACATTTCTGAAAAGTATTTGTAACATATGGGATTGCTGTTACGAAATCTAAAACTGCCTCTACACTACATAATGTATTACTACAATTTTTTGTCAATGCCCTAGCTTTTTGCTGTATCTCTTCTGATCTGCTTATATAGGAAGAGTATATACCATTGGGAGTTCTGATTTGAGTTTCATTTACAACGATTAATGCTTTATAGCTTGCATATATAAAGAGGAAAAATGAAATAAAAATAATCACAATAGAAATATTTTTATACATTTCATTTTTCATTCATATACTTCTATTATTATATTTTAACTTTACATCCTAATCTTTGCTCTTCTCTTAATAACGCTTCTTTTTTACTTTTAGCATCACGCAGCATTTTAGATTTATTGTTACTTACTGTAATGTCTGGTGTAGTCATGGCAGGGGCAATTTCTTCTAAATGAAAAGCGCTTGTATTTTTCACACTATCTGTAAATTTATCTATCTTTGCAATTTTTTTGTTGATAATTTCACATTCCTCAACATTATTGCTTTCAGTATATGGCATTTTACCACTACACCCCGATACAAACATCATCATACTCACCAAAGAAATGCCAAGAAGTAATTTATTATTCATGATCTAAACCTTTTTAAAATATTATAGCACAAGCTTTTCAAAGAAACTAATGTGTATTAAAAATCAACCCCAAACAACAATTTACTTGTTGTTTTATTATTCCCTATCGTAGGATTTGGATTAGAGTCATTGATGAAGTCAAATACTAACCTAACCGAAAAAAAGTCAAAAAGTGGGACTGTAAAACTTAAATTTGACCTAAATATCCAATCTTCATTTATATCTTGAAGACTTGGAAAGTACATCATAAAACCATCCAAAATTAAACTATTAATAAGTACTAAATCATCAAATTGATATTTACCTGTAAGTTGTACTGCAGCTACTGGAAAGTTTTTATCTTCAAATTGCTTATCTGTATACCTCGATGTAGCATACCCCAGCCCCATACTAGTTTCAAACCATTGAGACTTACCAAAGCTAAACCTTTTACCATAACCCACATTTGGAATAAATCTGTTTTCAATCTGTCTTGGACGATCATACTCTGCTAACAGAGCTGCATAATAAAACCTGTCATTGGCAAAATGATTTTTATACGTCATAATACCTACAAGTTCATCTTTGTTTTGTACAGTAGGCGTACCTTCTGTCTGTGTCGTTTCAAAAGCATAATCAATATACAGTTTAATTTCATGTTCCGCTTGCTTACGTTGTAAATTTAACAAAATATCTACTTTGTTCTTTTTACTGATACCACTTTCTATTTCAAAACCAACATTGATATTACCTTTTACATACGGAAATGTATTTCTGATTTTATTTTCTAAAGAATCGTCATCTATTACTGACATTACAAAATTGTCTATATCAGCTATTTTAATCCGTCTGAGATTCTTACCTTCCATAACCTTTAAGTATTTATTATCTTCAATCCCAATTACTCTCCCATCTATGTCCATACGTTTAAACGAAATGTGATAATTGTATTTTGTATGTATGGAATCAATATCTTTATAAGCTATATGATTGATACCCTCACTGTAGTTTAATTTAAAAGAAAGTTTTTCAGGTCCTAGATTTGTCACTCTTCCATGTAATACCATGCCATGTACAACAATAGTGTCTTTAATTTCTTCTTTTTCTGAAGGTTCTTCCATCTCTCCCTCTGCGTAAGTAAAGACAAAACCTAGCAGAAGCAGACACAAATATCTGACTAGTATCAAATGCATAAAAAACCTTTATTTATTATTTCAAACGTTTGGAAGTTACCTCATCAGACTCTATTTCACATAAAAGTGTATCTTGACCACAATGCCTACATATACTTCTCATAGTAAATATATACCATCCGTCTTTATTTTTTAGGATAGACTGTTTGCATTTTGGACATACAATTCTACTTTGCATAATAGCAAAAACCATCATAGGAAGTGCATAAAATAAATTAGCAGAAAATATAGAAAGAATAACTAAAAAACCTACGATGATTGAAAGCAGTATATATGTTATATAAGCGGGGAAACACATCCTATGATTATTCCCATTCTATGGTTGCAGGTGGCTTGGAAGAAATATCATACACTACACGATTAATCCCGTCAATTTCATTGATAATCCTACGACTCATACCTTCTAAAATATCATGGGGGATATGTGCAAATGTTGCCGTCATTCCATCAACAGATTCTACCATTCGTATACATACAGTGTTATCATAGGTACGATTATCCCCCATCACCCCTACTGACTGTACATTTAAAAGTACCGTAAAGGCTTGCCATACTTTATCGTAGTAGCCTGTGGCTTTAAGTTCTTCTTGCATAATGGCATCTGACTCTCTTATGAGATGTAAGCCTTCTTCTGTCACCGCACCCATTGTTCTAATTGCAAGTCCAGGACCAGGAAAAGGATGACGTCCAATCATATCTTTTGGAAGTCCTAATTCTAGTCCTAATTTACGTACTTCATCTTTAAATATTTCTCTTAAAGGTTCTACCAGTTCAAATGTCATCCAGTCAGGTAATCCACCTACATTATGATGTGACTTGATAGTTTTTGAGGGACCTTTAACAGAGACTGATTCTATGACATCTGTATAAAGTGTTCCTTGCGCCAAAAATGCCACATCAGTATGTTTTTTAGCCTCAGCATCAAATACTTCGATGAACTTTTCACCGATAGCTTTACGTTTGGTCTCGGGGTCACTTATACCTTCAAGTGCAGACATAAACTCTTTTTTTGCATTTACTGTAATCAGAGGGATATCAAGTAGTTTAAACATTACTTGTACCTGTTCTGCCTCATCTTTACGAAGTAATCCTTGGTCTACGAAAACACAAATAAGTTGCTCTTTGGGTAAAGCTTCATTGAGCATCGCAGCCACAACAGAAGAATCCACCCCACCAGATACACCACAGAGGACTTTTTTATCACCTACCTGTGCTTGAATAGAAGCTATTTTCTCTTTGGCAAAACTCCCCATATTCCATGTACTCTCACATCCACAGATATATTTGGCAAAGTTTTTAAGCATTGCTGTACCCTCAACAGAGTGATGCACTTCAGGGTGAAACTGAAAAGCATAAATATTTCTATTTGTATCTGCAATAGCTGCATACGGAGAATTTTCAGAGGTACCGACTACTTCAAATCCATCTGGAATACTCTCAGCTCTGTCTCCATGACTCATCCATACGATACTATCGTCTGCTATATCTTTAAAAATACCAGAGTCATTTTTTATTTTAAGTTTAGATTTCCCATATTCATGATGATTTGCTGCTACTACCGAACCTCCAAAATGTTGTGTAATAAGTTGCATACCATAACAAATACCTAAAATTGGTAAACCTAGATTCCAAATACCCTCATCAGGTTTATATGCATCTTCAGCATAAACAGAAGCTGGTCCACCCGATAAGATAATACCCTGTGGTTGTCGTGCCTTTATATCTTCAAGACTTTCACGGTATGGGACAACCTCTGTATAGACTCCTGATTCCCTCAATTTTCTCGCAATAAGTTGTGTGTATTGAGACCCAAAATCTAACACTAAAATAGGTACTTGCTTATCGCGTATCATTGCGTAACCCTCTTAGCTTGCACTTGTATTCTTATCATCATATATTTCCTTATATTTATATCAAAAAATCTATAGTATTATCTATACAGTTAGGCCTAATAAGCAAAGAGTACGCTAATTGGATTCCATATAATGCGATCCCAAAGATTCTACACGACTCAATGCCGCTTCAACGATAGCCGAAGCCGTATTTAAACGTAATTCAAGTAGCCTACCTATCTCTTTATTTTTCATATCATAAATAAGATTTTTTGCTTCGTGAAGCCCTTTAGTTGTACGTATAATGCCTATATCTTCCCACATCACTTGACGTAATGTTTGTTTATATTTTTTATCGTTTTCTTTATGTAAAATATTACCGTAATCTTTCTCAAAAGTAGGTGTAATCACCTGCTGATGTCCTTTGGCTAACAGATGTTCAACTGCACGATTTGCAAAGACAACCCCTTCAAGTAAAGAGTTCGATGCCAGACGATTTGCGCCATGGACTCCTGTACATGCTGCTTCACCAATCACATAAAGTCCTTCCATGCCGGGTATACAGCCATGGGTATCACACTTTATACCACCATTTGAGTAATGAAATGCGGGTGAAATAGGCGCTCTGTCTCTAGGGAAATGATACCCTATCGCAGCAAAAGTACGTGTGATATTTGGGAAACGTTGTTCAAACCACTCCTCTTCGAACATAGAAAAATCCAAATATGCCTGTTTACCTGTTTTACGCTTATAGTCAAAAATACCACGTGAAACTATATCACGACTTGCCAGCTCACCCTGATCACTATAATCAAATAAAAACCGTCTACCCTCATTATCAACGATATGTGCACCCTCTCCTCTTAATGCTTCAGTCAGTAAAAGTTTTCTCGCATAAGGCGTATCTACAAATACAGTTGGGTGAAACTGCATAAATTCCATATCTGCGAGTTCAATGCCCTTTTCTACACAAATACCATGAATATCTGCCGATACTGTTCGTGAATTTGTATTATAGGCATACAATGAACCAATTCCTCCAGAAGCAATAATAACATCATTCGCGTAAATCGTTGTAGGTTCATAATTGACCGATGCTTTCACGCCATAACAACGTCCATCTTCTATCAATAAATCATACACCAGGGTATTTTTTTGTAATTGGTGCATGTTTTGAACCATCATAAAATAGTGCATATAACGTCCCGTGGCATCACCTCCTGCATGTACGATACGTTCTACTGAATGCGCAGCTTCTTTGGTGAAAAGAATATTTCCTATAGTATCTTTGTCAAACTCCATACCTTTGTCTATAATATCTGCTGTAGTCTGAAGTGAGGTACGAGAGAGAATCTCCACAGCTTCTTTATTGTTATGATATCCTCCTGCTGACATGGTGTCTTCCACATGCACAGGAACATCAGCTTCATTTAAAGCTGTAACCATACCGCCTTGTGCATAAAAAGTATTACACTCCCAGGGAATATCCTTGCATACTACCAGTACCTTTTTACTTTTAGGTATATTCATCGCGGCATACAGTCCTGATATACCTGCTCCTATAATGAGAACATCATACTTTTCCAAAAACTATCCCTTTTTCATTGTATTTTTTTCTGAAACATACACCGGATTTGTTTTATGACCACATCCTACTAATGCCATACAGCAAACAGATGCTATAATAAAAATATGAAAAAAGCGTCTACTATTTTGTCTCATCTTACTAATCAACCTCAATTTCGATATTTAAAAAAACAGATTTGTTACACGAAGTATATCAAACTTCTAGGTAAAAAATACCAAAAAGCTATAGCATTTGTCTATATAAAAAATAATATTCTTTATATTGCGGTAACGCATCCAGGCTTTAAAATGGAACTCAATTATAATAAAGATGTATTAAAAACTGTCTTCACACAGTTTATTACCCATGATACTGAATGTAACATGATGCAAGCAGACCAAGTGGTGATTTTCCATAGTAAATATCATCCAGTAAGACAAGAAAAAGAAAAATGTATCACTGTTCCTTATTATACTGAACTATCAAGTAGTGATTTTAACATTGAAAGCAAGGATGAGGCAATTATCAAGAAATTTGAACAAACAAAAAAGTATATCAAATGCAATCAATAATCCAAAACCTCCCTGTTTCTGCTGGGGTATACCAGTATTTTGATAAACATGGTAAGCTCCTTTATGTGGGAAAGGCAAAAAATCTTAAAAATAGAATTAAATCATATTGGCGATTCACACCAAACTTTTCGCCTAACCGTTCACAAAGTCCCCGCATCTTAAAAATGCTTCGTGAAGCAGAAACATTGGAGTATCTTGTGGTTGAAAGTGAAGAAGATGCCTTAGTACTTGAGAACTCTTTAATCAAACAACTCAAACCTAAATACAATATTTTACTGCGTGATGATAAAACGTACCCTTATATTTATATTGATGAATCCATAGATTATCCACGATTTGAGATTACACGAAAAATAGTCAAAGGAAAAGAAATTTCCTATTATGGTCCATTCCCCACAGGAGGAAGAACGTTACTTAATGCTTTGTATGAAGTATTTCCCTTGGTACAAAAGAAATCTTG
Source organism: Sulfurovum sp. (assembly GCA_026982075.1). Taxonomy (GTDB): domain Bacteria; phylum Campylobacterota; class Campylobacteria; order Campylobacterales; family Sulfurovaceae; genus Sulfurovum. Next base: position 5,089 of record JALSHU010000053.1, on the reverse strand, counting down.
CCTACGTGAAGGAAAAGCCTGCTTATTCTACCAAATAAAAAAATGTCTAGCCCCATGTGAAAAAAAAGTAAGTATAGAGAGATATAAAGAAATAGTCCTTCAAGCTAAAAACTCTATTGTAAAACGTAAATCTCTAACCCAAGTATTAGAAAAAAAAATGACCCAACTTGCCATACAGGAACGTTATGAAGAAGCTGCACAACTACGAGATTCAATTGATACAATCAGCACATTAAGTATTTCATCAAATATTGATCTGGCCAATCGCATTAATCTTGATATTTTTGCCATACTAAATGGTGATGAACGTGGTGTCATAGTAAGAATGTTCATGAGAGAGGGGAAAATTATCTCATCTTCTTACAACTATTTCAGGCACACGCATATCTATGATGAAAACGAAGCCTATAAGCAAGCTCTCTTAGAGTTTTACACCATTGACACACCTAATATTTCTAAACAAATTTTAACCGCACACAACTTTGATGAGAGTACACAAATTGCATCTATGCTCTCCACACGTTTTAATAAAAACATAGAAATACTTTCACCTCAACGTGGCACCAAAGCAAAGCTCACCTTACTTGCACTTGAAAACTGTAAAGAATTACTTTCCAAACAACTTGACAATAATATCATCGAACAAAGAATTGCTGATCTTTTCGAACTCTCAGCCATCCCGTATCGTGTAGAGACATTTGACAACTCTCATATGATGGGTATAGCTACAGTAGGTGGCATGGTCGTTTGGGATGAGGGAAATTGGGATAAAAGTAACTACAGACGTTATGAACTACATGCACACGATGAATATGGGCAGATGAAAGAAATGCTCACCCGTCGTATAGAAAACTTTGTAAAAAACCCTCCACCAGACTTATGGATACTTGACGGAGGACAAGCCAATTTGAACTTAGCCATCACCTTGCTAGATCAACATCATGTAAATCTTCACGTCATAGCTATTGCCAAAGAAAAACTAGATGCCAAAGCATATCGTGCAAAAGGAGCTGCTAAAGATTTACTTTACACAGCCAACGGTCTCATCGAATTAAAACCAAATGACAAAAGACTCCATTGGATACAACGTCAACGTGATGAAGCACATCGATACGCTATTACCTATCATCAAAATAAAAAACGTAAAGATGATATACAAATCTCTCTTCTGGGTAAAAAAGGTATTGGCAAAGCAACAGTTGCAAAACTCATACAATATTTTGGGACCTTTGAAGCAATTCAAAATGCTTCATATGCAGAACTTGAAACAGTAACCAATAAAAAAATTGCGCAACTTCTAAAAGAATAAACCCATTTAAACTTTGTTGACATTTTTTGACATTTTTTTGTTATCTTATCCTTATAAAAAATGATATTAAGATAATTTCATATTTTTTACTAAAAAAACTTTATTTTTCATGCTATTTTTAGCTTATTTGTTATAAGGTTTTAATAGAAGAATTCTAACAAGGAAAGAAGGCTATGCAAAAAGTTGTCCCCATTGATGAAGAGTATACCTTTGATAAAGGTTTAATAATAAGTTCTACAAACCTTGAAGGTATCATCACATATGCCAATAGAAGATTTTGTGAAGTTGCAGGATATTCAAAAGATGAACTTAAAGGACAAAACCACAATATTATTAGACATCCTGATATGCCAAAGGCTGCTTTCAAAGAATTATGGGACACCATTCAAGCTGCCAAAGAATGGACAGGACTTGTGAAAAACTTACGAAAAGATGGTAGGTATTATTGGGTCTACTCCCATATAAGCCCCATAATCAAAGATGGAAATATATCTGGATACACAGCTGCAAGAAGACCTGCTTCCTCAGCAGAAATCACTGAGACAACTCCTATTTACGCTCAAATGTTAGAAAAAGAAAATAATTAAAAGGCTTATGTAGATTATGTATTATATCACCAATCAAACCAATCAAATCATTGCTGCTGACGAAAGTCTTTTAGAATTGTTGCATCTTGACACCATCAATGATCTTACAGAAAAAATTATCTTACAAGAAGTTTCTTTTACGACACTGTCGCAAGAAACTATTCAAATTACAACACCAGAAAATACGCTCACCTATACTATCCAAGAATCACCACTTTCCAGTATGATAGGTACTTTAAATTTAGTAATACTCGAAGCAGTTCCTGTAACAAAAACTGATTTAGATTTAGAAACACTGTCTATCCCCACGGATAATTTTATCTCTACAGAAGACTCTGTCGAAGAGGAAGTTGTAGTCTCAAAAGATATAACCCTACCCACGGATGAAAATAGTGAACTTACTACAAGCAAAGCAGATTTACAAAATGAAGACAATGAACTTTTTGACTTAACACTCCCCGATATTTCTGAAGAAAATCAGACGGATGATGACATAGTCACTCCAAAAGAAACCCTTTTAGATGACGATAGTGAACTTTTTGAGTTAACACTTTCTGATGAAATAGAAATCCATGATAAAGACAGTCAAGTTACAAATAAAGAAAACTTTCAAAATGAAGACAATGAACTTTTTGACTTAACACTCCCTAATGCTACAGAAAAAAAACATACTGATGATGACATAATTGCTCCGAAAGAAACCCCTTTAGATGACAATAGTGAACTTTTTGAACTTACTATCCCTGAGACTCTTGAAGAAAACATAGATGAAATTACAGTTCCAACTGATTCTGATAAGGTAGTGCTTGATATAGCGCAAAATATTCCTCTCTCAGATGAAACACCGATTGTTATTGATGTTCCTAAGGTGAGTGAAAACATTGGTATCTCTACTGAAGACTATAATACATTTTTAAATGAATACATTGATACTGCCATTTCACTAGAACAAGACCTTCAAAGCACCAATGAAGAAAAACGGTCTTCAGCGATAGGTACTTTAACACAACTTGCAGATATATTGCAACTTCCCCAGGTCAATGATATTATGAAACAACTCTCACTACAACCTGAAAACAATCTTTCAACATTAGTTGAATCTTTCTATCATCTACTTTCTCGACTAAGCACTATTCAGAATAATGATGTTCAAGATACAAAAATATCTCCAGAGTTTATTCAAGAAAAAGAAATTGAAGAAGATACAATTGTATTTAATACTTTTGAAAAAGAGACCATAGAGGAAAAAAATGCTTCAGATCGTATTGTCTTAGATGACATTAAACCTGTACACTTTGATTTCCAATTAGAAGAAGCTGCAAATGACCTATCTTTACCCGTAGAACTTATTGAAGAGTTTGTACATGACTTCATTGAACAAGCGCATATTGAAACAAAAAAAATGTTACAAGCATATGAAAAAGGTGATCTCGATAGCATACAAAAAATAGGTCATTTACTCAAAGGGGCTTCAAGCAATCTACGTATTAATGCCCTTTCCGATACACTCTATGACATACAGTTTTGTGACGACATTAATAACATAGAAGATTTAATTAAGCGTTATTGGGCACATTTTTTATCTTTTGAACAACAAATTAATATTATCACAAAATAAAAGGAACTAAACGATGACAATTAAGAATAGACTGAAACTGATTGGGCTCTTACCAATTACACTTCTCGCATTACTTTCAAGTTATTTCCTTGTAACTTCTTATATCAACTATGAAAAAGCAAATGCTCTCAAATCTGTATTGAGTAATAATGCCCATCTTGCTAATTTACTCACTGAATCAGGTAAAGAACGTGGACTTACTGCACTATACCTTGCAAGCGGACAAAAAGAATTTAGCGATTCTCTTCATAAACAGAGGAAAAATACTGATCAGATTATCACAAACACACAAAATAATATTAGGGTTGAAGACACACGTTCTTTACCCTTTTTGCTTGATTTATTGGGTGAAAAAAATACCCTTAACACCCATACCTATCAATCACTGCTGTCTAACCTAAAACAGCTACCTAAAATAAGAAAAGAGGCTGATACAAAAAATGCTGACTTTAAAAAAATATTTTTTAATAGTTACACAAAAACAATTTCAACACCTACCCTAGACAATCTTTTACAAGTCAACAACTTTGCACTCAATACCGAAATCTCATCTTTAATTTCGACACTTTCACAACTTTATATAGCAAAAGAGAACTCTGCTTTAGAAAGAGGGCTTGTTGCATACTATATGACTAAAAAAGCTTCTATGTCATTTAATGAAATGGCACTTTGGGACACATTTAAAACTAAGGCAAATGTATTTGAACTCAATCAAATAAACAATACTGACTTACGTCAACAATTAAATGTACTCTTCAAAAAACCTAAAACAAAAGAGATGTTGCAGAATTTAGCTGAAACATCTTCTGCTATACAAACAGATGTAGACAATGGAGATTATGCTGAAGAAGCTATGGACTGGTTTGCACTTCAAACACAGAAAATCTCACTTCTTTCAAAAGCAGAACTCATTGTTTCAAATACCTTGTGGGAAAAAAGTAATATTTACCTTCAGGAGCAACTGACATTACTTACAATTGCTACTATCCTTTGGATACTCAGTTTTATATTGGCTTATATAGGATATAAAACTGCAAGAGACATTTCAAGAAATATGAAAGAGCTTGAAGATGTACTTAATAAAGCTGTAGATGAAATGAAAAACAGTGAACAATATTTTTCTTCTGACACTTCTGAGATTGAGAATGTCAACCTTGATACCCACGAAGGGACAAAAGAAGCTTATCGATTCCTTGAAACCTTAGTTGAAACTGCGAAAGATGACAAATTAACTGCATTACGTGCTAACGAAGCAAAATCACTTTTCCTTGCCAATATGTCACATGAGATTCGTACGCCACTTAACGGTATTGTTGGATTTACAGAAATACTTAGAAGCACAGAGCTCACAGCAGAACAAGATGAATTCTTAGCAATAATTGATAAAAGTTCAGAAAACCTACTTAGTATTATCAATAATATTCTTGACCTTTCAAAAATTGAAAGCAATAAAATCGAAATTGAAAATATCGTATTTGATGCAGCTGAAGAATTTGAAAGTGCTGTTGAGACCTATGCTGTTTCTGCTGCAGAGAAAAATATTGACTTAAATTACTATATGGATCCAACTATCTC
>JALSHU010000052.1 GCA_026982075.1 Sulfurovum sp. | reverse complement strand
TCTATTTCCAGTTTTAAAGAACTCACTGATAATAATATTTGTAAAAACTATTGGATAGATATTGATAAAGCAAAACAAAATATCTTAGATGCTATTCAGAATATAGATAAATCAAAACTTATTGTCATTGCTAATGTTACAAGTCGTAGTAAGATAGAAGAATTAGACATCAATCAAGATAATGTGATTTACAAACCTGTGACATTAAGCAAAATAAAAAATATCCTTATAAAAAGTGCTTCTACATTACCAGAAATTATTGAAGAGTCACTTCCTGATCATGCAACAAAATTTGATGCGAAGGTATTGGTTACAGAAGATAATATTATTAATCAAAAGCTTATTAAACGTATTCTTGAAGAACATGGGGTTACAGTTGAGATTGCAAATAATGGGCTAGAATGTTTTGAAAAAAGACGAGAAAATCATTATGATCTTCTCTTTATGGATATACAAATGCCTGTGATGGATGGTATCGAGGCTACCCATGAAATACTTGATTATGAGGAAGATGAAGAAGTACCTCATGTACCAATCGTAGCCTTAACTGCCAATGCACTCAAAGGAGATAGAGAAAGGTTTTTAAATGAAGGTATGGATGAATATATTACTAAACCTATAGAAACATCTGAATTACTTTATGTACTGAATAAGTTTTTATCAGATAAATCAACTATCACGACATCAGTTGTAGCTAATGAAACAAAAATAATCGATAAAAATGAAGTTAACAGTGAAAAAAAAGAGACAAGAGAAAAAGAATCCCCAGTAATAGATGATGAGACCTTTACGATAGAACTTGAAGATAATGCAAAGTCAAGCATACTTGAAGAGGAAGAGAATACCAAAGAGATAGACACTAAAAAGATTTTAGTTGCTAAAAAGTTTTTGCTTGAACGTAGAATACTGATTAAAGTTTTAGATAATATCAAAGTTGACTATAAAGCGATAGAAGTAATGGACACCATAGAGAATGAAATTAATTCAGGACAATATGATATTATCTTTACAGATAGTGATTTAGTGACTGATGCACTAGGTAAAGAAGATAATCAGCTTACCATAATTACAACAAAGAAATCTAAAGATGAGATTATCGCACTCATTCAGACCCAAAGAGGATAAAATAAAATGGCACTAAAAGTATTAATTGTTGATGATGATTTCATCAATAGAAAACTGTTACAGACATTATTAAAAAAGAATACTGATGTAATAGATACGCAAGAAGCTGAAAATGGTTCCGATGCATTAGACAAGCTTAAAAAAGACTCAAGTATAAATCTTGTATTGTTAGATATTATGATGCCTATTGTCGATGGGGTAGAGTTCCTCAAAATATTTAGATCAGATATGGCAAATTCACATATACCTGTGATTGTTCTGTCTACAGATGATACTAGAAAGACTGAAGTGTTTGATAACGGGGCAAACGACTTTTTAAGAAAACCTATCAAAGAGGATGAGCTTTTTAGTAAAATAGCACAGTGGTCTTAAAAGTGTAACTTTCAAATAAAGTTACACTTTTGGCTAAATCTACTTTATAAATATTTCATGCAAAACTTCATCAACATGTGAAACACCTATAATTTCAATATTTTTCTTCACCTCATCTGGTATATCATTTAAATCACGTTCATAGTTTTTCTCTGGTATAAGTGCTTTTTTTACACCTGCCTTGTATGCAGCAATCAGTTTCTCCTTTAATCCCCCAATAGGAAGTACTTTTCCAGTAAGTGTTACTTCTCCTGTCATGGCAACTTCATTGTCTATCTTTTTTCCACTCAAAATGGAGGCGATTGCACTAACCATCGCTATACCAGCACTTGGTCCATCTTTAGGTGTTGCCCCTTCAGGAACATGTATATGCAGGTCATACCTCTTATATACTTCGCTAGCATCCACGTGAATATCTTCTTCTCGTTCTTTCACACTTTTTGGTATGATTGAAGTATCAATAGAAAGACTACCTTTGTCAATAAGTATTTTCACCACAGAATGTGCAATACGTACAGATTCTTTCATAACATCTCCAAGACTTCCTGTAAGTTGCATTGCCCCTTTTCCCTTAATTTTGATGGCTTCAATGGTTAAAACATCACCACCTACTGCTGTCCATGCAAGTCCACTTACCACTCCCATTTGTGGTTTTGCATCAACAGTAGAAATTTCAAATACTTTTTTATCTGTAAATTTTTCCAAATTCTTTTTACCTACTGAAATTCTAGTTTTACGCTTATCTTCCAATAGTTTTCTAGCACTTTTTCTCATAAGCCCTGCTATTCTACGTCTTAAGTTTCTTACCCCTGCTTCTCTCGTATACTCATCTATAAGAAGTTTTAATGCTTTATCAGAAATAGAAAACTCTCTTCGTTTCAACGCATGTTTCTTTAATTCTTGCGGAATGAGATAACGTTTTGCGATTTCAAACTTCTCTTTTGGTGTATATGAATTTAATCCAATAAACTCCATCCTATCACGAAGTGGTGCAGGTATTCGCCCCACATCATTGGCAGTAGCAATAAAAATGGCTTTACTCAAGTCAATATTAAAATTTAGATAATAATCTCTATATTTACTGTTTTGTTCAGGATCAAGTATCTCAAGTAATGCCGCTGTAGGGTCACCTCGCATACTGCGTCCAACCTTATCAATCTCATCTAAGACAATCACAGGATCCATACTTTTAGCCTCTATGAGTCCCTGAACAAGACGTCCTGGCATTGCGCCCACATAGGTTCTACGGTGTCCTCTAAGTTCGTTCACATCTTCAAGTCCTCCCAAAGCCATACGAACAAGTGGCCTACCCAGTGCCGTAGCAATAGAGTTTGCCAATGAAGTTTTACCAACGCCAGGAGGTCCTGCAAAACAAAGGATGACGCCTCCTGTTTGTTTCTGTTTTATCCCTCTTAATTCTGCTAACTCACGTACAGAAAAAAATTCAACAATTCTCTCTTTGGGTTTTTCCAGTGAGTAATGGTCTTTATCGAGCTCTTGCGAAACTTTAGCAACACTCAAATTTTGTTTTGTCAATTTCCCAAAAGGTAATTCAAGTACCCATTCCAAATAACTCTGTAAAACATTTGCATCTGCAGAATCAGGATGCATTCTTGCAAAACGATTCAGTTGTTTATTGATTTCTTTAAAAGCATCTTCTTGCATATGAGGCTTTAAGGCTTCTACTTTTTCTCTAAAAGTTGCAATTTCTTCTTCTCTTTGCGTATCCATACCTAATTCTTGTTGTATCTCTTTAAGTTGTTCCTTTAAAAAATACTCTTTATTTGTTTGTTCTATTTTGGTATGTACTTTTGTTCGTATTTCACGTTGGATTTTTGCTGACTCTATTTCAGATGTTACTACATCAATTAATGCTAAAAGTCTTTTTTCAATATTGGTTTCAATATAAAGTGCGTATGCAACACTTTTATCAAGTTTCAACATAGAAGAAATAAGATCTGCAATTCGATGTGGCTCATCATTTTCTTCTATCGTACGTACTAGATCGACAGAAAAAGAACTATTCATAGCAGAAAGGGTTTTTATCTTATCTCGTAAGATATCCATAAGTGCATCTGCTTTTAGTTTGTTAAAACTTTCAGGTTCAAGTATATCAATCACTGCGCGATTAAATTCACCTTCTTGTACCTGCATAATATTTCCCCGTGCAAGACCTTGAAAAAGTATCTTTACTCTACCATCTGGTAGATGTACCTTACGCATAATAGAACCTATTACCCCTACTTTATACATCGCATCAAAGTCTCTACTGCCTTCTTTCCCTTCTATGGAAGAAGTCACAAAAAGCAATGTATTGTTTTCCATTGCATCTGTTGCCGCATCAATGTCTTTTTGATTTGTAAGAAAAATTGGGCTAATCATAAAAGGGTAGAGAAAAAGCTCATCCTCTACCACTATTGGTAATGTTGTTGGAAATGCATCATATTCGCTGAGTTGCATAGTTATATTCCTTTAAAGTTAAATAATTTATAATTCATATTAAGCAAGAAAAGTCTCTTGCTCTTGGTGATGGGTTAATCAAACACTATACCGATAATCCCCTGTTCAGGTGGCGTAATATCTGTTGAAGCTACGATAGATCCATTGTTTTTATCTCTATATATCTTTGCTGCTTTTGGCTTACCTGTACGGTCATACAAAGCAGCAATATTTTCATTTAACAAATATTGACTCATATGTAGCCGTATTAACATCGTGCTTACCATTGGCGCATACAGTGAGCCTGGATACCTGTTTATATACGTATGACCATTGGCAATACTGTCTATAATAAGTTTTTGATCCTTATACACTTCTTTGATACCCAAAAAAGATGCTTTTAGTTTCAAAAATTCTATATATTCGCGATTCTCACTCTCTCCATATCGTTTATTATACTCATCCAAATAATAATTAGCCAACAAATACTTTTCATTGTCCATGTGTGCATATGCCAGCATACTGATAGCTGTTGGCATCAACGGTGAACGCATATGTTCACTTTTGAGGGAGATGAAATAGGCATCAGCTTTATCCATATTGCCTTTACTGATACTCGATCCTATTTTTTTATACCAATAAAATGCTGGCTTGTTAAACTCTTCAACCTCTTCCGAACTTGCACATCCTACAATCAACAGTGTTATCATAACACTGATTAATGTACTCATCTTTAAATTCATATTCAACCTTATGTATATATTCACTTTATCATAGCTCAAAATAAGTAAGAGGTGAATTAGCTTTAA
>JALSHU010000051.1 GCA_026982075.1 Sulfurovum sp. | reverse complement strand
CGATATTAGACAGATGTATCCTCATCATGGTCAATGAAGCTGCACACTGTCTAGAAGAAGGTGTAATAGACAATGCACGCTACCTAGATATGGCAATGGTCATGGGGACTGGTTTTCCTGCGTTTAGGGGTGGATTGCTACGTTATGCTGAGAGTGAAGGGCTAGAGAGTATCGTTCAACGTTTAGAAGTATTGGCAGTGCAGTATGGTGAGAGATTTGAACCTGCTGAGTTGTTGGTACAAATGGTAAAAGAAAAAAAGACATTTTAAAGCGAATGAAAAACTTTAATTTAGTCCTGTAATTTTATATGTATGTCTTTTTTGACACTATTTTGACATTTTTTCGGTATACTTTTTAGAGTTGAATACCCTGTATGGCATGCGTCATTATGCATGTTAAGGCTTATTTTATATATTTGGAGACAGAACGATATTTTGATGGACGATGCAGCACTTAATGACATATATATGTCTATAGGAAATACCTTTGAACTAGAGAATATGCTTGATGAATGTATGCCTATAATACTTAAATATTTCAAGCTTACCTCTTTCTCACTCTATAAAACAAACAACATGCATGAGCTCAAATTGATATATAGTACAGAATGTATGGAAATGGATAAGGAAAATTTTGAAGCTATGATAAAGCGCTTAGAACATCAGTATAATAAAGATGTATCGAGTCTCATAGTAGAAAAAGTAAAAGATACATATTATTACCTTTTTATATTAAAAGGTTTTGAGTATCTGCTATTGTGGAAGCATCCAAATTCTCTTGATAATGAGGCAATCGCATTATTGAAGAACATAAGTATAAAACTACAACATGCTATATATGGATGTAAAATCCATGATACACTCCATGAGGTTCAAAATAACTTAGAAGACAATACAATATTATTGAATACGATTATAGATACGGTACCATTAAGTATATTTTGGAAAGATGTAACTTCTACATATTTAGGTGGGAATAAGTTATTTTTAAAAGATGCACAATGTAAAAATATTGATCATCTTAGAGGTAAAAATGATTACCAGTTACCATGGTCTTCCAAGGATGCTCAGTATTATCGTGCCCAACATAAAAAAGTATTAGGTACAGGTGTTGCAATACTAGACTATGAAGAACCTTATGTTGATGAAAATGGCATGGAAAGATGGGCGTCTACTTCTTTGGTACCTCTTAAAAATACGGATGGAAAAGTTTTTGGTCTATTAGGTACTTATTATGATATAACTTTAAAAAAAGAGAGTGAGTACAAATTAAAAGTACATCGTGATGCATTGGCATATCAGGCTACACATGATTCTTTAACTGGATTACCTAGTCGCAGTCTTTTTATGGATAGACTTAAACACGCTATATATTTTGCCAAACGCAATGAAAGTAAAGTGGCTGTTTTATTTATTGATATTGATAAGTTTAAGAATATTAATGACTCTTATGGACATCCCTTTGGGGATTTGGCCATAAAAAAAGTAGCAAAAAGAATTAGAAACAATATCCGAACTATCGATACAGTAGCACGCTTTGGGGGAGATGAGTTTATTGTACTTCTTGATAATATAGTAGAGCCTAGTGTGATTACCACGATTCTTTCAAGAATAGTAAAAAGTTTAGAAACATCGATTGTGATTCATCATGCTTCTGTACATATAAGTCTAAGTATAGGTATTACACTTTATCCTGATGATGCAAAAACTTCAGATGAACTTTTAATTAATTCTGATATGGCAATGTATGAAGCCAAAAAAATGGGGCGAAATAATTATCAGTATTATACAACCGAGATGATGCAAAGGTATGAAGTACGTAGGGAATTAGAGTTAAAGCTGCATAATGCCATTGAAAATAAAGAATTTACTTTATTTTATCAGCCTAAATTTAAGTTAGGTGCTTTAGAAGATACTTTTATAGGGATGGAAGCTTTAATTCGATGGAAAGATATGGATAAGAATATATATGTTCCTCCAACGACATTTATTCCTATAGCAGAAGAGACTGGAATCATAATCCCTCTAGGTGAATGGATAATGGAAGAAGGGATGTCTCAGATAGTTTCATGGTATAAGCAAGGATTTGAACCTGGTACATTGGCATTGAATTTTTCTATGATGCAACTACAAGAAAATGATTTTCTTCAATACTTTCAAAACATATTGAAAACGACAGGGTGTAAGCCAGAATGGATTGAGATAGAAATTACTGAAAGTCAGATAATGAAAAGTCCAGAAACAACTATCAAAATATTAAACAGCTTACATGAAATAGGTATTAAGATTGCTATGGATGATTTTGGTACGGGGTATTCTTCTTTATCTTATCTTAAACGGTTACCTTTAGATATCTTGAAGATTGATAAATCATTTATTGATAATATTATTGAGGATAAGAAAGAGATGGATATCGTGCAAGGTATTTTGGCACTTGCTAAAAATCTTAAACTCACAGTGATTGCTGAAGGTGTTGAAAAAGTCGAACAAAGAGATATCTTATTCAAAAATGGTTGTCAATATATTCAAGGGTATTATTATACAGAACCGTTGTCTGCAGAGGATGTTGAAAAGTATTTATAAAATGATCTAATATTGTTTGATCGTTGCACATTAAAGCCACACTTATTCGGTTATCATTTGGTAACAATAAAGTATGGAAGTATCTGATAGCTTTCACTTTTTATGAAGGATAAATCATGCATCATGTAGTGATAGTAGGTGGTGGGTATGGTGGTGTCGCAGCACTTAAAAAACTAGGAGATGTAGCCAATATCAAAGTGACATTGATAGATCAGCATCCTT
>JALSHU010000050.1 GCA_026982075.1 Sulfurovum sp. | reverse complement strand
AAAATTATATCATAAAGAAAGGATAAATATAATACATAAAGTCAAGCAACTAAGTACTTGACTTCTGTACAACTATTTGGATGTTGCAAAAAACTTCCAAACAAATCCTGCCAAAATAGCACCTACAATAGGAGCTGCCCAAAATACCCATACTTGACTGAGTGCAGCAGTATCTGCAAAGAGTGCCGCTGCCGTACTTCTAGCAGGGTTTACAGATGTATTTGATACAGGTATAGAAATGAGATGAATAAGTGTCAATCCTAACCCAATAGCAATTGGAGCAAAACCCGCAGGTGCCCTCTCATCTGTTGAACCTAAGATGATAAACAAAAACATAAAAGTCAAAACCACTTCTGTGATAACAACTGCAGTTAGATTATATTTACCTGGAGAAAGTTCTCCAAAACCGTTACTCGCAAATCCACCCGCTTCAAAACCGGCTTGACCTGATGCTATCAGGTAAAGGACAAATGCACCCACGACTCCACCAATGACTTGTGCAACTATATATGGTAATAAATCTTTCGTCTCAAACTTTCCTGCAGACCAAAGTCCAAATGAAACTGCAGGATTAAAATGTCCCCCAGAGATGTGCCCTACTGCGTATGCCATCGTAAGTACAGTTAAACCAAATGCAAATGCAACACCTACAAAACCTATGCCTAATTCTGGAAACCCAGCAGCCAAAACTGCAGATCCACATCCTCCAAGCACCAACCAAAATGTACCAAAAAATTCAGCACCTAACTTTTTTACCAATGTCATGTTTTTTCCTTTATCTTAAGTTCTTCACACAAATGAGTATAGCATATATATTTATGATAATGTCTATCAAATTATATTTTTATTCACCAGAACATCTATTGTATGCTACAATCATAACTATGATAAAAAAACTTAAAACACATAATTTTACATTGGTACTCTCCGGTGGGGGAGCTCTTGGGATTGCACACTTGGGTGTATTGCATGATTTGGAAAAACAAAATATCATTCCCAATGAAGTAGTAGGTACGAGCATGGGTGGTATTATTGCTGCATGTATCGCTATAGGGTTGCGTGAATCTGAAATATATGAAGCAATAAAAACTTTTTCATCTGTAAGCAAATGGTTGAAATTTTCATTTCAAGGAAATGCCATTGTAGACAACACTAAAATAGAAACTATTTTCTCCAATTTATTTGGTACAAAAAAAATGAAAGATGTAAAAATACCACTCAAACTTATCTCAACTAACCTAAAAAATGGTAATAAAAGGGTTTTTGATTCTCAGGATGATGTGTATATTAAAGATGCTATATTAGCAACCATTGCTATACCTGGAGTATTTACTGAACATATTATAGAGGGCGAAACCTATGGTGATGGTTTTTTATGTGAAAATTTAGGGGTAAGTGAGGCCAGCCATGATACTATCTTAGCTGTAGATGTTGTGGGCAGTAACTCATTTGAACATGAACTACCAAATAATTTCTTTAAAACATCTAATATACTGGAAATGTTTGAAAAATCAATACGACTGCTTATCTATAACCAAAGTAAAATGTATATTCAAAATTCACAGAAAAATATTATCCTCATAGAACCTGTTACAAAAGAATACACAACATTTCATTTTCATAAACATAAAGAGATAAGGGCTTTGGGATTAACCCTGCTGAACTAAAATATTTTATACGCTTAAAGGACTACTCAAATGATCGAAAATGGTTTTACTTATCTTACTGTATTGATGATGATTGCTTCTGGCATCGTATTCATTGAAAAAAAAAGCCACTACAAACTTTTTGAGTATTTGCCTGCGATTGTTCTCATTTACTTTACAGTGATGCTGGCTTCAACCTTTGGATTGTGGGAAAAAACAGACTCTGTCACTTACACATACAAAACTATTAAATCCAACTTACTTCCTGCAATGATTTTCCTTATGTTACTTCTGGCTGATATGCGTGAGATAGTTAAACTTGGTAAAAAGATGCTACTTACTTTCCTACTTGCTTCTACAAGTATAGCCTTTGGATTTATCGGAATGTTTATACTCTTTCACAACTCTTTTGGTGCAGAAGCATGGAAAGCTTTTGCCGCACTCTCTGGTTCATGGATGGGAGGCACTGCCAATATGGTAGCTATACAAGGTGCACTTGACTTACCAGACTCAGCTATGGGATATACTCTACTCATAGACTCCATTGACTATGCCATCTGGGTAATGATACTTTTGGCTCTTGTACCTTTTGCTGAAAAATTTAATCTTTGGACTAAAGCGGATACTTCAGTGATTGATGAAGTAGGAGAAAAGTTAGCCATAAAAGAAAAAAAGAAAAAACCTATCCGCTTTGAATCTCTATTTATTTTACTTAGTACTTCCCTATTGGTCTCTGCTTTAGCCCAGTATAGTGCTGGTTTTCTACCGACAACTTCTTTTCTCACAAGTACCACATGGATAGTTATCATTGCTACTGTATTTGGTATCATATTTGCCATGACACCTTTGGCTAAAGTCTCTGGTTCATCTGAAATGGCAAACATCATGCTCTATCTCATCGTCGCCATGATCGCAAGTCGTGCCAATTTTTCAGAGTTAACAGAGGCACCTTTATATATTTTTGCAGGTTTTGTAATCATTATAATTCATAGTATTATTATGGTCATTTTTGCCAAACTCTTTAAACTTGACCTCTTTAGTTTGGGGGTTGCCTCACTTGCAAATATTGGTGGTGTTGCTTCTGCTCCTATTTTGGCTTCAGCCTACTCAAAAGCACTTATACCTATTGGTGTACTGATGGCTATGATGGGATATATCTTAGGTACATTTGGTGGATTAATGGTAGGAAAAGTTTTAGAAATTATACATTAAT
>JALSHU010000049.1 GCA_026982075.1 Sulfurovum sp. | reverse complement strand
ATTATCGGAGATGCGACGATAACAGAAGGAGGCATATTGGCATTCCCAGTGACACTGAGTAACCCAAGTGCGACAGATACAACAGTGACATTTCAGATGACCAATGGGACAGCAGATGGGAGTGACTATACAAGTACAGATGTACAGATTACCATTCCAGCAGGGCAAACAACAGGGACGGTGAATGTCCCAACTACTGATGATGTCAATGATGAAAGTGATGAGACTATGACAGTTGCAGTAAAAACTGTAGATGCGGGAACATTGAGCAATACATCAGATACAGGTACAGGTACTATCTTGGACGATGATGGGGCAATAAATTCAGATATAAGTGCCGGAAATATACCTGGACAGCCAGTTACAGTAAACATACTTGCAAATGATATAGCAGGAGTTAACCCTTTAACGGTACAAATTGTAGGTACTTCACAAGCTGGTGACCCTTTAGTAGTAGTGGGTGAAGGAACGTGGACAGTTGGTACTAATGGTCAGATAACCTTTACTCCAGAAGCAGGATTTACAGGTAATCCAACTCCTATACAATATATAGCAAAAGATGCATCGGATAATACATTGCCTCCAGCATCGGTAACTGTTACTTACAATCAATCGATAGCTGCAACAGATGATGGTGTTATTACTATTACACGGTATGGTGCAACAGATATCACGGCATTGATACTGGGGAATGACAGCTTTAGTGGCAACGTCCTTATAGATATACTAGAACAACCACAGCATGGTAGACTGGAAGTTATTTATGACAACAATGGTAATCCAACAGTACTGTACACGCCAAACCCAGATATTAACTATGTGCCAGATACATTCAGATATTCGATTACAGATGCCAATGGAAATATAGCAGAAGCGACAGTAAACTTAGATATACAATGTGTTACTTCGCAAGCTTCAGATAGTGGAGATGCAATGGATGTGTTCAGTATGTTACTATTGATGTTTGCTACCTTGATGCTAGGACTATACTTTACACGCAAAGAAGAAAGAGGAGAATCATAATGAAAAGAGTATTTAAAAGTATATTGTTAGGGTTAGTATTACTTACGACAAGTATATTTGCGGGAGGTAAAGCAGTCGCTCCCGTAGCAGCAGTTGTGGCACCTATACCAAAAGATATTTCTCCTTGGTATCTTGGGGCAGGTTTGGTATGGGCTAAATTTAATGACTCTTGTAATAAAGGCTGTACGTATGAAGATGTGACTTATGGTGCGATGATACGAGGAGGGTATGACTTTAATGAATACTTTGGTATAGAAGCTAGAGGGATAAGAACATTTTTAGATGAAGGACCCGTTGGAGGAGCACCACTGCAACATATAGGACTCTACGCTAAACCACAATATCCTGTGAGTGAAAGAGTGAATGTCTATGCCCTTTTAGGGTATGGGTATACAGAAAATTTAGGTGATAGTACAACAAATTATTTTGATAGTGATGATGGTTTTGCAGCAGGTATAGGGCTAGAATATGATCTCTCGGACAGAGAGGGTGATTTTGAAAATGATGCGAACTATGATAGAACCTTTGATGGATATGCAGATCAGGGTAGGGGATGGAGTTTATTTGTAGATTATCAACGACTGCTCATTAAGTCTGATGTGCCTGATATGGATGTAGTGTCTGTTGGTTTAAGGTATGACTTTTAGAAGAAACAATAGGAATAAATCAGTATTTTACATTAAACTTCAATTAACTTCAATCAAGTAAACTTTCTCTTATAAATATTTAGGAGAAAAACTTGAGTCAAATCATTCAAAATATTAAAACAGAAATTTCCAAAGTACTTGTCGGTCAAGACAAGATGGTTGAAGGACTTTTAGCAGGACTGCTTTGTCGTGGTCATATTCTTCTTGAAGGTGTTCCTGGACTTGCTAAAACCACTGCAGTGAATGCATTGGCTAAGACATTGGGCTTAGACTTTAAACGTGTGCAGTTTACCCCAGATTTACTTCCCTCTGATATTATAGGTACTGAAATCTATGATCCGTCTAACAACACTTTCAAAATAAAACAAGGTCCCATCTTTACCAATCTGCTACTTGCGGATGAAATCAACCGTGCTCCAGCGAAAGTTCAATCAGCACTGCTTGAAGTGATGCAGGAGAGACAGGTTACCATAGGGGATGAGACATTTAAAATAGACCTTCCTTTTCTAGTGATGGCGACACAAAACCCGGTAGAACAAGAAGGGGCATATGAGCTTCCTGAAGCACAGTTAGACAGGTTTATGATGAAAATTGTAGTGGGCTATAACACAAAAGAAGAAGAGTTAGAAATCGCAAGGCGTGTAGCCAATGATACTTTTGAAGAGATAGAGCAAGTGGCAACACTCAATGATCTTAATACCATTAGGGAAGAGGCACTGAAAGTACATATGGATGAAGAGGTAGAAGCATATATCGTCGAGTTGGTAGCAGCAACGCGTGAACCTAAAGTATATGGATTAGAAGAACTAGAGGCATATATAGAGTTTGGAGCATCTCCAAGAGCAAGTATTGATATGTATAAAGCCAGTCGTGCTATAGCATATCTTAAAGGACAAGATTATGTGTCACCAATGGAGATAGCTTATATAGCCAAAGAGATATTACGGCATCGTATTATACTGAGTTATGAGGCTCAGGCTGAAGATGTGACTACAGATGAAATCATAGAAAAGATTCTTGCAGCGGTTCCCATCCCATAAGGATAGATGTAGTGACTAAGACAGTAAAGAAAATCATACTTAAAACCAAAAAGCAAGTCTATGGAGACATGTTGGGAAACAATGCCTCATTCTTTCAGGGTGAAGGCTTTGAGTTTGCAGAACTTCGTGAGTATATCTATGGTGATGATGTTAGAAAAATAGACTGGAAAACCACAGCAAAACTTGGTAAACCTTTTGTAAAAATTTATAAAGAGGAGAGAGAGCTTAATGTAGTGGTAGTCTCTTTGCTTTCGGGTTCAACCTATTTTGGAACAGTAAAACAGAAGTCTGATATCATTGCTGAAGTGGTAGCTACACTTGGGTTTTCAGCAGTGAAAAATGCTGATTTATTTTCACATATGGTTTATGCAGACAAGATGTATGATTTTTCTAAACCCAGTAAAAAACTTTTTTCTGTACATAAAGCAGTTGAAGATGTTGTTGCATTTGACCCACTAGGAAAAGAGGCAAACTACAAAACATTGGTAGAAACACTTGTTGCACGTTTGAAGAAAAAAGCTTTGCTGTTTATTATCTCTGATTTTGTAGGAGATATAGACTTAAAGCTTCTTTCAAAAAAGCATGATGTCTTTGCAGTTATAGTACGTGACAGGTTTGAAGAAGACCCAAGCGAATTGGGATATTTGAGACTTATTGATATGGAAACTAAACAAAGTTTTGAAGGTGATGTCGATGCAGGGACCTTGCAAAACTATAAAAAAGCTTTATATGAAAATGATGAAAAGCTTTACAGTCAGTTTAAAAAACAGGGTGTACGGTTTACGAAGATATATACCCATGAAGAGCCTACTGTAAAAATGATGAAGAGGATGCGATAACGCTATGAATGAAGATAATATAAGCGCACAACTACGAGATATTAAGCCTTTGCTTGAGATACCAGATAGTTCATATTATGTTTACTGGGGTTTGATTGTGTTTGTAACGGCGTTTGGATTGGCTATTTTATTTTTTGTTGCAAAAAAATGGTGGGATAATCGACAAACAAATCTTGCCAAAGGCTATCTTTCTGCTTTAAAACAAATAGACTGGAAAGATTCAAAAAAATCAGCCTATGAAGCGACACACTATGCGCGCCTTTTGGCAACAGATGAGAGAACGAAAGAGATTTTCTCTCAGCTAGAACCCATGCTTGAACAATATAAATATAAAAAAATTGTAGATGAAATAGATCCAGAAACTAGAAATAAATTTAATCTATATGTGCAGGTGGCAGATGAGTCAATTTAGTTTTGAATATCCATTGTTATTGTTAAGTATTTTACTTTTTATAGTATGTGCGAAGTTTTGTAAGGAACGTAGTCGTGCTATCTTCTTCCCTCATGTTAAAACGCTTATGGTTAAGAGCGTAGGCAGGTCATCATGGTTGCATATATTAAAGTGGATAGGTATCACTACTGCGGTAATCGCCTTGGCGTCACCTGTGATTACCAAGACGTATTCCAATACGAAAAAAGAAGGACGAGATATCGTATTGATTTTGGATTCAAGTGATTCTATGAGACAAAGAGGTTTTGACCCCAATG
The DNA here is from genome assembly GCA_026982075.1 of Sulfurovum sp. Lineage (GTDB taxonomy): Bacteria > Campylobacterota > Campylobacteria > Campylobacterales > Sulfurovaceae > Sulfurovum. The sequence continues at coordinate 35,765 of JALSHU010000049.1, read as the reverse complement.
ATATGTGGAGAAACAAATTTGATGTGGTAAAAGAGGTCGTGGGGGATTTTATAAAAAAACGCGAAAATGATCGTATAGGTATGGTTACATTTGCAGATATTGCTTTCATCGCTTCGCCACTTACTTTTGAGAAGAAGTTTTTAACCGATATTACCAAAATGCAACAGATGGGTACAGCAGGGAAGAGAACAGCTATTAACGATGCTATTGTCCAGAGTTATAACCTTCTGAGTAAGAGCAAAGCCAAATCAAGAATAGCCATCTTACTTACAGATGGTGTAGACAATATGTCTAAAGTACCTTTTTCTGATGTCATCGAATTGATAGAAAAACGTGACATAAAACTTTATACTATAGGTATAGGAGATGCACGAGATTATAATGGACAATATTTACAAGCTTTGGCAAAAGCAGGCAAAGGTATGGCATTTGGTGCAAGGGATGCCACAACATTAGAAAAAATCTATGAAGAGATAGATAGACTCGAAGCAAGTAAAATAGATGATAAAAAGATAGTACAACATACCTATTTGTATATGTATCCTTTATTCTTAGCCATTATGTCTTTACTTTTATTTATCTATTTTAGAAATAGTAAAGGAGTATAAATGACTTTTGTAAATGTACAGTTCTTTTGGATGCTTATTATTCCTTTTGTTATTTTTACTTTTTTAATTTTGACAAATAAGGAGAGACTCTCTCGTATTTTTGATGAAAAAGTTTTAAAACGTTTGAGTGCTACAGATGAGAGTATGTCAATGACCATACGTAATATCCTGATGTTTGTTGCCGTGTTTCTCATGATTGTTGCCTTTGCACGTCCTGTGATGGAAACAGGAGAGAAAAAAGTAGAGATACAAGGACTAACATTATTGACAGCATTAGACATATCTGGATCTATGCGAAGTAAAGATGTATACCCCAACCGGCTAGCATTTGCAAAAAAGAAAATGTCAACATTTTTTGATGCGATGCCAAGTGATGAGATAGGTGTGGTAGCCTTTGCATACAGTCCTTTTGTTTTGGCACCATTCTCTTCAGATAAAGAGACACTAAAAATGATGATAGATGGTGTAGACGATACGTATATCAACATGGGATCTACAGATTTTTCTGCTTTGGGAGAACAGGTTGCATCTTTACTTGAAGAGAAAAAACCGAAAATACTTGTACTGTTTACAGATGGGGGTGATGAAGAAGCTATAGCAGGTTTTTCAGATATTTTAAAAGCCAATGATATAGATTTATATGTGGTACTTGTAGGTACAACAAAAGGTGCACCAGTGATAGATGAAAATGGGAATGCTATAAGCCAAAAAGATGGCACCATAGCGATGAGCCAACGAAATGATGCCTTAGGCGAATTGGCGAAGAAATATGGTGGTGCTTATGTAATAGCAGCCAATGGAACAGAAGACATAATGCAACTGGTTTCTGTTATACGAAGTAAATATCAAAATCAACAACAAGGTGAAGTCACTGTCAAAGAAAGGGTAGAATATTTTTACTATCCTTTAGGACTTTCTTTACTGTTATTGTTGATAGCATTTTCTTCGCTACCACAAAGGAGAGAAATATGATACACCTTTTCATGATATTAGGTATATTTTTGACGACTGTAAATGCGGGCATTACAGATTTTAAAACCATTGAAGCAGCCTATAAAGCCTATGAAGCCAAAGAGTATGGAAAAAGTGCAGCTTTGTTAAAAGGTTTGGAAAAGAATGTTCCTCAAAAAGAGTATAACTTGGGCAATGCCTTATATAAAAACAAACAATATGATGAAGCGATAGAAAAATATAAAAATGCTGAAGGGGTAGATGAAGCACAAAAATTGCATAACATAGGTAACAGTTATTTTCAAAAAAAAGAGTTTGATAAGGCTATAGAAAGTTATGAAAAAGCTTTACAAATAAAAGAAGACGAAGACACAAAGTATAATTTAGAATTGGCAAAAAAGCAAAAACAGAAACAAGATGAACAGAAAAAGAAAGATAAAAATAAAAAAGAACAAGAGAAGAAAAAAGAAGATAAAAAAGACGAAAAAAACAAAGAAAAGCAAAAACAGAAACAAGATGAACAGAAAAAGAAAGACAAAAATAAGAAAAACGAAGAAAATAAGAAAAAAGAAGGTGATAAAAAGAAGTCTGATTCTTCAAAAGAACAAAAAGACAAAGAGAAAAAAGGTGAGAAAGAAGGTTCTCCTTCAAAAGCAAATAAGCAAAAAACCAAAGAAGAAAAATTGAAAGAACAAGAGTTAAAACGTCTTATGAAAAAGATGCAAAAAGGTAAAACACCTACAATGATGTATCAGATGGGTGAAGGTAAAAAAGGTAAAAGGAGTGAAGATGCAAAACCTTGGTAAACTATATGTATTATGTGTATTTAGTTTCGGACTTGTATATGGTGCAGGGGTCAAAGCAACTGTAGATACGGTAGAAGTATTTAAAGGAAATCCAGTTACTTTACGTATTAAAGCAACAGGTGACAATGCCGTCATTCCCAAGATTCTTAAGGTAGCAGATGCTCCTGTGATAGGGATATCCAAGAGTACCAGTAGGCATATGCGTATTGTTAATGGTAGTTTAGAGAGTGAAAAGATACTGACACATGCCATACAGTTTGTACCCGAACAAAATATGACGATACCTGGATATACAGTAAATATAGATGGAAGTGAGTATCATACAAATCCTATAGATATCAAAGTAGTGACTTCTCAAGCATCAAGTACACAAAATACAAATTTGTTTTCACTACAAATGAAAGCAAATAAAACCAAAGTCATGGTAGGTGAATCTTTTCTAGTGACTGTTTATTTTTCTTTAAATGACACAGTAAGATTGTCACAAGATGTACAATATACACCACCAAGGTTATCAGACTTTGTTGTGACTGATACAGTAGAACAACAGGCATATAAAAAAGGTCAATATCGAGTACAAGAAGTAAGATATATTCTTACTGCGACAAAAGAAGGTAACTTTACTATTTCCCCTGCACAAGCCAAAATAGGTCTCCCTGATAAAAGGAGACAGGATGTTTTTGGATTTAGCTTTGGTACCAAATGGATGCAGACATTTTCAAACAGTCTAGATATTGAGGTTATTCCTCAAATACAAGAGAGTGATTTATTAGGCGACTTTCGTGTAGATGCAAGGATAGACAGACAAGAAGTCAAAGCAAACAAACCAGTGAATCTTATTGTGAAAATAGAAGGGAAAGGTAATCTAGAAGGATTTGATTTTCCTAAATATGAAATTGACGGTGTCACCATATACAGTGATGAAGCAACGATTGATACAAAAGTTGTCGATGGAGCATTGTATAGCATTTACAGTAAAAGTTTTGTATTTATTTCAGATAGAGATTTTGTGATACCGGCACAAAGTTTTTCTATGTTAACATTGAAAGATAAATCATTGCAACAACTTACTATCCCTTCCTATGATATCACTGTAAAACAAGATGAACATGGAGTAGCTATAGGAAGTCATACCGAGCAAAAACCACTGGTACAGACAAATATATCTAAAGATGAGCCCATACAAAACATTGAAACAAAAAAACAAGAAGGGTATGAAACTATGGGCTGGTGGATGTTACTTATCGCCTTTATTTCTGGAGCACTTTCTATGTATTTTGTCCAGTTAGTACCAGGTTTAAAAGCTAGAAAAAGAAGTTCATATAATGAGTCAGAAGCACTTAAGATACTGTACGCCCATATGAGTGAAGACAGTGAAGTAGAGGCGATGGTACGTAAACTTTATGCTAAAAAAAATGGTGATACATCAGTAGTGATAGATAAAAAAGAACTGAAAAAGATGGTGGAACGTTTTAGTTAAAAAAGCTACAATATCTGTATGATTTATTATATTTATACAGCCACAGAGACTGAATTTATTGAGACATGTAAAGTACATTTGAAAGCATATGAAATTCAATATCTTTCTTTTGATGCTTTAGATACTTTTGATGTAAGCCAAGCAACACATTTAATTGTAACAGGTTGTTTAGATGAGATAAAACTTTTGTTTGCAATTGCACATCAAAATGTACTAAGTATAGGTATTGTGCCAACAGAAAAACAAAAAGAACTTATACGTACATTTGCATTACCCTCGAAGCTTAAAGAGCAGATTGCTCTAGCCGTGAAACCTTCAGAAAAAGCACTTGATTTATTGTATAGCAATGGTACGATTGTATTACAAGAAGTAGTTGTTGGGAAGGTACCACCACTAGACCAGTTTGAATCAGTATTAAATGGAAAAACATACTTTGAGCGCATCAAAATGTTTGTGCATACCATGAAAAAAGTCAAAGAGCTTAAACATTCGCAGATAAAGGTGACAGATGCCAAAGAGAATGAGATACACTTTTCAGCTGTCGGGTTGGTCGCTATTGAGTATAATAATGCTACTTTTGCTGCAAGGCTTGTCTCAAAACAGATTTCTGCAAATGACGGCAAACTTTCTGTGGTCATCCTTTCTCCTACCTCTATCGTACAATATATGGGATATCTGTTTCAATCATTGGTATCACATTTAGGTCCTAAGACATTACCCCTGTCTGTAGGGTACATAAGAAGTGCACAAATACGTATAGAAACTAAAGAAGCATTGAGTGTGCTAGTAGATTCTTCCCTTGAGCAACAGACTCCTGTAGAACTAGAGGTAAAAGAAAAAGCTTTACTTTTAAGTGTAGGTGAAACATTTTGGGAAAAACAGGTTTCTGAAAGTAACGGTAAAGACAGTATAAAAATAGACCACCTTCCTTCTGATAAAGAGAGTACACAATATCTTAGTGCTGCGATTCCTTTCTTCTCTCATGCGAGTCAAGAACAATATACATCTTTGTTCACCAATTTACGAGAAGAAAGCCGTTTAAGTCAAAATTTCATGGTTTTACTTATTCTTGCAGCGATGATAGCTACTTTTGGACTTTTTATTAACTCTTCTTCAGTCATTATCGGTGCGATGCTTTTGGCACCACTTATGCAGCCCATTGTCAGTCTCTCAATGGGAGTATTGAGACAAGATACAGCTTTGGAGATACATGGAGCAAAAACGATTGTTACTGGTGTAGCTTTTGTACTGGTGACTGCTGCGCTTATAGCACTTTTTACTCCTATTGAGCAGCTCACAAGTGAAATGGCAAGCAGGTTAAGTCCCACGATACTAGACTTATTTGTTGCTATAGCTTCTGGGGCAGCTGCAGCATATGCAAAGTCCAATGAAAAGATTCTAGGCAGTTTGGCAGGAGTTGCGATTGCGGTTGCATTGGTTCCTCCTATTGCAGTAGCAGGGATAGGACTGGGATGGGCTGACTGGAGTATGTTTTCTACAGCTTTTTTACTTTTTATGACAAATCTTGTAGGCATTGTCTTAGCAGCTGCATTTACCTTTGCGATGATGGGCTATTCACCATTGCATCTGGCAAAAAAAGGTATTTTGATTTGGATGTTAATCGTTGCAGTCGTTGCCATGCCTCTTTATAGTTCATTTTTAAAAATGAAAGAAGATATACGCATACAAAAAACGCTTTCAAATATAACGTTTAATGTTGGAGCACATGATGTTAAACTTACACATATAGAGCTTGTTCATCGTGCAAAAATAGATGAAATACGTTGTGAGGTTATAAGTACAGGCATATTAAGCAAGCAGGAAAAAATACGCCTAAAAGAGGTTATTCTTAAAAGTATCAATAAAGAAGCTATGGTTGTCGTGACATTTAGATATTTATTATAAGTAAGAGGATTAATCTAAAATATCATGTAGGGTATTGGCATCTTCCATCCAGGCATTGAGTGTATGCCACTCTTCATTCTCTACCATATGTCTACATTTTTTAAGTTCATTTTCAAATGAGTATATGGCTTCGAGCAAATTTTTTTGATTTTGTCTAAAAATATCTTCCCACATATCAGGACTTGATTTGGCTATGCGACTCATGTCTTTAAATCCCCCTGCTGCGAGTGCAACAATGTTCTCAGAATCTTCCTGTTTCATCACGGAATTTGCAAGTGCATAGGAGATAGCATGGGGCATATGAGAAATAAAAGCAGCATGCCTGTCATGTTCTTTGGCATCCATATAGACAAGGATCATGCCTAAATTTTCGAAAAGTTTTTTGGCTGTATCTTGTTGATGCTTCCCACTGAGTTCCATATTACATAAAACGACAGTTTGGCCTTTATATAGATGGGAAACAGCTGCAGTTGGCCCAAACTTTTCTGTCCCAGTCATAGGGTGAGCTGTAACAAAATTAGAACGTATGTCTTTGGGAATAGAGAGTGATATCTTCTCTTTGGTACTTCCTAGGTCGATGACTGTACAGTATGGGTTAAGTGAGTGTAATTGCTGTGCAACTGCTATGATACCATCAACAGGAATAGAAAGGAAGATAACATCACATGATTTTATTTCATCAAGCGTATCAACAAGTTCATCTACCAATCCTAAAGAGAGTGCTTGTTCACAATGTACATCATTGTGATCTAAACCAATAAAATAGAAGTCATTGGGGGTTTGCTTAAGCGCTAGACTAAGAGATCCTCCCATAAGTCCAAGACCAACAATACCAATAGTTTTCGTCTGCATATATATTCCTGTGCGTCTAGTCTAATTGAAGGATTATAGCATGATTTTTTATGAGCTTCTTATAGGAAAAAAGATAAACTATTAGCAAAATAAACAAGGTTGACTATAATGATAAAAAACATAGCATTAATTTGGATATTACTTGGGTCATTTCTTTTCGCACAAAAAATTACTCAGATAAAATTTGAAGGGCTTGCTAACCTCTCATCTTCCGCTGCTTTAGAGATAGCAGATATTCGTGTGGGTGATGAAATGGATGTTGATAAAATCAATGAATCCATCAAAAACTTTTTTGCGCAGGGATATTTTAAAGATGTATGGGTAGACAGACAAGGCAGTAAACTTATTTACCATTTTGAAGAAAAAGTTGCCGTTGCTAATGTCAAAATCAAAGGATATGGCACAGGTGATGATGCTGAAAAACTTTTAAAAAGTATTGGTTTAAAGAAAGGTGATCTCTATGATACTAGACGTGTGAATAGAGCAAAAGAGACACTCATCTCAAGACTTGAAAGTCAAGGATATTATGACACAGTTGTTGAAGTGACAACGACACCTATAGGTGAGAGTAGTGTATCTATAGTCTTTGATGTGAATAAAGGTGAAAAAATTAAGATTAAAAAGATGAATTTTATTGGTGCATCAAAGTTAGGACAGAGTGATCTTGAATTTGAACTTGCCAATCAAGAGGCAGACTTTTTAGGTTGGATACCTTTTTTAAATTCTGGTGAAGCAAAAATAGACCAATTGGAATATGATGCTTACCGGGTTAAAGATGTATATATGAAACATGGATATCTTGATGCTTATGTGAGTAAACCACTTATGCGTGTAGACTTTGGGTCTTATAATGCAGAGGTGGATTACCAAGTTGTAGAAGGTGTTCAGTATCGTGTAGGTACGATTAAAATCACACAAAAAATTGATGGTCTCAATACGGAAGATTTAAAAGAGATACTTACGCTTAAAGAAGGTAAAATATTTAACATTAAGCGTATGCGAAAAGATTTACAAAAACTGGAAGAAGAAGTAGGAAACTTTGGATTTGCTTATGTAAAAGTTTCTCCACAAATGCATAAAGATCCTGAAAGTAAAACCATTAATTTAAATTATATTATACAGCCAGGGGCACCTGTAACTATCAATGATGTACTGATATCAGGTAATGATACAACAAAAGACAGGGTTATACGACGTTATCTTTATTTGGCTCCAGGAGATAAGTTTAATGCCAAGGATCTTAAAGATTCTAAAAATGCATTGGGGAGAACAGGTTTTTTTGAAAAAGTAGATGTACAAAGTCAAAGAATTTCAGAAGATAAAATCAATTTATTGGTGACGGTTAAAGAAGCACCAACAGGCACTATATCTGCTGGTGGGGGATATGGAAGTTACGAAGGATTGATGTTGAATGCTTCAATATCAGATAAGAATATCTTTGGATCGGGTATTAACACAACTTTAGGATTTGAGATTTCAAGAGTGTCAAAAAATTATAATCTCTCTTTTGTTAATCCAAAGATATGGGACAGTATGTATAGTTTATCTGTTAATTTTTATAAGCGTGATTATGAGTTTCCTGATTATACACAAGATCAGTTAGGTGGAGCCATTTCAATAGGAAGAGAATTTTACAGATATTTTCATGCATCAGTAGGACTAGCATATGTTGATAACCAATCAACAGTAAATAATAATAGTCTCATTAATGGTATCCCCACACAACTATTATACAATGACCAATATGAAAAGCTTTCATTTCTTGCTAGTTTGAGTTTTGACAATACAGATGACTTCTTTCAACCTAGAGAAGGGATAAAGGCAGCTGTTAATTTGGAGTATGCTACATTGGATGGTTCGGATTTTAATGCAACACTCTATCCAAACGGGTATGGTAACGTACTAAGAAGTAATGCTCGAATAGGATTCTATTATGGATTGGAAGATTGGATAGATTATGACCTTATTTTACGTGTAAAAGGTCGATTTACACAACTCAAGAGTAATGATGATGAAAAATTACCTATCGCTGAGAGACTTTTCTCAGGAGGTATTGGAAGCATAAGAGGATATAACCCTTTTTCTCTGTCACCTTATTTCTTGACAGATCCTAATAATCCAAATACACGTAACCTTATTGGGGGAACACAACGTGCTTCAGCTTCTTTTGAAGCAAGTATACCACTTTCAGAGGCGGCCAAGATGAGGCTGGCATTTTTTTATGACTATGGTGTAATCAGTACAGATCGTAGGGATACAAGTTCTAATGCTGTTGTAGATGATATTAGTAGGTCTTCAACAGGAGTAGTTTTAGAGTGGCAATCTGCTTTTGGTCCTATTAATCTTGTCTTTGCTTATCCTATAGACAAAGAAGAAGGCGATCAGACAGCTGTGTTTGAATTTTCTATGGGAACAAGGTTTTAACCTTCTTCCTCTACGCCCTATTACAAGAAAACTAATGTATGCCTAGTGCTTTATTTTTAGGTAAAAAACTTTCATCCTCAATAATAATTGCAAAAGGCAGAGGTTTTTCCAAGGATTTTATTTTTTCTTTTGCAAGATATAGAGGTTTATTAGATGTGATAAGTAGTATTTTATTTTTGAAAGAAAATGTGATAGTCGCAGAGTTTGAGGCTTCATGTAAAAATACAGTAAGGCTATAGATAAAACTTAACCATCGTAATGTTTCCTTAGGAGGAAGCAAGGTCTCATATTGGTCAAAAAGAGATCTACTAATGAGCTCTTTTCCATGCATGCGAAGCAGTAGAGATATCAAAAGGATTTGCTTATGGGTAAACCCATAGTTTAATTCTTGCATAGTGATATAAAACGCATGCTGATGTGATTTATATATAGTAAGCGTTTTCCCAATCGCCGATAGCTGTAATGCACAGAGTAACTCATTTTCATAAGAGGTGGTATCTTTGATACATGTGTCAAAAACAGCATAGAGTGTGGAAGCCAGTTTAAGTTTTGCTTTACGTTTTTTTTCGATTTTGACCAAAGGTTTAAATCGATCCAATATTGATACCATACTTGGATTAATAGTATGTGGAAATTTTTGCTTATCATCTCTTAGAAGTTGTTCTAAAAACACGCCTTCTCTTACACCAACGGAAGAAGAAATTACAGTTTTAGCATGGATATGTACAAGTATTTGTGTAAAAATAAGTGTGCCTTCTCTAATCGTATCAAAGCGGCTTTTCTTTAATCCAAAATGCGTAAGATTCTTAGCACTAGAAAGAGGAATAGCATCAAGATAGTCACGATGCTCTTTGATATTATAAGAAAAAGCATGCAGTTTATCTAATTCATAGGAAGACTGCTTCATAATGCCCTTTGAAAGGGTTCTAGCTGTACCACCTATACCTATGGCTAAAGTGTGTTTAAAATGCTTAGGGAGCCCCATAAGTTCTTTTTGTATATATCTAATAGCCTCTTTATTGCTAGTATCAGTACCAGATGCTTTATCGAAAAATAATTCTTTCAGTCTTACTGTACCTAGGTTTAGTGAATAGGTATCAACGATACGTCCATTTTTCAAAAGTGCAATATCAGAGGAGCCTCCGCCAATATCAATAGTTATACCATCAGTGACAGGAAGCAAATTAACAGCAGCGATAGCACCAAAGGAGGCTTCTTTTTGTCCATTTATTATTTTAATGGAGAGACCAAGTTCCTGCTTAATCCACTGAGTAAATTCTTTGCCATTAGGTGCATCTCTAAGTGCAGAAGTTGCAACACAAAGGGTTTTATTTGCTTGATATTTATCTATAGTATGAAGAAAAGATTTAAGTGTTAAAAAAGCACGTCGTATAGCAATAGGTTGAAGATAGCCATTTTTTTCATAAGCTCCTTCACCAATACGTACTTTAGATTTTTGCTCACATAGTAGATGAAAGCCGTAACGACTTGTTTTTTCAAATATAACAAGTCTTGCAGAGTTAGAACCGATATCGATGACAGCGGTTCGCTTTGCCATACTAGATTATTCCAGTTCTTTTTGAAGTTTATTATATTTGAACATGAGTTCTTCAACATTTTCAACATTATCTGGATCTGGAACTATACAGTCTACAGGACAGACTGATATACATTGTGGTTCGTCGAAGTGACCTACACATTCTGTACAGATATCTGGATCAATAAGATAAATCGGATCATTTTCTTCTATTGCCTCATTGGGACATTCTTCCCTACATGCATCACATGCAATACATTCATCAGTGATTATTAATGCCATATTTACCTCGATAGAAGTTAATGATTTAACTTCATATTTATTTATTAGGAGTTATAGCCCAAGAAAGCTTATGCCTCAATTAAAAGTAAAGGAAATAGAAGATTTTACATGTTTTCTAAGAAACTTGATACATCACTGCTTCCAGTTACATGGTTGGTAAGATGTAAACTAGCTTATTTTTTTTGGAAAACAAAATCTATATCCTCGTCTTCTGACCGTTTCAATTGTAGAGATATCCAAAGGTTTATCCATTTTTTGACGAATTTGATTGATAGCTACTTCAATGACATTAGGAGTAACAAGTTCGGGCTCTTCCCATATGGCATCAAGAAGTTGTTCTTTTGATACAATTTGGTCTTTGTGCATCGCCAAATGGGTAAGTACCTCAAATGGCTTACCTTTAAGTTCTATTTCTTCTCCCTGGTAGATAATTTTTTCTTCTTCAGGGTTGATAATAAGTTCATCAATCTCTATGATATTAGAAGCCCCAAAACGCAATTTAGCCTCAATACGAACAAGCAAAATGTCATAATCAAGGGGTTTTCTGATAAAGTCATCAGCACCACTCTTGAGGGCTTCTATCTCACTTTCTTTATCCGTCCGACTGGAGAGAACTATAACAGATGCAGCGTTAACATCTTTTTTTATATCTGTAACAAGGGAGATATCTATATGACTTGAATGTTCCCAGCCTAGCAAAACTAAATCATAATTTCTAATGTCAAGATAATATTTAGCATCTCCAAAATTTTCTGCAAGATCACACTGGTACTCTGATGCATGTAATTTATCAACAATAATTTTACCAAGTTCTACATCATTTTCAATGACTAATACTCTCATAAAGGAACACCTTTTTTATTTTCTAAAACAGTATATAACATGATTCATGTAATATACACACTAAACAGTACTTACATATGCCTTTTAAATGCATACAAGTACGTCATCAACTATAAACTTAATCTAAAGTTAAGAATTTCTTAATTATAGCATAAAAAGAAGTTTTCTGAAAGTTTTTTTAAAAGATATACGGGGTAATTTATTTTTGAAAATCCCAAGTGTGACTTAGTGCTACACAAGAATTTTCTAAGATGTGTGGTTTTGAAATTTTCAAAGTAAGGGTTTTAATTTGGGGGTAGGTGATGAAAAGTAGCGTTTTTAGACCAAGAAGAGCTTCTTCTAGTAGCTTATATCGTTTTGATTTAAGTTCATTTTGAATCAAAAATGACATATCTGCATAGTCAATAAATTGTTCATTACTATAATCATATGAAGCAGTAAGGTCAATAATAATCTGTTGTTGTTTTTCTCGTTCAAAATCAAGCAACCCAATAATGACATCAAAGGTTAGTGCTTCTATATGTATAGTCATAAATTACACTTTGCCTTCTTCTTTTTTAAAAATTCTTACAAGATTTGGGATATGTTTGTAAAAGATAATAATCGAAATAATCCATATTGGTGCATGTGATTCAATTCCTGGAACCTCAGGGTAGATAACATAAGAAGCAATAATAAATGCAACAAGGCCAATAAGGGATGAGAGTGAGGATATTTTTAAACCTTTGGCTGCACCTAACCACACAATTATGGCAATGATAGCTGCTAAAGGCATCATCACTAAAAGGACACCAAAGCCTGTGGCTACACCTTTGCCGCCTTCAAAAAATAAAAAGGCAGAAAAACAATGCCCAATGACAGCAAGAACAGCTATTGTCCACATTACACCTTCAGGAGCACCGAGCAACTTTGCAACAAGAATGACTAAGATTCCTTTGATGGCATCTAAGAGGAGGGTTACCGCACCCAACTTTTTAGCAAGTTTTGGGTTATGTTCCTTTACAACACGTAAAACATTGGTGGCACCAATATTACCCGAACCTTCTTGTTTGATATCTACACCTGCAAATTGTTTAGCAAGAAGATAACCAAAGGGGATACTGGCAATCAAGTATGCTGCCAAATAGAGTAAAATATTTTGATTTGTTAATAAGTCCATAATAAATCCACAATTAAAATTTATACTGTAACTAACTGATAGCTTAGATCTTAAAATGACTTTGCGCATTCACATTAAATGTTAGATTCATGTGAATGAGGCAGTTTGCATGTTTAAGTTTATGTTATGCATAATATGTCAGTATGTGTAATAGTGCAATTTTAGCCGAATTTTGCTAAAATAGCCAGAATGATATAAGGATATACATGAGTATTGATTTTAAAGCTGAGATAAATAGACTTAAAAAAGAATTAGAAGTTACTGTTGTAGCACACTATTACCAAAGAGATGAGGTTTTTGAAATGGCTGATATCACAGGCGACAGTCTTGAGTTGGCACGTCGATGTGATGCAGATACAAACCCTTGGGTCGTTTTTTGTGGTGTGGGTTTTATGGGACAATCTGTGAAAGTCATAGCTCCTGAAAAACGTGTACTTATGCCAAAAATTGCTTGTTGTGCTATGGCACGTATGATGGATGGCTCTTATTTTGAAGAGTCTGTACAATATATGGTCGATAGAGGCATATCTAAAGATGATATTTTACCTATTACCTATATAAATTCAGATGCATCAGTAAAAGCGAAAGTAGGTGAGATGGGTGGCTATGTGTGCACTTCCTCCAATGCATTTAAAATTATTGAAAAAGGGCTGGAGACGGGCAAAAAAATTCTTTTTGTTCCAGACCGATGTTTAGGGCAAAACTTTGCTATACAAATGGGTCTTAAATCGTGCGTTATAGGTGTAGAAGTTGACGGTAAAGAATGTGATCCTAAAGAAGCAGATATTATTTGTTTTAACGGATTTTGTTCGGTACATCAACTATTTACCGTAGATGACATAGAGTTTTACCGTAATAAATTTCCAGGTATTAAAATAGCAGTGCACCCAGAGTGTGATCCTGCAGTAGTAAAAGCAGCAGATTTTTCAGGTTCGACATCGCAACTGATAAAATATGTGAATGATTTAGATCCCAAACAAAAAGTAGCTATAGGGACTGAATATAACTTAGTAAACCGTATGAGAAAAGGAAATACCTATGTCCTTTCATCAACAAAACCAGAGTGTCCCACAATGAATGAAACAACATTGGAGGATTTATACAATACCTTAAAGTCTATTGAAGATGGGAAGCCAATCAATGAAATCGTTGTGCCGCCGGATATCGTGACATATGCAAATCTTGCACTTGAGCGAATGTTGGCGATTAAATAATGCTAAAAGAAACATTTCTAGAGGCTTTGGTGGCTGAAGATGTAGGAAGAGGTGATTTATTTTCGCGTATAAGCACAGCGAAGCCAATACGTGCATATATTATTGCCAAAAGTAATGGAGTGTTTGCAGGGCAGGAATATATAGATACTTTTGCAAAGATGTACAACTTAATATTTGAATGGAAAGTGAGTGATGGCGAGTCCTTTAAAAAAGGAGAAAAACTTCTTTTTATTTCTGGTGACTCAAAAACAATACTCTCTTTGGAACGCTCTATTTTAGATATTGTTTTACATGCCTCTTCGATAGCAACCTTGACTGCTGCTTATGTAGATGTGATTAAAGAAACAGGTGTCAAGTTACTTGATACTAGAAAGACTAGACCTCTTTTACGTGAATTTGAAAAATATGCAGTACGCTGTGGGGGTGGTATTAACCATCGTATGGGGCTGGATGATTGTTTGATGTTAAAAGATACGCACTTACAAACTATTGATGACTTGAGTAGATTTATGCAAGAAGTTCGTCAAAAGATACCATTTACCTCTAAAGTTGAAATTGAATGTGAAGATTTAGAAATGGTACAAAAAGCAATGAAAGCAGGTGCTGATATCATCATGTGTGACAATATGACGATTGAACAGACCAAAGAGGTGGTGATGTATAGAAATAAATATTATCCGCATATCTTACTAGAAGCCAGTGGGAATGTAACACTCGAAACCATAGAAAAAATAGCCCAAACAGGGGTAGATGCAATCAGTTCTGGTTCTATCATCCATCAAGCAAGGTGGATTGATTTGTCTATGAAAGTAGAAAAATAGAAAAAAGTGTATCGCGTAGTAATAAATCGTTAACAAAGTTAATGTATATTTTTATCCCTAAAAATGAAAGGTTCTGATGTTAAATGAAAACCTCCCTTATGAGGAAGTGAGAGATAAAATAGACCAGGCAGAGTCTATCACAATACTTTCCCATCTTAATCCTGATGCAGATGCACTTGGAACGGCTTTGGGTATATATGCATTGTTTGCCAAAGATAAAAGTAAAAAAGTTGAGGTAGTAAATGCTTCCATTGATTTACCCAAACATCTTGATTTTTTGCCGTATTTTAAAAAAATAAAACATCATATGGATTACAGCAAGAGTCTCGTTATCTCTTGTGACTGTGGCTCTATAGATAGATTGGGATTTGACCTGCTGGGAAGAGATATATTAAATATAGACCATCATCAGAGCAATACACAGTATGGAACCCTTAATGTAATACTGCCTCAATATGCATCTTCTTCGCAGGTGGCTTTTGAACTTTTTAAAAAAAATTATGTAATTAATGCCCAAGCAGCGACATGTTTTTATACAGCATTGTTATCGGATACTAGATATTTTACAACAAGTTCTGTGAATGAAAAAGTTTTTTCTGTTGCCCGAGAACTTGTAAGTAAGGGAGCCCATCCAGATAGCATTTCTCGTAACTTCACGCAAAGAAGACCGTTGAGTTCATTACGTATTTTAGAAAAAGCTTTAACTTCTTTGTCGTTAACACACGATGCACAAGTTGCAACCTTAATGGTATCAAAAAAAGATATTGATGCCACAGGAGCGACGGTACCAGATATGGAAGGTATCGCAGATTATGCAAGGTCACTTGCCACGGTTGAGGTAGCACTATTTGCTATGGAACTAGAGGATGGTATACGTATTTCATTAAGAAGTAAAAATACTGATGTTTCCAAAGTTGCTGAAGCATTTGGAGGGGGAGGACACAAAGTTGCCGCAGGTTTCACCTTGACATATAAAGATTGCCAAAGTGGATTAGACGAATGTGTCAATAAAGTATTACAAAAGATAACAGAATTAGGATTGTTAGATGAGAAATAGAAAAAATAAAAAAAGTGGAAGTAAAATAGTTAGTATTTTGATACTGTTAGGTTTATTGATTGGGGCAGGATATATATATACAGCCCCTGAATTTGAGAGAGAAACACCTATTGTACACAATGATACAAATATTTTTTGGAATAGAACAGACCCTTTAAAAATACATTTGAGTGATAACAGAGAATTAAAAGATTTTGAACTTATTTTAAATGACGGTACAAATAGTCTTATTGTCGGTCAAGGAGATTTTGAACAAGATACAAAAGAACAGACATTATTGGTTAAATATCCTAAGAGTCAAACATTAAACCATAAAGCAACACAGTTACAATTACAAGTCTCTGTGAATGATACGAGTTTGTGGAATTTTTTCCAAGGAAATAAAACGACTCAAACCATTAAAATCAAGGTTGATTATAAACGACCAAACATTAATATTTTGGCAAACTCATATAGTATTACCCAAGGAGGAAGTGCATTGGTCGTTTTTCAGGCTAATGATGAAAACTTAGATGAACTTTATATTGAAGCTGCGGGTAAAAAGTTTAAAGCACAACCATATAAAAAGGAAGGTTACTATGCGGCACTTATCGCATGGCCATTTAATGAAATAGAGTTTAAAGCAAAAATAATTGCTACAGACAAAGCAAAAAACAGACGTGTGGTAGATATACCTTTTTATTTGAAAAATCGAAATTACAAGGTGTCATGGATTAAAGTTAGAGATAAGTTTTTAGATGGAAAAATTACAGACTTAATCTCTACAAATCCTGAATATGCATCCATTGATGACAAATTGGAAAAACTACGTGCTGTAAATGAAACTATGCGTTTGAATAATGAAAAGAAAATATATAATCTGAGTAAAAAAGTATCAAATGAGATACTGGATAAATGGAAAATAAAAAAGTTTTATCCTTTGAAGAATGGTGCAAAAGTGGCAAGTTTTGGAGATAAAAGACATTATTATTATGGCACCAAGGATAATGAAGTCTCTCAATCATACCATGTGGGGTATGATTTAGCGAGTACTAAAATGGCAGCGATTAAAACATCCAATGCAGGAAAGGTTGTTTATGCCAATGAAAATGGTATTTATGGAAATATGCCAATGATTGATCATGGATTGGGGCTTTATTCACTTTATGGACATTGCTCACAGCTTTTGGTAAAAGAAGGAGATGAAGTAAGTGCAGGACAGACCATCGCAAAAACAGGTGTAACAGGTCTTGCACTTGGGGATCATTTACATTTTGGGATTCTTGTGCAAGGTATTGAAGTGAGACCTGTAGAGTGGTTTGATGCAGGATGGATTCGAAAAAATATTGACAATATTTTTAAAGAAGCAGATAAAATTATCTTCTCTAAATAGATTTAAGTAGGATGTACACAAATAATTCACAATAAAGTTATATATTGATTTAATCTATAAATTGAGGTATAATATTTAAAAATATAATTATTATTGGGTGATCGTTAGAATTAAAAATAAGAGAAAAGGAGGGCTAATGCAGCAAAGAACGATTAAGAAATCTGTTGAAGTAGTTGGAATTGGGCTACATAAAGGTGAACCGATTAAGTTACGACTTGAACCACTTGATGCAGGTGCAGGAATTGTATTTTATCGTGAAGATTTAGCAATGAGTATAGCGCTTTCTCCCTCTTCTGTTATAGATACACGTATGGCAACTGTTATAGGTGATAAGGAAAAAGGATTTATTTCAACGATAGAACATTTTCTTTCTGCCGTTTATGCATATGGTATAGATAATATGCGTGTGATTGTAGATGGCAATGAAATGCCTATTATGGATGGCTCGGCTATTTCTTTTTGCCTATTGCTAGATGAAGCAGGAGTCAAAGAACTGGATGTACCTAAAAATATTTTACGTGTAAAAAAAGTTATTGAGATTCAAGATGGTGATAAGTTTGTACGTTTGACACCTGCGGATAGAGCAAGTTTTGATTTTCGTATTAAGTTTGATCATCCTGTTATTGGTGAACAAAGTGAAAATTTTGAGTTTTCTACACATAACTTTATAGAAGAGATTGCAAGGGCAAGAACGTTTGGTTTTGCCAAAGATATACAATATTTGCAAAGTCAAAATTTGGCATTAGGTGCTTCTTTACAAAATGCCATAGGATTAGACAGTCACAAAGTGCTTAATCCTGAAGGGTTACGTTTCAACAATGAATTCGCAAGACATAAAATATTGGATGCTATGGGAGATATGATGGTTAGTGGATATAATATTTTAGCCAAATATGAATCTTTTGCGGGGAGTCATCATTTAAATTATCAGTTAACAAGCAAATTACTCTCAGACAGTAATAACTATGAGCTTGTAGCCCTTGAAGCGTTAGAAAGCAGAGCATTTGCAAAGTCATTCGCATAGGTACACATTGTTAATCATTTCCATCTCATCCCCTCTTCTTGTGGGTGTCTATGAGGATGGATATCTCATTCAAACTTTTACAAGTAATAAAAAAACATCAGAAGTTTTATTGCCTATTATTATGGAATGTATTCAAACACATGATATTTCTAAAATGATTTATACTAGAGGTCCAGGTTCCTATATGGCTATAAAACTCACCTATATTATGCTCAAAACCATAGAAATCACACGTGGGATAGAGTGTTTAGGATGCAGTGGCTTTACATTAAATGGTGGAGAACCTATTAAGGCGATTGGAAATCTCTATTTTATCAAGGAAAAAGAGACTATAATGACAAAAAAATTTGAACACGCAGTGCATGCAAAGTTTGTACTACCCCAAAGTATTCATGATCTAGATATTGATGAAGAATCAACCCCAGAGTATATACTGCCAGCTGTTTAACGGAAGAAGTGAGAATGTTTGTAAGCGTACCAGCCACATCTGCAAACCTTGGTCCTGGATTTGATACATTAGGACTTGCGGTAGATTTAAGAAATGAGATTATTATAAAACCATCTAAATTTTTAAGTATTTCAACACATGGTGAAGGTGCAGAGAATCCAAAGATTAAAAAAAATTCTCTTTTTCTAAGTATTTTTAATGAAAATTTTAAACGATTAACAAGTCGAGAGGAAAATTTCAAATTTGAGTTTCATAATCGTATACCAATTTCTAGAGGTTTAGGAAGTTCTTCAGCCGTGATTGTTGCAGCATTAAGTGCAGCTTACACTATGGCAGATAAAAAGTATAACAAAAGAGAGATTTTAAATCAAGCTCTACGTTATGAACATCATCCAGATAACATAACACCAGCAGTGATGGGTGGTTTTAATGTTGCATGTGTAGAAGGTGATAGGGTGTATAGTAAAAAAAGACGAATGCCAGACTATTTGAGGGCAGTCGTTGTTGTACCTAACCGAACGACGTCTACAGCGAAATCAAGAACGGTTTTACCTAAAATGTATAAAAAAGAAGAAACTGTCTATTCACTTTCCAGATCTTCGTATATGACTGCCCTTTTTATGACAGAATCTTGGGATTTGTTACGTATTGCTTCTAAAGATAAATTACATCAGGCAAGACGTATGAAAATGATTCCTGAACTTTTTGATGTACAAAAAATGGCGCTTAAAAATGGTGCACTGATGAGTACACTTTCAGGTTCAGGTTCTACGTTTTTTAATTTGGCATATGATAAAGATGCAGATAAAATAGCAAAAGCTTTACAGTCTCGCTTTCCTCAATTCAGAGTATTTACTTTGACTTTAGATAATATAGGTGTCATTACTAGGAGTTAGGCTATAGGCTTAATCTCTTTTTAGGTATAATACTCATGAAAAAATCACAGCCAATACGTATGTGCATCACTTGCAGAAATAGACACCCTCAAAACACTTTGATTCGGTTAAGACTATCGGCTAAAGAAGTTGTAGCATATGATGGTACAGGACGAAGTTTTTATCTTTGTAATGACTGTGTAAATAATGAAAAAAAAATAAAAGGCTTAACGAAACGTTTCAAACAAGAAAAGGAATGTTTTATTAAGCTTTTAAAGGAGTTAATGAATAATGGATAAAGTTAAAATCCAAGAAATAGCAGATGAGGCAGGACTCTCCAATGGAGACTTGTTAGAAAAAGCTAAAGAGTTAGGCTTTGATGTCAAAGCAGCCAATAGTACAATTAGTTTGGATGATGCTGGTGTACTTGTTGACTATGCAATTTCTGGTACATTACCAAAAGGTTTTAAAAAACCAGGTACGAAATCAAATATCACAGTGGTTAAAAAGAAGCCTGAAATTACAGGTGAGGTCAAATCAGAAGTGTCTGATGCAGAAGAAAGAGAAGTAGAAAAAGAAAAGCCAGAAATAGTAGATATCGTAGAGGTAGATACCCCTGTAAAAGAAGAACCTAAAGATAAGACAGATGAAGTTATAGAAAAACCTGTCGTAAAAGAAGTGAAAAAGCGTAAAGGTATTTCAATAGCCAGTAAGAAGGTAGAGGCAGAACCCAAAGATACAGATACATCTGGGGAAGAAAAACCAAAGAGAAGAGTTCTGTCTAGAACAGGTATAAAAATAGTAAGAAAAGCAAAACCTGCACCAGTGAGAGCAGGAACCAAGATTTCTTTTGGAAACTCTAATGCTGAACCATATATTTCTAAGAAAAAACCTAAAAAAGTGGCACATGCTAAAGAAAGTGGTACTAGAATTGATATTTTTAATCATGATAGTATGTCAGGAGATATAGATAGTGGATTTGGTGGAGAAGAAGTAGTACTTTTGGATTTTTCAGATAAAAATATCTATGAAGATATGATACGCCAAGAGCAAAAACGTAAAGAAGAGATGAAAAAGCGAGAAGCTAAAAATGGTGGACCAATTAGAGGTAAATCACCATTTAGACCACAGCAAAGACGTTCTTTAAAGCGTGGTGGTAAACGTAAAAAATATGTAAAAGAAGAGAACACTGAAGTCATAACATCTGTTGAGATACCTGAAAATGTAAGAGTATATGAATTTGCAGAAAAGGTAAATCGTTCTATAGGTGAAGTGATAGGTGTATTATTTGCTCTAGGTATGATGGTCACTAAAAATGACTTTCTTTCCAAAGATGAAATAGAGATTCTTGCAGAGGAATTTGAAGTAGAAGTGACAACTGTAAATCCTCTTGATGAACTTGATTACTCGGATGCGTACGATGCTGTAGAAGATATAAATGCAAGTGAAAGACCACCTGTAATCACTATCATGGGTCATGTTGATCATGGTAAAACATCGTTACTTGATAAAATCCGTTCAGCAAAAGTAGCAGATAGAGAGGCTGGGGGAATTACACAACATGTAGGTGCATATCAAGTAGAAAAAAATGGTAAGAAAATTACCTTTGTAGATACTCCAGGTCACGAAGCTTTTACTGCAATGAGAGCACGTGGTGCACAAGCAACAGATATTGTTATTATTGTAGTGGCTGCAGATGATGGAGTAATGCCTCAGACAAAAGAAGCTATTGCACATACAAAAGCAGCTGGTGTCCCTATGATTATTGCAGTCAATAAAATGGATAAAGAATCAGCTAACCCTGATAACGTGAAATCCCAATTGGCAGAGATAGATGTACTTTCAGTGGATTGGGGTGGAGAGTATGAATTTGTCCCTGTTTCTGCACACTCAGGATTAGGGATTGATGACTTACTTGAGACTATCCTTCTTACAGCAGAAATGATAGAATTGAAAGCTGATCCTTCAAGAGATGCAAAAGCAGTTGTTGTTGAAGCTTCTTTAGAAAAAGGTTTTGGACCAGTTGCTAATGTAATTATTCAAAATGGTACGCTTAGGGTAGGGGATAATGTTATTGTTGGTAAAACATATGGACGCATTAAAGCAATCAAGCTTGATGATGGTTCAAGTGTAAAAGAGATAGGTCCGTCAACACCAGCAGCTATTGTTGGATTAAATGAAGTACCTGGTGCAGGTGAAGAGCTTATAGTGATGCCTACAGATAAAGAGGTACGTGAGTTAGCAGAAAAAAGAGCAGAATTTGAAAGAGCTAAAGTACTTTCCAAGAGTACAAAAGCCACACTTGATGACTTATCTGCGCTTATTGCAGAGGGTCAGCTTAAGTCACTTCCAGTAATTATCAAAGCAGATGTACAAGGTTCGCTTGAGGCGATTAAGGGTTCTTTGTCAAAATTAAGAAATGAAGAAGTCAAAGTAAACATTATTCATGAAGGTGTAGGAGGGGTGACGGAAAGTGACCTTACTCTTGCAGATGCTTCTGAACATTCTGTTGTTCTTGGCTTTAACGTACGTCCTACAGGTGCTGTGAAGAGGAAAGCAAAAGAGCTTGGTATTGAGATTCGTACGTATTCTGTTATCTATGATTTGCTCGATGAAGTGAAAGCACTTCTTGGTGGTATGATGAGTCCAGTTATCTCTGAAGAAGTCACTGGTCAAGCAGATGTCCGTGAAACATTTGTTGTAGGTAAAGTAGGAACGATTGCGGGATGTAAAGTCTCAGATGGGTCGATTACTAGAAACTCTAAAGCAAGACTTATCCGTGATGGTGTGGTGGTTTATGAAAGTAAAATTGCATCGCTCAAACGTCATACAGAAGATGCAAAAGAAGTGAAAAATGGTTATGAGTGTGGTATTATGCTTGAGAACTTTAATGATATTAAAGAGGGTGATGTGATAGAAACATACAAAGATGTTGAGGAACAGGTAACATTATAGAATGACACATGAAGAGATTAAGAGGCATCGTGTTGAGTCAGTACTCAAGGAGATAATTCCAGAGGCCTTGGGAACATTGGATGATGAGCGTATTAATGGACTATCTGTTACTGATGTTATTTGTTCAAAAGGTCGATCTGATGCAAAAGTCTATTTAGACACCTCTTTTTTAACTATGAAAGAACAAAGTGAAGCACTCAAACAACTTCGGATTGTTGCAGGGTATATTTCAAATCATTGTAAGCAGAGTGAGGGGTGGTTTAAAGCACCTCGTTTTACATTTGAGTTTGACCATCAATTGGAAAAAGTATCTCGTATTGAGGACCTTTTTAAGAAAATTGAAGGGCGTCATACAGGAAACAATGAGGAGTCAAGTGATGAATCTTGAGACACAAATAGCTAAAATCATTGAAGCAAATGGTGCAGCCTTGTATGATACGGAGATAGTCACGGAATTTGATGAAACTATTTTTAGAGTATTGGTGACTAAAACAGGAGGAGTTACACTTGATTTATGTGCGACTATTTCACATGAACTTTCTCCTTTTTTAGATGTGCATCCCCCTATGAGTCAAGCCTATAGGCTTGAAATATCTTCTCCAGGAATTGAGAGAAAACTTGTAAAGCCAGTACATTTTATAAATGCTATAGGTGAAAAAGTAAAAGTTAAAGTAGCAGGTGGTGATAAATTTAAAGGCGTATTACAACGTGCAGATAATGATGGTATTATGATTAAGACTAAAGAAGGTGATAAGTGCTTTACCTATAGTGAACTTAATACTTCAAAGACATACTTTGACTGGAATTAAACGATAAACATAAAGGAGTTGCTGTGAGAGATGAATTTTATATGCAACTCGCCCTTGATAAAGCTTGGGAATACCAAGGTTTAACATACCCAAATCCTGCAGTAGGAGCAGTGATTACGTTAGATGGGAAGATTTTGTCTGTAGAAGCCCATCAAAAATCAGGTACTTCACATGCAGAAGTAATAGCCTTACTTTCAGCCTACGAAACACTCTCTAAGACATCTATAGACTTTAATCCACAAGATGCAGGACAAGCTCATACATTTCTTTTAAACTTGCCTCAGAATTTTTTTTCAGCATGTAGTATCTATGTGACATTAGAGCCTTGCTCTCATCAGGGGAAAACACCTTCATGCGCAAGGTTACTGCGTAAATTGGGGTTAAAAAAAATTTATATAGGTACCAAAGATAAAATAAAAGGGCATAATGAGGGAGCCAAACAACTTGATAATGTGACTATAGGGATACTAGAAGAAAAGTGTTATGCTTTACTAGAACCTTTTTTAATATGGCAAAAAAAAGCCTTTGTACTCTTTAAATTAGCACAGTCGTCTAATGGACGCATAGGTGGGGGTTATTTGAGTTCACAAGCATCCTTAAATCATGTGCACCAACTAAGAACAGTCTGTGATACTTTGCTTATCGGTGGAAATACAGTAAGAATGGATAGACCAACACTTGACTGTAGGTTTGTACATGCTAAGGCACCAAATGTATGTATCTATAGCAAAGAAGATAATTTTGACAGACAAATACCTCTTTTTATGGTACCACATAGGGAAGTTGAAATTTTAAATGATTTGAACTTTTTAGAGAGACCTTCTTTTGTCATTGTAGAGGGTGGAGAAGGTATGTTAAATGCACTCAAAGAGAAGATAGATTGGTTTCTTTTCTACCAAACACCTAAGCTTTCTACGAATAATTTAACCTATAATACAACAATGAATTTAGCATTTTTACACCAAAGAACGATGGATGTAGATCTGATGATATGGAGCAAAAAAATTGGGCATTGAAAAATTGACAGATAAACAGGAAAAACAAGAAAAAATTGTAACAATGTTTGATGATATCGCATCAACTTATGATAAAGCAAATAGAGTGCTTAGTATGGGGATTGATATACAGTGGCGTAAACAAGGCTGCAACAAAGCATTTGAAATTTTAAGTAAAAAATCTTTAGGGCAAGTGACAGATGTAGCAACTGGAACAGGAGATTTACTTATATATTGGAAAGAACAGGCAGAAAAAAATAATGTAACTATAGACAAATATGTGGGTATAGATCCATCTAAAGGTATGTTGGATGTGGCACGCGGGAAAGTTAATTTTGCTGCATTTATAGAAGGGAAAGCGCAAGCACTCCCCATTGCTGATGAAAGTACCGATGTCATCTCTATTTCTTATGGTATCAGAAATGTAGTAGATCGCGTTGAAGCGCTGCAAGAATTTTATCGTACTTTGAAGCCGGGGGGGATTGTCGTTATCTTAGAGTTTACTAAACAAGATAGAAATGGATTAATAGATAAAGCTATAGATTTTGGTATGAAAAAAATATTACCTAAAATTGGAGGGTTTATTTCTAAAAATTATGAAGCATACCAATACCTTCCCGAGTCTATTGAAGAATTCTTAACGACTGAAATGTTGGCTACAGAATTAGAATCTGTGGGTTTTGAAATGAAATATACAAAATCTTTTTCTATGGGTATTAGCACACTTATGGTGGCACAAAAGAAGTAAAATAGTCTTTGAGTGTTTTAAATCAAGATTGTATGATAAACATATAATATAGCACAGGAAAAATAATGTCTCAGTCAATGATAAGTGTTTCTTCACTTAATACTAAAATAAAATCTCTTTTAGAAGCTACATTTATGCATATACTTGTTGAAGGGGAAGTTTCATCCGTCACGTATCATACTTCAGGACATGTATATTTTTCAGTCAAAGATAAAGAAAGTAGTATTAAGTGTGTGATGTGGCGTTCAAATGTTTTGAAATTAAAGTTTAAAATAGAAAAAGGAATACATGTAATCATAGAAGGATCAGTAGGCGTATATACTCCAAGAGGAGAATATCAATTTTACGCTGTACATGTAGAACCTTATGGACAAGGTGCTTTGGCTTTGGCATATGAACAGCTTAAAAAGAAATTAAAATCTAAAGGTTATTTTGAAGCCGACAGAAAAAAACCTCTTCCAAAATTTATCCAAAAAATAGCGTTAGTCACAGCAAAAGAGAGTGCAGCACTTCATGATATGCTCAAAATCATAAAAGAACGTTGGGCACTAGTAGAAGTGATTGTGGTGGATACCTTGGTACAAGGGGAAATAGCATCAAGACAAATATCAAGCTCTTTGTCCTATGCAGATAGTTTAGGTGTAGATGTTGTTGTATTGGCTCGTGGAGGTGGTTCAGTAGAAGATCTATGGTCTTTTAATGAAGAAAATGTGGCGGATGTTATCTTTTCTATGAATACGCCTGTGGTTAGTGCGATAGGGCATGAAGTGGATACTATGATAAGTGATTTTGTAGCAGACTTAAGAGCACCTACACCCAGTGCAGCGATGGAAATGATATTACCTGATAGTAAAGAAATGTTATATGCGTTAACGCAAAGGCTTGAACAATTTTCATATTTACTTACAGAGAAAATGAAACGCTATTCCCGTGAATTAAAACACAGTGAGGAAGTATTATTAAGATACTCCCCTTCACGATTATTAATTGAGTTGGAGAATGAGTTTCAACGTCTGACAAAAGAATTTAAGCGATACATCTCATATAATGTAGAGCATTTCACTTCTATTTTACCCAGTGAACGAGAAAGACATCTACAAAGTATAACTACATCGCTACAACAAAAAGAACAATATCTAATTTTTATAGAGCAAAAATTCAGAATGAGTAATCCAAGATCAAAATATCGAAAAGGTTGGGCAGAAATATCATTGGCAGGTAAAATAAGTACATTAGAAGAGATTGAAATGGATAGCACGTTTATACTCAATGATGGGAAAATACAAATAGAAGCCTTATGTTTAAACAAAAAAGAAATATAAAAATTCATAAACTTTAGGCTTCAAGTCAACTATGATATAATTTAAGGAACTTACACAATAAGGCACTTTATGCAGTCGGGTTTAAACACAGTGCAGAATTTTTTGATTCAGTCGTCTATGGGTAATATAGTAGTAATGATATTACTACTGCTACTGTTACTTGTAATACATTTTTATTCACTTGCTCGGAGTAAACGAGAGCTTCTTGAAGTTGTCGACAATAAAGTAAAAGTTTTCCAAAAAGCATTTGATATTTCTGAAGATGGGGTACTTATTTTTTCAGATAAAAATGAAGTTCTGTATGCAAATAGGGTTGTCAAAAAATTAATGGGTTTAAAACAGAATTTTTTATTTAAACCACTTCCTGTACAACCAAAGATTAAATTGAAAGATAAATGGTTGACATTGGATGAAGTGATAGCAATTGAGAATAAAAAAACAGAAGATAAAATGATTTCTTATTTGCAGGTAGAGTTTTCACTAGATGGTCAGAAAGATAATACCATACCTATCAACCTTTATATTGACAGTAGTCCGCTTGGAAGTAAGCATGACTTATGGTGTAAGATTATTTTTATACACGATCTTAGGCAAAAAGAACAACACAAAATTATCGGCTCCATACATCAGTTGAGTGGTTTGCCAAATCAGGCACAATTACAACATAATTTAAATGCGTTGTATGCTAAATTGCATCTAAATAATAAAAAGTTGGCGATTGTTTTAATTGACATAGATGATTTTTCAATGTTACGTTCAATTATTGGACATGAACAGATGAATCATTTGCTTGTTAAATTTTCGAATTATTTAAGAAGTCTACCTTCAAACTTGAATATAACTGTTTATCATACATATTATAATAATTTTTTACTGACTATTTCTGATTTAGATGATGAACAAGAGGTATATATTTTGATAAAAGATATACAAGAAAAATTAGCTTCTTTTTATAAGATGCAAGATGTTAAATTATATTTAACAGCTTCGGTAGGCATTAGTATATATAAAGGTAAGAGAAGTGAATCTGTAAGAAATTTGTTAGATAGAGCTTATAAGGCATTAGCGCAAGCACAGAAGCAAGGCAATGGAAGAATTCAAGAATTTATTCCAGAAATCGCTTCAAATGATTATGACTCTTTAATTTTGCATAATGAAATGCATCAGGCACTTGAAAAAAATCAGTTTGAAATTTATTATCAACCTATTGTTGATGCAAAAAATGAAGAGGTAGTATCAGCAGAAGCACTTATACGTTGGAATCATCCAGAGTATGGTCTCATTGCCCCTTATATATTTATTCCTATTATGGAAAAAACAGGTTTTATTGCTGAAATAGGAAAATATGTACTTGAAGAGGTTTTAAAGCAGCAAAAACGTTGGGAGTTATTTAAATTTAAACAAATAGATGTATCAATAAATATTACACTGTTTGAGATTGAAAGTAAAGACTTTGTAGAAAATGTCGAAAGACAATTACAGTATCATCAAGTGGATCCCTCATTGATTAAATTTGAGATTACTGAAGGTGCAGCAATGATAAGTGAAGATTCTACACAAAAACAATTTAGGGAAATCAAAAAATTAGGTATAGGTATTTCGCTTGATGATTTTGGTACGGGTTATACCTCTTTTGTATATATGAAAAAGTTTCCTGCAGATGTACTAAAAATAGATAAAACGATGATTGATTATATTTTAACAAATAAAGAAGATCAGAGAATAGTTAAAGCTATGATTGAAATGGGTCATTCTTTGGGTATGCTAGTAGTAGCAGAAGGAATTGAAAATAAAAGAATGTATGAATTACTTGCTAGTTATGATTGTGATATGATGCAAGGATATTATTTTTCAAAACCAGTGCCTGCTTTTGAATTTCAAAAATTATTACGATAGGGGGAGGGAAATGAATGGAGACAATATTATTTTAGTTGTAATCATAAGTGTATTGGTCATAGGTATGATAGGATTAACCTATTG
Organism: Sulfurovum sp.; assembly: GCA_026982075.1. Taxonomy (GTDB): domain Bacteria; phylum Campylobacterota; class Campylobacteria; order Campylobacterales; family Sulfurovaceae; genus Sulfurovum. The sequence continues at coordinate 7,298 of JALSHU010000049.1, read as the reverse complement.
GTATTACCAGAAAAGTGAAAATGTTTTGGAAGAATTGAAATTATTTAACAAAGAAAAGGAGTACTACAGTGAAGCAATGATAGTTTTATCATCTGATTATTCTGTTATTTTTGCAAATAGACTTGCCAGAACTTTATTTTCTTTGGATAAGAAGTTAAAAAACATAGATGATAGCAGTAAAATTAAATTAAAAGTTGACACAGATAATTCTATAGAATTTTTTGAAGCTTTAGAACTTGAATTTGACAAACATGGTGATAGTTTTCATTTAAAAAATGTATTATTGGACATTGATAACAAGATGAAACAGGTAAATATATATGTAAATAAAAGTGTTTGGAACAAGGAAGAGACTATCACTTGTATCATTGATATGCAGACAATTTCAAGCAATGTAATAGGCACACAAAAAGATGGAAGAATAGATTTTTTTACGGGGTTACCAAGTCAATTTTCTGCTTTAACAGATATTAATACAAAAGTGATGCAGAGTCATAATAGTTCCAAGTCTTTTGCTCTCTTTTTATTTGGGATAGATCATTTTAAAGATTTACAAGCTACCTTAGGTTTAGGTTTTTCAAATCAGATTATACGAAAGATGGCAAATTATTTTGAAACGAAAAAAGATAGTGGAATATCCATTTATCGTATGGATTGCGATAAGTTTCTTATTGTTATTGAAAATATATTAGATGATGGAGATATTCGTGAAATAGCTAAAGAGATGATCCTGGATATTTCAAGTTTTTCTACTAAAGAGAATATTGTGAGTATAAGTTCCTCCGTGGGTATTGTAAAATATCCTCAAGATGGTGAGAATGCTTTGAAATTGATTAATCATGTCTATCTATCTCAAGCTCAGGCAGCGAAAGAAAGTAGATCCAACATACGTTTTTTTACGACAGAGTATCAAACCTACAATAAAGATACCATAAAAATGATAGAAGAAATTCGTAGTGGTTTGAAAAATAATCAATTTTTACTCTATTATCAGCCTATTTTTTCTATAAAAAATGAAAATATGGTTGGCGTCGAAACTCTCATCCGTTGGGAGCATCCGGAACTTGGATTACTCACCGCGGACAAGTTTTTAGATGTGGCCAAGCAAGCAGGGCTTATGGTAGATATTGGGGAGTATGTATTTAAAGAAGCAATATTACAACGTAAAAAATGGAATACTTTTACTTTACCTAGATTCCAAATTACTCTAAATCTCTCTTTGGAAGAGATGCAGGTTGATGACCTAATTAAAAGGCTAGAGGTCTTATTTCAAGAGAATAATGTGAATCCAAAAGATTTCAATCTTGACATCACAGAAGATGCTGCGCTTGCTAATGTGGAAAAAACTGCTATGGATTTTAAACTTTTTTCTGAGTTGGGGCTTTCTATTTCTTTAGATCATTTTGCATCAGGACATACCTCATTAAAAGACTTACAAACTTTACCAATTAGTACAATCAAATTAGATAGAGCGCTTATTTTTGATTTGGCATCAAGTATTAACCATCAAAAAATTGTTAAAGCGATTATAGTTTTGGCACATGCTTTGGAGATAGAAGTAGTAGCTGAAGGAGTTGAGACATCAAAAGAACTTTCATTTTTACATTCTTTTGGTTGTGATTATGCACAAGGATACTTGTATGCAAGACCATTACCTGTAGAGGAGTTTCAAGAACTGTTAGGTTGATACCTAGAACTTTTTATATCATTCTAGGTATCATTATGTATTACATCATTCCTGGCATGCCCCCCATATCTGGCATTGCAGGCTGTGCAGGTTGACTTTCTGGTATATCTGAAACAGTTGCCTCTGTTGTAAGAAGTAATGAGGCTACAGAAGTTGCATTTTGAAGTGCAACACGCACTACCTTAAATGGATCAATGATACCTGCTTCAAGCATATCGACATACTCACCTGTTGCAGCATTAAAACCTAAATTCGCTTTTGATGCATGGGCTACTTTATCTACTACTACACCTGCATCAAATCCAGCATTTTGTGAAATTTGTTTCATTGGGGCAAATACAGCTCTTAAAATGATATCAGATCCTACTTTTTCATCTCCAGAAAGATTCATAGTTACAGCTTGACTCGCTTTTATGAGTGCTGCACCACCACCAATAACAATACCTTCATCAACAGCGGCTTTTGTGGCACTGAGTGCATCATCAACCCTGTCTTTCTTCTCTTTCATTTCAGTCTCAGTTGCTGCACCTACTTTGATAACTGCTACACCACCTGCGAGTTTAGCGAGTCTCTCTTGTAGTTTTTCTTTATCATATTCACTGGTTGTAGTGGAAACTTGTGTTTTTATTTCATTCACACGTGCAACAACAGCATCTTTGTCCCCTTTCCCATCAACAATTACAGTATTGTCTTTATCAATGACAATTCTTGATGCTTGACCAAGGTCAGGAAGTGTCACTTTTTCAAGGGTAAGACCAAGTTCTTCTGTTACAAGTGTTGCGCCAGTCAAAATAGAAATATCTTTTAACATTTCTTTTTTCCTGTCTCCAAAGCCAGGTGCTTTGACCGCTACGATGTTGAGTACACCCTTAAGACGGTTAAGTACCAGCGTTGCAAGTGCTTCTCCCTCTAAATCGTCAGCGATGATAAGTAGAGGTCTTCCACTTTGTTGGACTTGTTCTAATACAGGAACAAGATCTTTTAGTGAAGTGATTTTTGTATCTGTAACAAGAATGATAGGGTTTTCCATTTCACACGTCATTTTCTCAGAATTGGTCACAAAGTAAGGAGAGAGATAACCTCTGTCAAATTGCATTCCTTCTACGACTTCAAGGTCATCATTGATACCTTTGGCTTCTTCTACTGTGATTACACCATCTTTACCCACTCTGTCCATTGCTTCAGCGATGAGGGCACCAATGGTTTCATCGGAGTTTGCAGAGATAGTTGCTACTTGTGCAATCTCTTTTTTATCTTTTACTTCTTTTGAGATCTTTTGAAGTTCTTCTATAATGGCAGTGGATGCTTTATCCATCCCACGTTTCACTTCTATGGGGTTTGCACCAGCAGTAATGTTCCTAAGCCCTTCTTTAAAAATAGAATGTGCCAGTACAGTTGCTGTAGTTGTTCCGTCACCTGCTTCATCAGCAGTATTGTTTGCTACTTCTTTTACCAGTTGTGCACCCATATTTTCAAGGCTGTCACTCAGTTCAATTTCTCTTGCTACAGAGACACCATCTTTAGTGATATGAGGAGCACCATAACTTTTTTGGATAAGTACATTACGTCCTCTTGGACCCATCGTTACTTTAACTGCATCTGTAAGTTTAGATACACCTTCATAGAGTCCATTTCTTGCTTTATCTGAAAAAAATATTTCTTTTGCCATGTTATAATCCTTTATGCGCTTATTTTAGAAGACCAAGCACATCTTTGCTTGGTAAAATAAGGTATTCACTACCCTCAACTGTAATTTCCATACCTGAATAATTTGCAAATACTACGGTATCCCCTTCAGATATGCCATCTTCTTTGGCTTCAGGTCCTACTGCGATTACTTTTCCCTGTAAAGGTTTTTCTTTTGCACTATCTGGAATGATGATACCAGATGCGGTTGTATTGATTTGTTCTTCTCTTTCTATAAGAACTCGGTCTGCTAATGGTATAAATGCCATATGGAACTCCTTTAAGTTTTTAGTTTATTTTTATGAAAGAATTGTAGTCATTTTTTTTTAAAATGTCAATAACTTTCTGAAAATTATTTAAAATCTATGAGTCAATAAGACTAAACTAGAAGCTTTATCCTGGTAAATAAATTTTTTTTAGGGTTTTTTTTAAATACTATTGACAATAAAGCTATCTTTAGATAGAATTCCGTCTCTTCAAAATTAGTGGTAAGGTAGCTCAGCCGGTTAGAGCGCTGGTCTCATAAGCCGGAGGTCGGGGGTTCGAGTCCCCCTCTTACTACCACTTTAAACAATCTACATATTTTCTTCAACAATTTATTTTACAATACTAAAGACCAGTATTTAATTTATAAAAATATGCTTAATTCAAAAGAATATTAAGATTAAAAAATATCAAACTGTGCTATACTTAATGAATTTTAAACGAAGAGAAGGAGTTTTAGTATGATTAAAAAATTTGGTATAGCACTTTTATGTGTATCACTGGGAAATACAGCGTATGCTAGTGAAGTAGTCAATAGTCAAACATTTTTAGGGATTGAAGTTGCTAGCACAGAAGTACAAGGCGAACAACCTAGTAATACAAGCGATGATGTCTCTTATGGACTTCGTTTTGGTGCACAAAATGGGCAATGGAGAACTATGATAGGGTTTAATTATTATGACAGTGGCGAACATAATGTTGAAAAACTCCTACTTTCTGTAGATTATTTTTTCCTTAAATATGATGATATGGAGAGTAACATGTTGCAACCATATATTGGTGTTAATACTGGGTATATGAATTTTGAACAAGGTATTATAGATGAAAGTGGATTTTTATATGGTGGACAGGTAGGAGTTGTTTTAAATATAATGGAAAAAGTTGACTTTGATATAGCATATAGGTACTCATTATCAAATGCAGATGCTTTAGACCATACCTCTGATGTGCTTTTGGGCATCAATTACCATTTTTAAAGGATAGATAATGAATAAAAACGGTATATATATTTTTTTCATGACAATAGCATTATTTTTAGCATCTTGTGGGAGTAACAGCATAGAAGATGGTACCCCAGGAACTATTTTCGGTAAAATAACTACAACACTTCAAAGTATAACTATCGATAAAACAAGTGGAAATATCTCAGCTAATGTGAGTGTTTCAAGTACATATACGAGTGCTGTTGTGGCAACTCTTGATACTATGGAAATATCATTAGGAGGATGTGCTATCATACCCGGTACAGGGAGTGCCAATCCTGATACTGTTACTTTAGATAGTGCGTCACCTACGAAAACTGTCGTATTTACAGGGACAATGAGTGACAAATCTTGTACTCCATCTTCTTATCAATTGTCAGGATCAAGTACATTAGTAGAGAATGGGCAAACAATAACAGAAACGTTTACAACGGATACTGTGAGTATAGATCCTGCTTCGATTAACTTTGAAAATATCTCTCTTTTGAAATTAGAAGTTTTAGATAAGCAATTAGATATTAATGAAACTGATGTAGAAGAACCTATTAGAATTCGTATAACGCAAGGAAGTATAGGTATAAAAAATCAAAAAGTTAATGTTCTTGGTACTGTACCTTCAGGGACATTTTTGGCTTCTAATGTCATTAGTGATGATGCTGGAGATGCTGTTTTTACTTATAAAGCGCCAAATCCAATGGTAGACAATAACTTTTCAGTAGAATTTTGTCTTGAGGATAATAATAGCATTTGTGATACAGCTAGTATTAATTTAACTACAGGAGCCACAGTACCAGCAGTAACTCTTATAGATGATATAAATTATTTTATTACATTTGCACCAAATGGAGGTGTGTATAACTTAGCTTTAGATGCAAGAAATAATGCTGTTGTCAGCTTAATAGATAAAGATACTAAGGAATCTATACCAGCTAGTAGAATAAAAAGTATTACTGTGAAATCACAAGATACAACAGTGTTAAAACTTACTCCAGAAGGGGGAGGGGCTCCTGTAGGGAGTATAGTCTTTGCTGGAGGAAGGAATGATGTGTCTGTACTTATGACGGCAGATAAAATAAATGCTGGGTTAGCTCCTGTGGAAGTCATTATTGAGTATTTTAATTTAAATGGTGTTTTAAAAACAAGAGGACAGTTATTTACAGTAGCTATACTTTCTGGTGAACCAACAGCATTTTCTATCAATAGCAATGGTGTAGTATATAATGCTGATACTAAACAATTTGAGCATAAATTCCTTGTTCAGGCAACGGATGCAAGTGCTAATCCTATAAGTTCTACAGGTATCATAAACGTCAGTGCAATGGCAAGTTTTGCAAAAGATGCAACAAATAGAGAAATTCTGTACGGTCGATTTTCAGGAGGTGTAAGTGCAACACTAAGTCCAAATGGAGATAAAGCTGAACTTGTATTGACAACAGGAGGCTTGACACCATTTAATACTACGAATATAAGAGAAAATCGTGCTTTCATCGCAGTGTTCGGAGATGTTGAAACATATGAGGCAAATGGTAAATGGAATCTTGAAAAAGGTTCACTTGCAGGAGATACTTTAAAATTAAACAATAATTATTCTGGTGATGTACATGCAGATTTGGGTATGGCTGTTGGCTATAACTTTAGAGACAAGTTTTGTACAAGTGCATTTGAAGAGTCCGTTGTTGTGGTAGATTCAACAGATGGTACCTACCAACTCAATGAAGATGGACAAGCAGTAGTTACTTTAAAATATGATCCCTATATGATAGGAAAAAGAGTAATGGTTCTTGTGAATATGACAGGTTTAAATCCAAATACAGGAGAAGTCAAGAGAACTGGAGAGGTTCATGAAACTACATTAAAACATTTCTTATATCTAAAAGGTGATACCTTCCCTATCCCTAAAAATGGTGTGAATGTACGTATCGTTTTACCAGGAGTTATAGATACAGGAGGCGTAGATGAATATGGAGTGATTAATTCTACATTCTCCTGTTCTGTAAAACTTGATGCTGGAATTACAGGTATAAGTAACGTGATCAAAAATGATCCTGCATCTTGTATCAATGGCGGACTTGCTTTCATAGCTTATGATGTAAATGCATCTGGAGATGGTGGAACTGTGACACTTGAAAAATGTCAAGTAAATCCTGAACCGGTATTTTAAAGTATAGGTTATGTGTTTGAAAATTATTTTCAACACATAGCTCTCTTCTCCTTTTCAAAACTTTCTACTATAATTTCATAAAATATTTCACATTTAGGCAAACCTTATGATAGATCTAAAATATCTCCAAAACAACTTCGATGAAGCATCAATAAAATTACAAAAAAAAGGTGTAGATGCTACTGTACTTAAAAATCTTCAAACGCTTTTTGCATCTTTAAAAGAAGCCAATGTAAAGTTGGAAGCTTCAAAAGCAGGGCAGAACAGTATGTCAAAACTTTTTGGACAGTATAAAAGAGAAGGTAAAGATATATCTGAACTTAAAGCAAAAGTAGATGCAAACAAAGAAGCGATGGTACCTCTACAGGAAAAAGCCAGAGAAGCAGAAGAGGCACTCTATGAAGTAGCACTGGCTATGCCTAATTTTCCTGATGATTCTGTGCCTGAGGGCGCAGATGAAGAAGAGAATGTAGAACTTCGTAAGGTATTAGAGCCTAGAAATTTTGACTTTAAGCCT
>JALSHU010000048.1 GCA_026982075.1 Sulfurovum sp. | reverse complement strand
CTCATAGGGTAGCCTAGACCTTTGAGGGCTTCACGTAGAGCAGGGATGTTGGCGTCTTCTACATCAAGCGTGATTTGTCTGGGTTCTATTTCTAGGTTGACGGTGACTTCACCGAACTCTTTAGCTAGTTTAGTCGTAAGTGTGTTGGCACAGCCTCCACATTTTACGTTGAGTACTTCGAATGTTTGTTTCATATTATTATCCTTTGATGCAATTGTCTTTAAAAATTATACCCTACACCAAAAAAACTTAAAAGAGTATTGGATGCGTTGCTAAGAGGTGAGTCTGAGACATTGCTTCCATACCAGTAACTACGCACCCCTGCAAAAACAGAAAAGTCTCCTATGGGGTAGGTCGCAATGACTTCTGCTTCAAAAACATAGCCATCATCTGCCACATAGTTGTTGGTAGCGTAATAGTAGTTTGCAAGGTCTTTATCTTGGTATTGTATTGCCAGTGAAGTGAGTATAGAGATTTTTGATATAGTGTCATGTCTGTATATTAGTGTTTCTATTTCATACCCATTATGCGTGTCTGAAACATCTCCTAAAATGGTAAAACGTGAATTAAACCCATGAGATAAAGATATATCAAGGGTTAAACCAAGTTCAATACTCCTATCCTTGTCTAGTTCTTTTGAATATTGCTGAGAACGGTAATTCCCTGTAGCAAGTATACTATAGGTATGGGTATTATAGAGTGAGTACAAAACCCTATTGGCTTCTATCCGTAGTGGGCCAAAGCTACCAAAGATGTAGGGAGCTAAGGTAGTTTCAGTATTAGCATTTCTATAATTACTTTGTAATACATTTCCACCTACACCCCATATACCTTTAAAATTGTCTAAAAACTCTTCTGCAGGGCTAAAAGTTACTAAACATGTGATGAAAGCTATGGTAGAGGAAAAATGATTGTTTATATACATAATATAAAGCCTATTGAATAAAATAATAGGTGTAGTTTATAATATCTCTATGTAACCCTTGTGTACTCTATGTAGGTATGCTAAAATACTTATATGGAAAATAAATTTTATAAAGACACAATAAACTTAGAGCTAAAACAAGACACAGTAGACAACCTTTTAGCCTTTTCTGAGCTACTGCATAAAGATATCAATAAGATGCTGGAAGAAGCACTTGAACAATATTTTGACAGAGAACAAAACAAGCTCATAGAAAAAGGTATAGAAGAAGATGCCACCATGACAAACTTGGATTATGATGAGTTTTGGGATGGTTTGGATATAGGATAGATGGATTCAGTGAATGCACAACTTTCTGATGTCTTAGATAAGGATATTCTTTCCATTGACTTTTTTACGAAAGGACAGATAGGAGATATCTATAAAATAAGGACAGCAGATAAATCTTATATACTTAAAACTTCAGAACCTTCGGACAGGCTTCAGACAGAAGCCAATATGCTAATAGATATTAATAAATATGATATCACTGTTCCAACAGTGCATGATGTTTCCAAGACTCAGTTACTGATGGAGTATATTGAAACAAAAAAAGTAGCCAAGCAGACACGGGAGACAGTAGCAGCTAATGTGCTTTCCAAGCTTCACTCTGTGAGTAATGAGAGTAGAATGTATGGATACTATTATGATACTACTATAGGACCCTTCAAGCAAAAGAATGAACAAACACAATATAACTGGGCACTTTTCCTTGGACAAATGCGTATCATGCCTATGGCAAAAATATGTTATGAAAAAGGAGAGATTTCCAAAGATATATTGGGTAGGATAGAGGGGTTTTGTGCTGATTTATATAAGCGTATAGATATGACAACCATTAAACCCTCACTTTTACATGGAGACCTCTGGAAGGGTAATATATTGTTTAATATTAACAATGTTACACTCATAGACCCTGCGATATATTATGGAGATAAAGAGATGGAGTTGGCATTCATTTTGCTTTTTAATACATTTGGTGAGACATTCTTTAGAGAATACACACAAGTGCATGCTTTAAGTGAGGATTTTTATGAGCTAAAAGTACCTATGTATCAACTGTATCCGTTATTGGTACATATTGCACTATATGGAGGAGTCTATGTAGAACAGTTAGAAAATAGACTTAAAAGGTTAGAGGTTTGACACGGATTAGGGGATTAGCCAAAGAGATAATAATAGGTAGTATATTTTTGTTTATATTAACAAATATTATAAGTTTTCTACGTCAACCAAAGTTAAGTTCAAATCATATACCTCAAGAAACAGTGAAACTTTTGGATGGTAGTGCATATAGGTTAAAAAGTGGTAAACCTTTGGTGATACATTTTTGGGCTATATGGTGTCCAACTTGTAAATTGGAATCACCTAATATTGAAGCACTTTCAAAAAAATATGAAGTGTTGACAGTTGTGGTAAATTCAGGTAATAATGAAAAGATAACAAGGTACATGAAAGAAAAATCATTAACCTTTAACGTTTTAAATGACAGTGAAGGTCAGTGGGCTAAAAAGTATAAAGTGGAAGCTTACCCCACCACATTTATTTATGATGCAAGAGGTATGTTACAATTTACAGAAGTTGGATATACGTCAACAGCTGGATTTCTTGGACGTATGTTACTACTGGAGTAAATAAGGTGCATTGCTATGGGCACTCAACTACTACAGTCAATTATGCCTAAGTACAGATATCATTTTTTAGTCTGTTATTAACACGTCATATTTACACAAATTATATTTTCAAAATGACCTTATCAAATACTTCAAATATTTCTATACTTCTTATATAAAAATAGAAGGAGAAATGATGTTTGACTTTAATAAGTATAAGAGTTTAGATATAGAAATCTTACTTTTAAAAGCACAACATAATGATTTGGAGGCTCAACTCTATTTAGCATTGGCATATTACCATGGAAATGGGGTAGAAAAAAATATTGATAAGGCTCACTATTGGTTGGAACAGGCTGGTAAAACAGCATCTGGAAGTAATACAGAAGAATGATGACATATATCTATACGATTGAGGATCTATATAAACAAAGAGACTCTTTATATAAGTGTTATAAAACGGGTCAACTCACGCCCCAACAGTATTTGTCTTACATAAAACCTTTTGACAGTGTTATAGATAAACATGAAATGTCTATATTTGTAGAAAGTTTTATTTTAAACAAGGCATCTATATACCATTTAAAGCAATACCTATGGCAAGAAGATAGTGTATTTGACAAGGATAATAATGAAAAGTAATATACAAAAAGAAATGAGAAAAATACGTGTAAAACTTAAATTACATACCATTTCTGAAGATGAAAAGGGAATGCTAAGAAGAGAATTAAAAAAATTAAAAGAGCAGTATACAAAAAAGCAAGGGTAATGGAATCTAGATTAAAACAAATAGAGTAAAATACGTTACTTTATTGAAGGATTTGACAATGGCATGTGATTTATGTGGAAACGAAGAGGATTTATCAGTACATCGCGTTGTACCAAGAGATGAGAATATAACCATTTGTGCTATCTGTGCAAACAGTTTGGAAGACCCTGTAGCAAATGAAAAGCACTGGAACTGTTTACATGATTCTATGTGGAGTACAGAACCAGCTGTACAAGTGATGGCTTTTAGGATTTTGAGTAAACTAGGTGCACAAGATCAGCTGGATATGCTTTATTTGGAAGATGACGTAAGAACATGGGCTGAAGAAGATTTGAAAAAAGATGAATCAGTACCAACACGTGACAGTAACGGTAATATTTTACTCGAAGGTGATTCTGTGAGTATTATTAAAGATTTACCTGTAAAAGGTGCAGGGTTTACAGCGAAACAAGGCACAACAGTTAAAAATATTCGTATGGCTCCAGGAGATCCGACACATATTCAGGGACGAGTAAACGGCACAATGATATTTTTAAAAACTGCATTTTTGAAAAAACTATAAAGAAAAATTATTGTAGCAGTTTTTCAATATCTTTGGCTATTTTTTCAGGTTCAGTAGATGAACCATAGCGTTCAATCACTTTTCCTTTTTTGTCGATAAGAAACTTTGTAAAATTCCATTTAATTCCCTCAGTACCTAAAAATCCTGTGGCTTCTTTTTTTAGAAATGTATATAAGGGATGTGTATTGTCACCATTGACATCTATTTTGCTAAAAAGAGGGAAAGTTACATCAAACTTGACGGTACAAAAATTTTGTATTTCTTCATTGGATCCTGGTTCTTGTCCTCCAAATTGATTGGAAGGAAAAGCTAAAATTTCAAATCCTTTTTTTTGATAGTTTTTGTAAAGTTTCTCCAAACCTTTGTATTGTGGGGTGAAACCACATTCGCTTGCTACATTGACAATAAGCACTACTTTATCTTTGTAAGCTGACATGGAAATCATCTCACCGTTAATAGCGTTTGCGTTAAAGTCATAAAAATGTTTCATGGTATCTCCTGCATTGAGTAGTGTTATGAGTAAAGTGATAAAAAGTATTTTTTTCATTGTATATCCTTACTGGTATTCTACAAAGTATAACATTTGGAAATAAAAAACGAATTTTATCGAATATAGCAAGAGTATGGGTGGAGATAAACACTAACAAGAGTGTTTATCTGTGATTAGTTAAAAAAATTATTCTCTTTTAAAATATCTATACCCTCTTTGATAGACTGTACTGAAATATCAAGTTTAGCTTTTGTCTCACTGTCTACATTAAGTTCAATAATTTTTTCGATACCTTTTGAACCTAAGACTACTGGTACACCAAGTGTTACATCTTTATAACCATATTCTCCATCAAGAAGTACAGAAGATGGCACTACTATACGTGTATCATCTAAAATAGCTTCTACCATCACAGCTACAGCGCGACCTGGCGCATAGTATCCAGAAGTTTTAAGATGACTTACTATTTCGGCACCACCCGTTTTTGTTTTTTGAATTATATCATCCATCTCAGATTTACTAAGTAGTTGATCTAAAGGTACCCCACCCACTGCAGATATTTGAGGGTATGGTATCATGTTTTCTCCATGGTCACCCAAGACAATAGCCCTTACTTGACCAGAGCCAAAACCAACTTTTTTATGGATTTGATAGGCCATTCTGGCACCATCAAGTGCACCTGCCATACCGATAATTCTATTTCTGTCCCAACCCGTCAGTTGATGTACCACATAGGTCATAACATCAAGAGGATTTGCTACACAAATGATAATCGCATCAGGCGAGTATTTTTTAATATTATTGACAACATCTGTAATGATTTTTGCATTGATCATGAGTAAATCAGCCCGTGTCATATCACCTTTTCGTGGGACACCAGCTGTAATAACAACAATATCACAGTCTTTCATATCACTTGGAGATTCCGCAGCTGAGACAATAGTGCCTTGAGGAGAGTAGGGTGCAGCTTGTGCAATATCAATCGCTTTTCCTATAGCAACATCGGGTACAATATCATACAACACAATTTCTCGACATGAACCTGTCATTGTTAATGCAAAAGCAGCAGTCGCTCCCACCGCTCCTGCACCTACAATACCTACTTTTCTTTTTCTTAACATTATCTTTACTCCTTTTTTATTGACTATATAATTATACAAATAAACACTTTATCTATGACCATAACTTCCTGTGGAAATATAAGTAGAAAGTGCCATTTGCTGTTTGCCTATGTCTGCTAGTGTATGGTGTACACGTTTTATAATGGCTCTCATAAAATCAAACATCACCTCGGGTTCTTCCGTGACAAGTGGTTTGATGTCTTCAGCTTTAAAACACAGTACGGATGCATCTCCTAATGCCATAATAGAAGCAGTATGAGGTGTATCATCAATAAAACTAAGTTCACCAACCAAATCACCTTTTTCTAAAACATGCATGATACGTGGTTTTTTGTCTTTTTCTATCTCATTAATGATGCCAAATCGCCCTTTGGTCACAATATAAAAACTGTTTTCCAAATCACCTTTTTTATAGAGAAATTCACTGTCTTTAAAGTGAAGTTCTGCACAGGCACGTTCAGCAAATATCTGTGCCCCATCTTCACCAAGGTAGCTACCAATAGGTGCTTCCATAATGACTTTTTTTACTTTTTTAGCGTCAGGTTTTTCCATTTTTTCCTCCTATGAATTTAATTGCTATATTATGCAGCTACAGAACCAAAATAGCTTATAGCTTTTTTTAGGTTTTCTTTAGCCTTTGCTGTGAGACCTATTTGCAGTTCCCATTCATACCCTTTTATCTCCAATAAATAGACTTCTGGTAGATAGTCAAAGCATTGTTGACATGTTGCCAAAATGGATGGTACTGAGATAGCATGAGATGTAAAGCTAAAATCCATTTTTGGTGTTACTTTTTCTAAACGAAATGAACCAATCTCTTCATTCATACTTGCATCGATAAACAATACACGTTTTTTATAGCTGATCAGATCAGCATCTTCAAGATGTAACTGATAATGCTTCATGGTCTCTGCTTGTGGACAGATACTATTTTCTTCAATCCAGTCAATAAATGCCCAACCCAGTCCATCATCTTGCCTACCTATGTTTCCAATACCATAGATGAGACTATCATCATTGTTATATTCACATAGTATATGCATAAGGTTATCGTCTTTTGTTTGCAAACAATTTTCCTTTAGCATCATAGATAGAAACATCCAAAGGCATATTACCTGTGGCATGTGTGGCACAACTCAGACAAGGATCATACGCACGTATACCCACTTCTATAGCATTCATCATACCTTCTGTTATGATGTCATTACCACCCAAATATTCTTCTGCTACTGAACGTACAGTACGGTTCATAACAGTGTTGTTTTGTGTCGTAGCTACTACAAGGTTACAAAAAGTGATATTTCCTTCTTGATTTGCCTTGTAGTGATGTAGTAAGGTACCTCTAGGTGCTTCGACCACTCCTACCCCTTCTCCCGTCCAGTCCGCTTTGGAGTGGGTTAAGATAAGGTTTTCTTTTTGTAAATCTGGATCATTGAGTAAATTCTTAATGAGTTCAGCAGAGTGAAGTATTTCAATTGCTCTTGCCCAATTGGTATGCAACGTCATGTTATTTGCTTTTCCCTTGGTATAGTCATGGAAACGTTCTAACGCTTCTTTGGCAAGTGGTGTGTCTGTACCATAGGACTTAGTTACATTGACACGTGCTAAAGGACCAACACGTACAGAACCAGCATCTCTTCCTAAAGATTTTAGGAAAGGAAACTTCATATAGCTCCACTCTTCTGTTGCTTCTGAAAAATAATCCAAATAATCATGATAGTCCATCTCTGTAATGATATTTTTGTCATCATCTGTGATACGGATATTCCCATGATAATAGTCTACGTTTCCATTTTCATCAACCAATGACATATTGAGTGCAGGGACATCTGCAAATGTATCTACCTGATGACGGTTTTTTTCATGAAAATCATAAAATATTTCTAAACCTTCTTTGGCATATTCTATAACCTTATCCATGGAGAGAAGACCATCTTCCCCATTAAGTAATCTGTCTCGTTCAGCAATAGAAATATTTTTATTGACCCCGCCTGGTATTGAATTGATACCATGCATACGTTTACCAAGTACAGTTTTAATGGCTTCTTGCCCCCATTTACGAAGTTCGACTACACGTTTCACAAGTTCAGGGTTGGCTTCTACTAGACCAAGAACATTACGCTGTTCAGGTGGTGCATCCATACCAAAAAGCATTTCTGGTACGATGAGGTAATAGTATGCTGTGACATGTGACTGCAACTGTTGGGCATAATGTCCCAATCTGCGTATTTTCTCTGGTGCAGGAAGCATATTAACACCTTTGCTGTAACCTACACCAACCATATCATCCAAGGCTTTAGCACCACAGAGGTGATGACTGACAAAACAGATACCGCAAATCCGTTGCAATAACATAGGAGCCTCCCAATAGGGATGACCTTGTATAAATTTTTCAAATCCTCTAAATTCGACCACGTGTAATTTGGCATCGACGACTTGGTTGTTGTCATCCAGTTGAATGGTGACTTTCCCATGCCCCTCAATACGAGTAACGGGGTCTATTACTAATTTTTGACCCATATTAAATCCTTTTTTTAATCATATCTATTGATAGATGTTGGCAAATCGATTTCTCTTCCATTGACCAAATCATCTAATACTTTAAAAATTGCTTCTCCCTCTGGTGGACATCCAGGTAAAAAATAATCCATTTTTACGACTTCATGACAAGGATATACTTTACTTGTAATCAGTGGTAAATCTTCATGAAAAGGGATGACCGGTTTTGTGCCTGGCACGGTTGTGGGCGAATCTATATAGGCTTCTTTAAAGCATGCTTCTAGTGTTACATCATTTCGCATAGCAGGCACACCACCCCATACAGCACAAGCCCCTACAG
Organism: Sulfurovum sp.; assembly: GCA_026982075.1. Taxonomy (GTDB): domain Bacteria; phylum Campylobacterota; class Campylobacteria; order Campylobacterales; family Sulfurovaceae; genus Sulfurovum. The sequence continues at coordinate 10,870 of JALSHU010000048.1, read as the reverse complement.
AGATAAGTATGTCACAGTTTTCTCTAAAATGTTCCAATGTTTCTATATTTTCATCATTTGCAACACCACCTTCTACAAACCCTATAGCACATCTTTTGGGTATACGTTTAATATCTGTTATAGAAGCACGACTAATATTAATCTTGTCAAGTAAAGACAATAAACCTGCATCCATATCAAGGAAGGAGAGTGTACAGCCCCAACATCCACAAAGCCCTATCATAGCAACTTGTATTTTCTCTTCCCTTTTTGCCATGACAGCTGGATCCATAGGAGTTGCCGGAAGTTCGTGAGAAGCAATCTCATTTTTGACTACATTACTCATTTGTTTTTCCTTTCAAAATACGCTCTTTTATAGATTTTATTTCATACTTACGTTCCCCTATAGGTTTATTAAACCCAAGGTCTTTGTCGATAATGCATCCTACGGGACAAATATCTGCAGCACGTTTGACTTGTTTAGGTGTCATTTTATCTGCAAGTTTGACATCTATTTCTATGCTTGAATGTGTACTTCTCTTATCGATAGAAAATATTTTTTGTCCAGTTTCTTCATCTCGTATAAATTCAACACAACGTTGACAAAAAATACACCGGTCTCTTTCAAGCCAAATGTATTTGGATGCATGGTCTCGTGTTCGAACAGGAAAACGGTAGGGAAATCGTGATACCATCATACCAGTTTCATATCCAACAGCTTGTAATTCACAACGACCACTTTTTTCACAACTTGGACAGTTATGGTTCCCTTCTACAAATAAAAATTCTACCAATGCTTTACGCATATCTACCAAGTCAGGCGCGTCTACTTCTACTTCCATACCTTCATAAACCGGTACGGTACACGAAGCCATCACATGACCATTGACACGTACAGAACAGACACGGCATGTACCTAAACAAGGTTTCCCTCGCATATAGCAAAGACTGGGAATATAGACACCATGGTCAGAAGCAACATCTATGAGAGGTTTGCCTATCTGGGCTTGAATTTTTTTACCGTCTAGGGTGATTTCTGTTTTCATTCTGCCTCCTCTTTCATCAGTATTTTATAGGCATTCTTATGTCCCGTGAGTGCAGCATCCATATCAAATGATGGTAATAATGGTCCTTTAGGAACTACAAGTTTTTTCTTATAGATTTCAGGAAACTTGTTGAGTGTGGTTAAAATAGGATTTGGAGAAGTGGCACCTAGTCCACAACGGCTGGTACTTTTTACTAGAGTTCCCCAGCTCACAATCTCGTCCAAATCTTGTTGACATGCTTTACCATCAATCACACGTTCCACTTTATGTAACAAGTCTACATTCCCTGCACGGCAGGGGATACAGATACCACATGATTCATCTACAAAAAATTCCATAAAATGTTTTACTACGCCAAGCATATCTCTGCTTTGGTTAAATATCATCAAAGAACCATTACATGATAAGTCACTGTAACAGAATTCACGTTCCCCGTCTTTGAGTGCTGATACACATTCCCCAGAAGGCCCACTGATTTGTATGGCTTTTGCATCTTTTGCACCTACTAGGCGTAAGACTTCGTTAAGCATCATACCCCATTCGATTTCATAAATACCAGGATAGCTACAATCTCCAGATACACTTAGTAAACGGGTACCAGAAGATGCTTCTGTACCCATAGCCTTATACCATGCACCCCCTTTTTCTACAATCCTACTTACAGCAGCAAATGTTTCAACATTGTTTACACTGGTTGGTTGACCCAAGTATCCTTCTTGTATAGGGTAGGGAGGTTTGAGACGAGGTGTACCGCGTTTTCCTTCACAGGATTCTATGAGTGCTGTTTCATCACCACAAACGTAGGCACCTGCACCCATTTGAATACGTATATCAAAATGAAAATCTTTTCGACCTAAAATATCTTTTCCTAAAAGACCTTCATCATGAAATTCTTGTATCTGTTTTTCTAGGTAGGCTTTAAGATACCAATATTCTGCACGTAAATAAATAATACCCACAGAAGAGTCTATAGCATGTGCACAGACAATCATCCCTAATAACACATCTTTTGGGGATCGTGTTAAGAGCACTCTGTCTTTAAATGTCCCAGGTTCTCCCTCATCAGCATTACAGATGACATATTTTTCTTCACCTTCAGCTTCACGACAAAGTCGCCATTTCAACCCAGTAGGGAAACCTGCTCCTCCACGACCTCGAATATTTGAATCCAATACAGTTTCAATGACTTCTTCAGGAATAGAAGATAAACATTTAGAGAGAATGACTCTGTAATTCCTCTCTTTTTTAAAAAAAACAGACCCTTTGTTTTGAATGTTGGTAGATACCATCGCATCTATATAAGATACCTCTGTATGAGGATGTTGATTAGGGTTAGCGATTTCTTCGGCACTTTTGCCTTCTTTCAAGGCTGAGATGATATCTTCAATCTTTTCTGTTGTAAGATTGGTAAAAACGACTTTGTCCACCATCATTGCTGGTTCTTGATCACTTAAACCTATACAATTGGTATGGTACAAACCAAATGTACCACTTTCATCTATTGTTCCAAATGTACAACCAGTTTCTTTTTCTAACGCAGTATGTACTTCATCATAATTAGACATTTTAGCGATGACTGTGTCACTAAGATAAATTTGATGTTTACCTGCGGGTTGGGCATGAAAAAAGTGGTAGAAAGAGGAGGTTTCTCGAATATCAGGTGGAGACATGTTTAAAGCATCTGAAAGTTGATTCACCGCTTCATCAGATATATATCCATATTGGTTATGAATATCCCATAATATATCCATCAATCGTGTTTTGTCAGATTGATATTGTTCAACTATATTTTGGATTTTTTCTTTCATATGTAAATCCTTACTATTTTAACAACGTATGTAGAGAACTTAAATTACATGAAGGTGTAAACTAAAACCTCTTCATAGTCTAACTATATAGTAGGGCTACTTTATTTCTATAGCAAAAGCTCCATGATTGAGAGTGATTGTACTGTAGAGTAATTTTTTGTTACAAAAATATGTTTATAATCCTTTCATGACAATTTCAAAAAGATAGTCTATTTCTGCATCATCTATAAAGACAGTTTTTTTGCTTTTAAAAAAGTCTAAAACCTTTTTAGTAGGTAAGGAAGGGGAGTAGATACAAGAAGGATGAGCAGGTTTAAAAGCTTGCATCAATGCAATATCTTCTTCTATATGTTTCTCACATATAAAACAGTTTTCTTCAGGATAGAGCCTTCCTTCATACTCAAGTAAAGTAACATAACTTTCACATATGATACGTTTGGGATTTTGTTTATCCCATTTTTTAGCTGCATCAAGAAGCAAATTAAAATAAAATGAATCTATTTCTTCAGCATCACGTAAATGAGGTTCAAATTTTTTAATAAAATTATGCCAAAGGAGAAGCTTGTTTTTGTCAAAAATCCAGGGAAAACCCATATGGGAGAGTGAACGCAAACGAGGCATAAAACGTCCATTTTCTCCTTCTACTTCAAAATCTATTAAATTTCCAAGTTGTAATATCGAGTGTCGTGCACCAAAAAACCTATAGTATGTTCGCACATCTGTTGGGCTCAAAACCATCGCAATAGAATCTTCATCCTTAGCTTTTTTAACACTTAATATAAAACCTTTGATGTCTATTCCTCGTTTTCTTTGCATTATAGACCAAGTGATGTTAAACAAAGTAGCACATAACTTATGAAAGGGTTTCTATCTTTATTACATTAAACACCGTTTAACCACCACTTAGATAATATTAAAGCTATTAAAAAGTGTATTTTTACGCTCTTTAATATTAATTTAAAGGTTGGAATATGAGAGATTTATTTACCTCGTTTAAGGATAATTGTGGATTTGGACTTTTAGCATCGATAGACAATATACCTTCACATAAAAATTTGGAAGATGCGATTATTTCACTCTCGCGGATGATGCATAGAGGAGCGATTGCGGCAGATGGTAAAACGGGTGATGGCTCAGGTCTTTTACTTTCTCTTCCCAAATCATTTTTTGTTAAAGTGGCAGCAGAAGATGGTATAGATTTACCAGAAACATATGCTGTTGCGATGGTATTTTCAAAGAACGAAAGTGACTTTGATGTGATTAGGAAAGTATGTGAGAATAATGACTTGCATGTACTCTATACACGTACTGTTCCTGTAGATACAAATGCTTTAGGGGAACAAGCACTTGCCTCTCTTCCAATGATGAAACAAGTATTTGTCACCCCAAGAGGGCCTGTGGCTGCAAAAAGGTTTGAAGCTTTAGTATATCTTTCTCGTAAAGAGATTGAGGCAGCTTTGAAAGAGGATAAAGATTTTTACATACCGTCTTTTTCTACTTCTGTTGTGTCTTACAAAGGTTTGGTAATGCCTACGCACATTAAAGAATTTTATAAAGATTTGGCAAATCCAGACTTCAAAATATCATTTTGTCTTTTTCACCAACGTTTTTCTACCAATACTTTACCTCAATGGAAACTGGCACAACCTTTTAGAATGATAGCCCATAATGGTGAGATAAACTCAGTGACCGCAAACCGTTTTAATGTGGCTTCAAAAATGGCAACGGCGAAGTCTGATGTCTTTAGTGATGAAGAGATGAGTAGATTAAAAAATGTTATTCAAGATGGTATGTCTGACTCTGCCAGTTTGGATAACTTTATGGAATTTTTACGCGTGAATGGTGTAGACTTTTTTAAAGCTGCCCGTTCACTGGTTCCTGCACCTTGGCATAATGCTCCAGAAATGGATGCAGAACTTAGGGCTTTTTATGAATATGCAAGTACCTGTTTCGAACCATGGGATGGCCCAGCTGCTGTGAGTATGACTGATGGACGTTACATAGGTTGTGTCATTGATAGAAATGGGCTTAGACCATCTAAATATATCAGAACAACAGACAATAGATTACTTATCTCTTCAGAGTATGGTGTGCTTAGTATTCCAGATGAAGAAATAGTAGAGCGTGGACGTTTACAGTCTGGTGAAATGATGGGAATCGACTTAAAGTACGGGAAAGTACTTAAATCAAAAGATATCGATGAATATTTAAAAGCAGTACACCCTTATGATAAATGGCTTGGCAAAAATATGTCTTATCTTCAAGAGTTTGTACCTGATACGCTTACAGATACCTGTTCGAAACACCCTTCTGAAGCACTTTCTGAAGAGATGGAAGCAAAGCAACGTTATTTTAATTATACATCAGAAGTTGTGAGCAAAGTAATTAAGCCAATGATGCTTGAAGGCAAAGAGACTACAGGTTCTATGGGGGATGATACTCCTCTGGCTGCATTTTCTCAGGAGCAGAGAAACTTTACAGACTTTTTTAAACAAAAATTTGCACAAGTTACGAATCCACCGATAGACCCGATACGTGAAAAAACAGTGATGAGTCTGAATACAGGTTTTGGAGAGACACAAAATATTTTAAGTGATGGTCCAGAACATGCTAAAAGGCTTAAAACAGTTTTACCTGTTATGTCTGCTGAAAAGTTTTGTTTGCTTCAAGAGTTTGGTGATGTATCAAATGAAAAGTATGATGAAAGTTATAAAGCTAAAAAGTATGATACAACATATAGTACAGATATTAAACGCAGTCTTGATACTTTGATAGATACTATTATTAAAGATGTACGTGAAAATGGTATAAGAACGATTATACTGGATGATAGAGCGCTTACAAAAGATAATAAAGTAATACCTATGCTTATGGTTGTTGGACGCTTGAGTCAGGAATTGTTAGAACAAGACCTTAGGCATCTTGCAAGTATCGTCACTGTTACAGGAGAAGTATTTGACCCACATACAGCAGCGCTTATGTTGGCTTATGGTGCAGCAGCTATTTTCCCTTATTTACTTTATTATGCAGTGGAAAGAATGATAGAAGATGATAGTGATGTGAAGGGAACATTGAAACGCTTTAGGCGTGCTATGGGTGCAGGGCTCATGAAAATTATGTCTAAGATGGGTATTTCTACACTTTCTTCTTATAGAAATTCTAGACTCTTTGATGTTATAGGGCTGAGTGAAGAGATAGTACAAGACTGTTTTATGGGTACAGAGGGACTTCTTTATGGACTTGATTATAAAGATATTGATGAACGATTAAACAGTAATCATCAACGTGCTTTTTTTACGGACTTACAGACTAAAAATGCTCTCTACAAAGGTGGATACTACAAATATAAAAAAGGTGAAGAGTTCCATGATTTTTCACGTCCAACTATTACAGCTATTCAAAAGTGTGCAGAATCTGGAAATAAAGAGGACTATGCAGAGGTTCAAACACTGGTTAATCAAAGAGATAAAAAATTCATACGTGACTTTTATCAACTCAAAAGTGATAGAAAACCTATAAGTATTGAGGAAGTTGAACCTTTGTCCAATATCTTTAAACGTTTTTCAACAGCTGCTATGTCAATGGGGTCTATCTCTCAAGAAGCGCATGAAACACTGGCTGTTGCTATGAATACCATAGGCGCTAAGTCTAACTCAGGCGAGGGTGGAGAAGACCCTGCACGTTATGGGACAGAGAGGAATTCTAGTATTAAGCAAGTAGCCTCTGGACGTTTTGGTGTAACACCAGAGTATTTACGTTCGGCTACTGAGATACAAATCAAAGTAGCGCAAGGTGCAAAACCAGGTGAGGGAGGACAGCTTCCAGGATCTAAAGTTTCTCCACTGATTGCTTCTTTACGTTTTACAAAACCAGGAGTGACACTTATTTCACCGCCTCCTCACCATGATATTTATTCGATAGAGGACTTGGCTCAGCTTATTTTTGATTTAAAACAAATCAATCCAAATGCAAGAGTAGCTGTAAAACTTGTGTCAACTGCAGGTGTTGGAACCATCGCTGCAGGTGTGGCGAAAGCGTATGCTGATAAGATTATTATTTCTGGTGCAGATGGTGGAACAGGTGCAGCACCTATTGGATCCATAAGATTTGCTGGTAACCCTTGGGAACTTGGACTTATCGAAGCACATAATGCACTTAAGGCAAATAACCTTAGAGGACAAGTGACTTTAGAGACAGATGGGGGACTCAAAACTGGTTTAGACGTTGTAAAAGCAGCTATACTTGGGGCGGAAGAGTACGCATTTGGTACAGGGGCATTAGTCATTGTAGGATGTGTCATGCTACGAGTATGTCACCTTAATACTTGTGCGGTAGGTGTTGCTACACAAGATCCAAAGTTACGTCAGAAATTCACTGGAAATGTTCAAAAAGTGATAAACTATTTTACTTTTATTGCTGAGGAGATTAGAGAAATTCTTGCAGAGCTTGGGTATACCTCGCTAGAAGAGATTATAGGTCAAAACCATCTATTGGAAGTCATAGATGATGCATTTGCAAAAAAGTTTAATTTTGAAGAGATGCTGTATAAACTTGAGGGTGTGAATACCTGTCAAGTACCATTTAATGAACCCTATGATCAAAATGAGTATGAAAAAGCATTGATTAAAGAGCTTATGCCTACCATAAAAGATCCATCAAAACCTATAGTGCTTAATAAAAAAATTTCAAATCTTAACAGAAGTTTTGCCACAAGAATTTCTGGAGAAATTGCGGCACTTTATGGAAATAAGGGTCTTCCTGACGGGACGATAACACTTAATATGAAGGGAACCTCAGGTCAATCTTTAGGTGCATTTATGTCTAAGGGTATCAACATCAATATTGAGGGTGCGGGAAATGACTATATCGGTAAAGGAATGAATGGTGGTAATATTGTCATTACTTCACAAAAAGCCGGTCATGAATTTGCACTAGGCGGAAATACTTGTCTTTATGGGGCAACAGGTGGAACACTTTATGTACATGGTCAAGTGGGAGAACGTTTTGCAGTACGTAACTCTGGAGCTACAACAGTTGTAGAAGGTACAGGTGATCATCCATGTGAATATATGACTGGAGGTATTGCAGTTATCCTTGGTAAAACGGGTGTAAACTTTGGGGCTGGTATGACAGGCGGAAAAGCATTTGTATATGATGAAGAGGGTCATTTTTATGAAAAGGTAAATCCTGAACTGGTAGAACCATTACGCATAGATACAGATGAGTGGGATACTGAAATGTTTGAACTTAAGGCACTTCTTAAAGATTATGTAACAAAAACGGGTTCAAAAAGAGCAGCATATATTTTAGAACATTTTAGAACAGAGATTAGAAAATTCTGGATGGTAGCACCAAGGGGTGCAAAACCAACACTTCTTACTGACAAAAAAGGTGAATAGTTACTATCATGACTGATTTCATTCAAGCTTGTATACAGGCAAATGAAGAGATAAGTCAAGCAATAAAAGATGGTTTTGATACCTCATGGTTTGAAAAAACCCAGGTAGGTGCGGGTGGTGATGTCAGTTCAAAGCTTGATTTGATGGCTGAAGCCATTTTTGTTAAACATCTGGGTTCTTTTGGACAGATAGAATCAGAAGAGTCAGGATTAATAGGTGAAGGTCAGGACAAAATTATTATTGACCCTATTGATGGGTCTTCCAATGCACTTTCACTTTTCCCGTTTTTTGGTACTTCTGTTGCAAAAGTAAATGCTGATGGAGTTTTAGATGCGGCTATTGTATGTAATTTGAGTAATAGTGATATTTTTTTTACTAGTAATGTACAAGAAGTTCAGCAAGGTAAACTTTTTTCTAAGCAGTATCATCTTCCCTATACTGTACCGTATTCAGAAATAGGTCTTTTTGAAAAAGCATATCAAAACAGTCGTTTGGTTAAATTGCTGCATGATGAAGGTTTAAAATTTCGAGCTCCAGGAGCTATAGCACTCTCTTTGGCCTATGCTAGGACGGTAAAATATGTTTTATTTATGGGAAAATTCCGTATCTATGATTTTGCTGCAGGTCTAGCACTTTGTGAGGGTTTAGAAGTGATTGTTGAAGAGGATTATGTTATAGTATCAAAAGAAAAAAAGATAGCAGATAAAATAGAACAGTTGATTAAAGAGAATAGTGTTTAAGACTGAGGAGAAAAAATGTTTGGAAATTTATTTAAAAAAGATGAAGTAAAACAAGAGACACCCAATCAATGGATTAAGTGTCCGAAATGTACTTCTTTAATGTATTATAAAGAGGTTGAGGCAAAACAGCATGTATGCCCGAAATGTAACCACCATTTTCGTATATCAGCAGAAAAACGTATCGAATCAATTGTTGATGAAGGCTCTTTTGTAGAGATGGATGATACTTTGGCACCAGTAGATCCATTGAAGTTTTCAGATAAAAAGTCATATAAAAAGCGTATAGAAGAAGCTAAAGCAAAAACGGGGAAAACATCATCAGTTATGAGTGGAAGTTGTACAATAGGTGGAAACCCGGTAGAAATTGCTGTATTTGACTTCTCTTTTATGGGTGGAAGTCTTGGCTCTGTTGAAGGTGAAAAAATCGTTCGTGGTATTAGCAGAGCGATAGAAAAAAACTGTGGATTTATCATTGTCTCTGCATCTGGTGGAGCTAGAATGCAAGAGAGTACGTATTCACTTCTTCAAATGTCAAAAACTTCTGCTGCATTGAATAGACTACACCAAAAGGGTCTCCCTTTTATCTCTATATTAACTGACCCTACTATGGGGGGTGTATCAGCTTCTTTTGCAATGCTTGGAGATATCATTATGGCAGAACCGGGTGCATTGATAGGTTTTGCAGGACAAAGAGTTATAAAACAGACAGTAGGTGTTGATTTACCAGAAGGTTTCCAGCGATCAGAGTTTTTACTTGAACATGGTTTGATTGATATGATTGTAAATCGTGATGATATGCATCAAACACTTTCTGATCTCTTTAAACTTTTTAAAAAAGAGACTAAAAAGATTGAAACTGTATATGAACCAGAATCAATAGTCGAGAATGAAGAAGACGTAGTAAATAAATAGCGTTTTAATGTATATGTATTGAAGGGGTTTTGATAAATTCAACTGCCTTCTCGACGACCATTTTGTTATCTAAAATAGTACGATGCCCTAAGCCTGTTGTTTGTATGAGCTTTGCCCATTTCCATTTCTGACAAAGAGCATGGGAGTGTTCAATACCTATTTCTCTATCGTGCCTATCATGAAAGAGTAATGTAGGCACATGAAATGTTGAATCAAATATATCCTCTAAATCTTTTCCATATTTTTCAAAACCTTTTTTATTTTGTTTCCATGTATAGCTAAGCATTGATTTTACAATTTTTGGAGGGATATGTAGGTGTCTGGCAAAATTATTTGCCACAGAAACAACATTATGTATGGGAGCAATGAAGATGAGTTTGTTTGTCAATAAGGCGTGCTTAGAGGCTACAGTTACCGCAGCACATCCAAAAGAATGAGCAATGATACATTCTACCCCTCCTATGTGTTTTAATACTGTTTGCACACTGTCTGCCCAGTTTGCCAGGTCAGAAAGTTTTGCTTTTGTTCTCCCATGACGTAAGGCATCATAGGTAACAACCTGATAGTTGTTTTTCAGTAGTAAATCAGTAAAATGACTCATACTTCGTCCAGTGGTTGACCAGCCATGTACCAAAAGAACAATGGGGTCAGTCTCTTTTCCCCATTTGTAGCCTTGTAAAGATATGTTTTTATATAGAGGTATAGTGATATGTTTTGCTTGTGGCAACTTCTTTTCATGATGGTTCTTTCTGTTGGTATTGATGGGATAATGAAATAGCTTATGTGCAGATACGACTGCCAAAGAAGGGAACAAACGACTGACAATAGTAAAATAAAAGCGTATCAATAGAAGTTGTAAAGTATTGTGCATATGCATCTCCTTTTTTATATTATAGTATAATGAAATATGGAATACAAAATGCATTTTAAATATAATACAATGCATATATAGGAGTGAATATGCCCAAAAAAACCTACCAAGAACA
>JALSHU010000047.1 GCA_026982075.1 Sulfurovum sp. | reverse complement strand
GCACTACTTGAAGATATGCCTACACTTATTAAAGCACAGTTAGTACATCAACATAAACACGATCACAATGGTGTAGAACATAAACATTTTCATCTGCATAGTTGGTCTTAGCCCTTCCATTACTTCAGTAAAAGTATAATATAGAACGGAGTTATTATGCTTTTAACACCACCTTAACATTTTTTAGTCATAATACTTTTTATGAACAAACAGCATGACACACTCGCCTTTTTTATCACGCTCTTGCTGTATATTTTTGCAGTTGGATTTTTTGCGTATTTACAAAAACAAATCAAGGTTTCTGAAGAAGTTTCTAAAGAGAAAATAGTGCATATGCATCTTTCTAGTTTTGTTCCAGAAAAGATACCTCAAAAAATTGAAGAACAAAAACCTGAACAAGAACCAGAAAAAGAGTTGGAAGTTCAAGAGAAACTGACTAAAGAGGTTCAAAAAATATTTGAACCTCCGATAAAAAAAGTCCATCCACCCACAAGACTGAAAAAGAAAATAAAACCAGTTACACTGCCTCAAAAAAAGGTGCATAGAAAGAAGAAAATTAAAAAAAGAAGCACAAAAAAAGAAGCACAAAAAAAGTACACATCAAAAAGAAAACAAAAAAGATTACAACATAGACAAAAAAAATCTTATTCTTCTGCAAAAAGAAATAAATTTCTTAGTCAATTGAGATACAAAATAGATAGACATAAAACCTACCCGCGCATTGCACAAAAAAGAGGGATGCAAGGGTCAGTCACTGTTCGATTTGTGATTTTAGCCAATGGTAATGTGGGTCGTATTACACTTGATGGTCCTAAAATATTTCATCATTCAGCACGAAATGCAGTTAAAAAATGTTTTCCGATTAATGTGAAGAACGCACCACTTTCTCTTCCTGCAACAGTCAATATAACATTACGGTATCGCATGAGGTAAATTTAACACAAACTTAACACTAAAATGTAACCATACTTTTAAATAGTTTTAGAAGGAGTGGTTATGGGTAAAGGAATGTACCTTTCATTGGCGTGTACATTGTGGATACAAGCAGCACAAGTGGAGCTAGGGATTATAGATGTTCATGCAAAAGTGGGAACAGAAGTCATCAAAGATGTAAGTGGGGAAGACATCAAGTCTGCAGATTTGGCTGAAGCACTCTTCAAGCAGAGTCCTAGTATTTCTCTAGTAAGAAGATCAGGGATAGCAAATGATATCATCGTAAGAGGACAAAAAAAAGACAATATCAATGTAACGATTGACGGTATGAAAATATATGGTGCCTGTCCAAATAGGATGGATCCTCCTATCTCTCATGTATTGACAAATAATATTGATTACATTGAGATTAATGAAGGTCCCTACAATGTAGAAGATTTCGGTGTGCTTAGTGCTGAAGTGAAAGTACATACTTTGAAACCAGAAAAAGAAGTGCATGGGGACATTAATGTAGGTATGGGAAGTTGGGGATACAAAAAAGGCTCCTTTTTTGTTAGTGGAGGAAATGATACCGTTAGGTTCTTATTGAGTGGTTCAACTGAAAGCAGTGAACAGTATAAAGATGGTGACGGGAATAATTTTATTGGTCAAATCCAAAGAGAAATTGATGCGGGGAAAGTACCTGCATCAGTCCAATATCAGGATAAATATAAAAATCTGGATGCATACAGTAAAAAAACAGTCATGGCTAAACTTTTTTGGAATATGACCGACAATCAAGAGTTAAGACTGAGTTATACAGGCAATAGAAGTGATGATGTTTTATATCCATCGTCTAAAATGGATGCGTTGTATGATGATTCCAACCTTTATAATGTAGAGTATATTGCAAAAGATTTGGGAAGATATTCCCAAGAACTTTATGTACAACTTTATCGTTCTGACGTAGAACATCCTATGTCAACCAAATATAGAACAATGGGTGCAGTGAATTATATGACACATACGTTAACAACACAGGTAGATGGGGTAAAAATTAAAAATAGCGTTGTATGGGACAACCATACCATTACGGGAGGTATAGATTACACCCTTCGTAACTGGGATGGAGGATATTATAAAAATGATATACCGTTACCTGAAACAAAATTTCACAGTATATGGGATGTAGATACCAAAAATATTGGGTTTTTTCTTAAAGATAAAATAACGATGGATAAACTGATACTTGATATTGGGTTAAGATTTGATGATACAAGTATTACGTCAGCCAATAATACACAACAGTCAAATGACTACGCTGAACTTAATGGGTATATCAATGGAACCTATATGATGAATACGCAAACAAGGTTTTTTGCAGGTGTGGGAAAATCTTCTCGTGTACCAGATGCAAAAGAACTTTATTGGTTGGGAAGTATGGGGAATGAGATTGGCAATCCAACTCTTGAAAATACTGTCAACTACGAGTTTGATATCGGTGTGGAACATCAGTTTGATAATAGCATGGTTAAATTCAAAGCTTTTTACTCCATGTTAAATGATTTTATTGCATATAATGCAAGTAACACGATGCTTATGATGGGTAAACCAGTAGCATACCATGCGTATGAGAATGTAGATGCAACAGTCTATGGATTTGAATTTAGTGGAACATACATTGCGACAGACTCAATATATTTTGATTATGGTGTGGCATACCAAAGAGGAGAAAAAGATACTCCACTTACGGGTCAGCTGGATACAGACATGCCTGAAATACCGCCTTTTAAATATAATTTTGCGCTTAATTATGATTGGGATGAGAGCTTTACCATACGTGCAGAAATTGTTGGTTCAGATGCATGGACGAGGATAGATAATGAAAATGGTGAACAACCTTTAGATGCTTATACTATTCTGAATCTCAATGCAAGCAAAACATTTGCAAACAATTTTGAGATAACTATAGGTATAGATAACTTGTTTGACACAACATATGCAGTTTCAAATACCTATAAAGACTTGATCTTATTACCTACCATTTCTGTAAATGACACCATTGTTCTTATGAATGAACCTGGTCGTTACTTTTATACAAACCTAAGATATAAATTTTAA
>JALSHU010000046.1 GCA_026982075.1 Sulfurovum sp. | reverse complement strand
TTTTATGGCTGAGAGGAAGGGATTCGAACCCTCGGTGAGTTACCCCACACAGACGTTCCAGGTCTGCACCTTCGACCACTCGGACACCTCTCAATTAAAAGAACACTTTTTGAATAGAGTTCAATGAAGTTACGTTAACACTGGATTATCTTCAACAGATAGTCCATACGACAGGTCGTATTTTTGTTATGTTGTGGAATTATAGCTTATCGTTTTTAAAATGGGGTAAATTTAATGGGATATAAGCTCTTTTTGGTTATGATTCTCATGCCTCTTTTAGACCTGTGCGACAGGATTGAAGGACAACGGGTCAGGATGGGAACATAGCAGCCCACCTTTCTTTACTGGGTGCCGCAGGTATCTGGAAGGGGTACTTCTTTAGAATATTTTAAATACATCACTCTATTTCATCATTTATGACAGACCACTCATTAAAGGGCAATGCTTCAAAGTGTAATTTTTCTATAGTGTATTCATAGTTGTTTGTTACAGTTACAATCGTTATTTTTTTAATACCAAATTTTTTATAAAGTGAAAACTTTTTTTGTGATTTTACCCAAAGGCTTTCTTCACTCTCAAATGGAGCAGGAATGATTAGTTCATTATCATGGGTAACATATCCATGTATACCTAAAGTTTGTACGTTTATATGGTGTTTCATAAGAGCAAGAGCAATCATAGTATCAAACTGTATGATGAAGGGTTGTCCTATTGTAAGGTATTTAGCAAAAGCAAAATCAAAAAGCAACATTTTTTTTCCAGACTTTTCATAACGATCTTCTATAAAAAGTATGAGTTTTTCCTGGGTAAATAATTTTATAGTTTTGTACAGCCAATCTTTGGAAATTTTAAACTTCTCTTTTGCAAATGTATAGATTTGATGTGTAGTGAGATGTTTTGTATGATGTTGCGCTAAGATCAAAAGCAGTTTTTGCTCTTGTGGATTAAAGGCACTTGTAAAAAAAGATTTCATTGCAGTAGTATTTGTTTTTTGAGAATGGGCAAAAAGAGGGAGCGTCCCCAAGCGTAAGAAATGATTAAATCCTTTATTTTGTACAGCATTACTTTCAAAAGCCAAAAATTCTTCATAATCCAAAGGAAAAAGCTCAATAGGCATAAGTTGAGACGCAGCTAGTACAATGCGTGTTAGTACAATAAGTTGTTCTACATTTGGAAAAGAAGATAGAAAACCTTCTTCATAGTGATCTAAAACAAGTATACGTATGTTGTTTTTGTCAATGTACTGTTGTAAGGAAAGTTCACTAAAAGTATTAAAAATTAGATTAGGATCATCCAAATCAATATAAAGTATAGTGGTATTTTCTAGCAATGTAAGATAATCTAGAACAAGAGATGTTTTCCCAGCACCTCTCACTCCAAAAAGATTGATATCTCCCTTTAGAGGGAGTTGGCACTTTCGGGTAACAAAGTTTTCATTGTTAGGGCGTTGATTGTAATAGTACTCAAGTAAATTCATGGATATCCTTCCTTTTAAAAAGGAAATATTTTTTACTATTGTATCAATAATTAGGTTAAAAGCATTGTAGCTTTAAAAAAAATTGGATATAATTCGCGTTCCTAAATTTATGTTAGAGGGTTAACCCCCTGTGTTTTAGGCACGTACTAACGAGTTCTTTTAAAGGTAAAATATGGAAAAAATTAGATTAAAGCTTAAAGCTTACGATCACAGAGTGTTAGACAGATCAGTTGCTGCTATTGTAGATGCAGTTAAACGTACAGGTGCAGAGATTAGAGGGCCAATTCCAATGCCAACTAAATTGAAGCGTTATACTGTTCTTAAATCGCCACACGTTAATAAAGATGCACGTGAGCAGTTTGAAATCAGAATTCATGGAAGAATGATCGACATTGTTTCGGCTACTTCAGATACTATTGATTCACTTATGAAGTTGGATCTAGCACCTGAAATCGAAGTTGAAATCAGATCAATGGACAAGTAGGAGTAGAGAATGGAATTTATTATAGAAAAAATTGGTATGAGCAGAACTGTTGATGTACCAAGTGTTCCTGTTACTCTTCTTAAAGTCGTTGAAACGAAAGTTTGTGAAGTGAAAGAAGACGGGAAAGCACTTGTTGCGTACAACTCAAGTAAAAAACTTAACAAAAGCATTGAAGGTCAGCAGACTAAATTTGGTGTTTCTAAAGAGTTTAATAAATTTATGACAATTGAAGTGGCAGTTGGTACTGAAGCGGGCGATTTAAGTCCAGCAGCATTAGCAGAAGCAACACTTGTAAAAACATCTTTAGATACTAAAGGTAGAGGTTTTTCAGGTGGTATGAAGCGTCACGGGTTTGGCGGTGGACCAGGAAGTCATGGGCATAGATTTGGTAGACGTATTGGTTCTATCGGTAATGCTGAATGGCCAGGACGTGTTCAAAAAGGTAAAAAAATGCCTGGACAATATGGTAACACAAAAACAACAGTTAAAAATGATGTCATTTCATTTGATGCTGAAAATGGTATTTTAGTATTAAAAGGTTCAATTCCTGGGCACAATGGTGCTAGAGGATTAGTAAGGATAGTTAAATAATGAAAACAACAGTAATTAAAACAACAGACCTTCCAGCAGCATTCTTGGAAGTTCATCCGCATAACCTTTACCTTTACTGTAAAGCATATGCATCAGGACTTAGAGCAAACACTGCCCAGACTAAAAACAGATCTGCAGTAAGTGGTGGTGGTAAAAAACCATGGGCTCAAAAAGGTGGAGGACGTGCAAGAGCAGGTTCAACTAGATCTCCTATTTTTGTAGGTGGTGGAGTTGCATTTGGCCCAAGTACAAACAAAAACTATGACCAAAAAGTAAACAAAAAGCAAAAGAAACTTGCACTTTACCATGCAATAGCTGAGATGGCTGCAAACGGTAAAGTATTTGTTGTAGATAACATAGCAATAGAATCTGGTAAAACGAAAGATGCTATTGCATTTGTAAATGGTCTTGAGCAAAGAGATGTCCTTGTAGTAAAAGAGATGATTGATGACAAGACATTCTTAGCATTTAGAAACCTTCAAAATGCATACCTTATTGAACCAAATGAGCTTAATGCCTACCTTGCTGCAGCATATCACTCAATCGTGATTGAAAAAGCAGTATTTGATAAATTGACAAAAGAGGCTTAATATGGCAGATATTACAGATATTAAAGCAATTATGTATACAGAGAAGAGTTTGGCTCTTCAAGAAGATGGTGTTATTGTAGTTCAAACCACTCCTAGAATGACTAAAAATGGTCTTAAAGAAGTGTTTAAAGAATTCTTTGGCATTAACCCACTTAGAGTGAACTCAATGAGAGTAAACGGAAAAGTGAAAAGATTTAAAGGTATCGAAGGAAAAAGACCTGACACTAAAAAGTTTTACGTCAAGCTTCCAGAAGATGCAAAAATCGAAAGCTTAGCGGTATAAGGATAGAAGATGGCAATTAAAACATATAAACCAACCACACCTTCACGTCGTTATATGACTAACCTTGATAGCGGTGATATCACTGCTAAAGCAAGCGTTAGAGCACTACTTAAAAATCTTCCAAGATCTGCAGGTAGAAACAGTAACGGTAGAATCACTTCTCGTCACAGAGAAGCAGGTGCTAAAAAACTATACAGAATCATTGACTTTAAACGAAATAAATTTAACGTTGAAGGTACTGTCGCAACAATCGAGTATGACCCATACAGAAACTGTAGAATCTGTCTTGTTAAGTATACTGATGGTGATAGAAGATATATTCTTCAACCAAAAGGACTTACTGTAGGTGATAAAATTATGTCAGCTGAATCAGGACTTGATATTAAAACAGGCAATACAATGAAACTAAAAAGTATCCCCGTAGGTACTTTAGTCCATAACATTGAAATGAGCCCAGGTCATGGCGGTCAAATCGCACGTTCAGCAGGTGGTTATGCACAAATTATGGGTAGAGATGGCAAGTACGTTTCTTTGAGACTTCCATCATCAGAGATGAGATATATCCTTGGTGAGTGTCTTGCAACTATCGGTACAGTTGGAAATGAAGACTTTTCAAATATAGTCATCGGTAAAGCAGGACGTTCTAGACACCTTGGTATTAGACCACAAACACGTGGTTCTGCGATGAACCCAATCGATCACCCACATGGTGGTGGTGAAGGTAAAACAAACTCGGGTCGTCATCCGGTATCTCCTTGGGGTATGCCAACTAAAGGGTATAAGACACGTAAGAAAAAAGCAAGTGATAAACTTATTATCTCTAAAAAGAAACAAGGTAGGGGCTAAGATATGGCAAGATCGACAAAAAAAGGTCCATTTATCGATGGTCACCTAATGAAAAAAGTATTAGCAGCGAAAGAATCAGGCGATAAAAAACCAATAAAAACTTGGTCAAGAAGATCTGTGATTTTCCCTGAATTTATCGGTTTGACAGTGAATGTTCACAATGGTAGACAGTTTATACCTGTATTTATTACAGAGAATCACGTAGGGTATAAACTTGGTGAATTTGCACCAACTAGAACATTTAAGGGCCATAAAGGTTCTGTTCAGAAGAAGGTAGGTTAATATGAGTAGAGCATTATTGAAATATGTAAGAGTATCTCCTACAAAAGCTAGACTTATCGCTAGAGAAGTACAGGGTATGAATGCAGAACTTGCACTTGCAGCACTAGAGTTTATGCCTAATAAAGCAGCGGGTATCGTTTCTAAAGTCATTGCGTCTGCAGTTGCTAACGGTGACTTTGAACCAGAAGAAGTAACCATTACTTCTTGTAGAGTAGACAAAGCAGCGGTAATGAAAAGATGGAGACCAAGAGCTAGAGGTACAGCTTCTAGAATCATTAAACCAACAGCACACATTCTTGTAGAAGTTGGCGTAGCTGAAAAAACTGAGAAGGAAGCGTAATGGGTCAGAAAGTAAATCCTATAGGTCTTAGACTTGGAATTAACAGAAACTGGGAATCAAGATGGTTCCCAGCTAAGGGAAGAACTGCTGATTTTATCGCTGAAGATTACAAAATCAGAAAATTCCTTAAAAAAGAACTTTTCTATGCGGGTGTTTCTAACATCATCATCGAAAGAACAGTTAAAAAATTAAGAATCAACATTGTGACGGCTAGACCGGGTATTATTATCGGTAAAAAAGGTGCAGACATTGAGAAGCTTAAAGCAACACTTATCAAGATGCTTGGTAAAGATGTAGCGATTAACATCAAAGAAGAAAAACGTCCACAAGCCTCTGGTCAACTTGCAGCTGAAAATGTTGCAACACAACTGGAAAGAAGAACGGCATTTAGACGTGCGATGAAAAAAGTAATTCAAGGTGCACTTAAATCAGGTGCAAAAGGGATTAAGGTTTCTGTATCTGGTAGACTCGGTGGAGCTGAAATGGCTAGAACTGAATGGTACTTAGAAGGACGTGTGCCTTTGCATACGCTTAGAGCTAAAATCGATTACGGTTTTGCTGAAGCACATACTACGTATGGAATCATAGGTATTAAAGTATGGATATTCAAAGGTGAAGTACTTGCTAAAGGTATTCAAGCTGAGCCAAAAGAAGAAAAAAAAGGTGGTCGTAAACCACGTCAAAAGAGAGGTGAATAACGATGTTAATGCCTAAAAGAACCAAATGGAGAAAGCAGATGAAAGGCCGTAATCGCGGTAAATCTTTCAGAGGCAACAAGATTGAGTTCGGTGATATCGCTATTAAAGCAGTTGAAGCGGGAAGAATTGATTCTCGTCAAATTGAAGCTGCGCGTATTACAATGACTAGAAAAATTAACAGAACAGGTAAAACTTGGATTAGAGTTTTCCCAGATAAACCTCTTACTGCAAAACCACTTGAAACAAGAATGGGTAAAGGTAAAGGTCCTGTTGACAGATGGGTAATGAATGTGAAGCCAGGAAGAATTATTTTTGAAATGGCGGGAGTAGAAGAGACTTTAGCAAGAGAGGCCCTCACGCTAGCAATTCATAAAATGCCATTTAAGTGTAAAATCATCGCTTTAAAGGATACAAATGAACTATATTGATATAAAAGACAAAAGTGAAGCAGATTTGCTCGCTATGCTTAAAGAGAAGAAGCTTGAGTTATTTACATTAAATGCAAAGCAAAAAACAATGCAATTAACAAATACTACTGAGTTAAGAGTAGCGAAAAAAGATATCGCTAGAATTCAAACAGCACTCACTGCTGTTAGATCGAAGTAAGGGGTCATTTATGCCAAAAAGACAAATACAAGGTACTGTGATTAAAAAGGCTGGAGACAAGACGGCAACTGTTTTAGTTGAAAGACGTGTTCTTCACCCAAGATATCACAAGACTGTAAAAAGATTTAAAAAATATTTGATTCATGATGAGAAAAATGACATTAATGTTGGAGATACAGTATCTGCAGTTGAATGTAGACCACTTTCTAAAACTAAAAGTTTCAGACTTCTTGAAATTGTGAAGAGAGGAGAAGTGTAATGATCCAAGGTTTTACTAGATTAACTGTGGCAGATAACTCTGGCGCAAAAGAAATCATGTGTATAAAGGTTCTTGGTGGATCTAAAAGAAGATATGCATCTGTAGGTGACGTTATTGTTGCTTCTGTAAAGAAAGCACTTCCAACGGGTAAAGTCAAAAAGGGTAAGGTTATTAAAGCGGTTGTTGTAAGAACAAAAAAAGAGATCCAAAGAGAAAATGGGTCACTAATTCGTTTTGATGACAATGCAGCCGTAATCATTGATGATAAAAGAGAGCCAATAGGTACACGTATCTTTGGTCCTGTAAGTCGTGAAACAAGATATGCAGGTTTTATGAAAATTGTATCACTTGCACCGGAGGTATGGTAATATGGCAAAAACATTTAAAATCAAAAAAGGTGATACCGTAATGGTTATCGCTGGTGATGATAAAGGTACAACAGGAGAAGTTCTTCAGGTACTTACTAAAAAAGATGCGGTGATTGTTTCAGGTTGCAAAATGGCTAAAAAAGCTGTAAAACCAACAGAACAAAATAAAGAGGGTGGATTTGCCAATGTTGAAATGCCTATCCATATCTCAAATGTAAAAAAAGTAGAGGCATAATCTTATGAGTAGAATGAAGCAAAAGTACAATGACATCGTTCCCGCCCTTCGTGAAGAATGTGGGATTAAAAACCCGATGCAGACTCCTAAGCTTGAAAAAATAGTAATTTCTGTGGGTGCAGGTGAAGAGGGAAAAGACTCTAAACTGATTGCAAACATGGCTGACACTATTTCATTGATTGCTGGACAAAAAGCAGTCGTAGTTAATGCTAGAAAATCCGTTGCAGGGTTTAAAGCAAGAGAAGGTGCACCAACAGGTATTAGAGTAACACTTAGAGGTGATAATATGTATAACTTCTTTGATAAACTTGTGTCTATTGCTCTTCCAAGAGTAAAAGATTTTAGAGGAACACCTAGAAAAGGTTTTGATGGACGTGGTAATTATAACTTCGGTCTTCAAGAACAATTGATGTTTCCAGAAGTTGAGTTTGATAAAGTAATTAAAACACATGGTATGAACATTGTAATTGTTACAAGTACTGAATCTGATAAAGAAGGTTTCGCGCTTTTAGAAAAGCTCGGCATGCCTTTTGCTAAAGGGAGAAACTAATGGCTAAGAAATCAATGATTGCCAAGCAGAAGAGAAAACCAAAATTCTCTTCACAAGCGTATACAAGATGTAACATTTGTGGTAGACCTCACTCAGTATACAGAGACTTCGGACTTTGTCGTGTGTGTTTAAGAAAAATGGCAAACGAGGGTTTAATCCCTGGTATGCGTAAAGCAAGCTGGTAAGGAGAATAAAAAGATGATGACAGATATAATTGCAGATTCTCTTACTCGTATAAGAAATGCTGCGCAAAGAAGACTAGACGTAACAACACTACTTCATTCAAAAACGATTGAAGCAACTGTATCTATTTTGGTAGATAAAGGGTACTTGGAATCTTTTAAAGTAAAAGAAGATGGTAATAAGAAAACGATTAAAGTAGTGCTTAAATATGATGAGAATGAAAAAAGTGTTATTAATGAGATAAAAAAGATTTCTAAACCAGGGCGTCGTGTACACCAAGGTAAAGATGAAATCAGAACATTTAAAAATGGTTACGGTACTTTGATAGTTTCTACTTCTCAAGGTGTGATTGCTAATGATGAAGCGTTTAAACGTGGCATCGGTGGCGAAGTAATCTGTAGTATTTGGTAAGGAGATAAGATGTCAAGAGTAGGAAAAAGACCAGTTACAGTAGCTAGTGGTATAGATGTATCATTAGACGGTACATGTCTCGTGGCTAAGAAGGGCAATCTTGAAAAAAGACTTGAAACACATGGTAGAGTTGAAATCTCTATCGATGGTTCAGAAGTAACTTTTACTAGAGTAGGTGAAGAGAAACAAGATGCAGCGTTCTGGGGAACATACAGAGCATTGTTTAACAATATCATCATCGGGCTAGACAAAGGGTATTCTAAATCTTTAGAAATCAACGGGGTTGGTTATAGAGCAGCTGTTAAAGGTAAAGTACTTAACCTGCAACTTGGGTTTTCTCATGATATTAACTATGATATCCCTGAGGGACTTGAGATGAAAGTTGAAAAAAATATCATTACGATTAACGGAACAGATAAACAAACTGTAGGTCAAGCTGCAGCAGAAATTAGATCATTCAGACCACCAGAGCCATACAAAGGTAAAGGTGTGAAGTACACAGATGAAGTTATCATCAGAAAAGCTGGTAAAGCAGCTGGTAAATAAGGAGCGGGTAGATGTTAAAAAGTATTCAAAAAAGAAAAAATAAACTTCGCGCTCAAAGAAAAGCTAGAGTAAGAGGTAAGATCTTCGGAACAGAAACTCTTCCTAGATTGTCTGTGTTTAAATCTAACAAATATTTCTATGCGCAAGCAATCAATGACACAACCGGTGTTACATTGGTAGCTGTAGATGGAAGAAAGCTTGGTTTAAAATCTAACCAAGAAGATGTTAAAAAGGTAGCTGCTGAGATGGCTAAAAATCTTGCTTCTAAAAACATTGAAAATGTAGTATTCGACAGAAATGGTTACTTATACCATGGTGTTGTTGCCTCGTTTGCTGATGCGCTTAGAGAAGCTGGAATTAAGTTTTAAGGAAGCATGATGCAAAATAATAATCAAAACGAAGAAATCGAAAAAGAATTCGAAGAAGTAATTGTTAATATCGGTCGTGTTACTAAAGTTGTAAAGGGTGGTAGAAGATTTAGATTTACCGCTCTTGTAGTGATTGGTGACAAAAAAGGTACGGTTGGATATGGATTTGGAAAAGCCAAAGAAGTACCAGATGCAATTAAAAAAGCGGTTGATGATGCACACAAAAACCTTGTGAAAGTAAACATCAAAGGAACAACAATAGCACATGACATTGAACACAAGTTCAATGCGAGTAGAATTGTACTTAGACCAGCGTCTGAGGGTACAGGTGTTATTGCTGGAGGTGCTGCTAGACCAGTACTTGAGCTTGCAGGCATCCAAGATGTTCTTAGCAAATCAATCGGTTCTAACAACCCAAATAACCTAGTAAGAGCTACGATTCAAGCACTTACTAGAATTAAAGCGTAAGGGGTAGTTATGGGTTTACATAATTTACAACCAGCTCCTGGTTCAACGAAAAATAGAAAAAGAGTTGGACGAGGGCAGGGTTCAGGTACAGGTAAAACAGCTGGACGTGGTAACAAAGGTCAGAAGTCAAGATCTGGTTACTCTAAGAAAAGAGGTTTCGAAGGTGGACAAATGCCACTTTACAAGAGATTACCTAAAATTGGTTTTACTTCTAAAGTAGAAAAACCATACGTAATCAATGTAGAAAAAATCAAAGCAGTTGCAGAACTTGCTGAGATTACAATAGAATCTATCAAGTCTGTACATAAGCTTGGTAAATCAGTAACAAGAGTGAAGTTGATTGGTGCCAGTGCAAAAGATCTTGCTGCTAAAATCAAAGATGAAGCTGTTACAACAAGCGGAAAATAATCATGGGCAATGCTTTAACTCAAAAAATCCTCATTACATTAGGATTTCTATTTGCGTACAGAGTTTTAGCCTATGTCCCAACACCAGGTGTTGACCTCGCTGTTATCAAAGAATTTTTTGATAACAACACAGGCAATGGTGTTGGTATGTTAAATATGTTCTCTGGTGGTGCCGTTGAACGACTTAGTATTATCTCTTTAGGTATTATGCCTTATATTACTGCATCCATTGTAATGGAACTTCTTGCAGCTACTTTCCCCGCACTTGGCCAAATGAAAAAAGAACGTGACGGTATGCAAAAATATATGCAAATCATTCGTTATTTCACTATTTTTATTACAGTAGTACAGGCTATTGGTGTCTCTATGGGACTTCAAAGTATGACTGGACGTGCTGGACAAAGTGCTGTAATGATTGACCCTACTATGTTTACAGTGATTACAACTTTTTCAATGTTGGCTGGAACTATGTTGTTGATGTGGATTGGTGAACAAATTACGCAAAAGGGTATAGGTAATGGTATTTCACTCATTATCTTTGCAGGTATTGTGTCAGGGCTTCCTTCTGCTATTGGTCAAACAATCAGTGCTGTCAATGCGGGTGAGATGAACTTTTTAGTAGTCATTGGTATCTTAGCCATTATGCTTATTACTATCTTAGCCATTATTTACGTGGAACTTGGCGAGCGAAGAGTCCCAATCTCATACTCGAGAAAGACAATTATGCAGAACCAAACAAAAAGAGTGATGAACTATATTCCTGTAAAAGTAAACCTTTCGGGTGTTATTCCTCCAATTTTTGCATCAGCTATTTTGATGTTCCCTTTGACAATGTTACAGTCAACAAGCAATGAGTTTGCTACAGCTATAGCAGACTCTTTGGCTCCAGGTGGTATTACATTTAATGTAGTCACTTTTTTACTTGTGATGTTCTTCGCCTTTTTCTATGCGTCGATTGCATTTAATGCGAAAGACATTGCAGATAATTTGAAGCGTCAAGGTGGTTTTATCCCTGGTGTGAGACCAGGTGAACATACGAAAGAGTTTTTGAATGAAGTAGCAAGTAGGTTAACAGGTTCAGGTGCTGTGTACCTAGCTATTATCTCTACAATACCATTCATGATAATCTCAGGCATGGGAGCTAGTTTCTACTTTGGTGGGGTTGCTGTACTCATTATCGTGCAAGTAGCACTTGATACTATGAGAAAAATAGAAGCTCAAAGAACTATGAATCAGTACGATACTTTAGGTAATGTAGGTTTATAATGGCTATTGCTATTAGAAAACCAGATGAAATTGCTAAGCTGCGTGCAGCTGGCAAGATTGTCGGTCTTACCCTTAAGCATCTGCAAAGTCTTGTAAAGCCAGGTATGACACTCAAAGAAATTGATACTTTAGGGGAAGCTTATATCCGTGAAAAAGGGGCAATTCCTTCTTTTAAAGGCTTATATGGTTTTACTGGTTCAGTATGTACCTCATTGAATGAAGTGTGTATTCATGGTGTTCCAGATGATACTATTGTGCAAGAAGGTGATATCTTGGGATTGGACATTGGGACAAAACTGGATGGTTATTTTGGTGATGCTGCTATTACAATGGCTGTAGGTACTATCTCACAAGAAGATTATGCATTGATTGAGTGTTCTAAAGGGGCACTCTATCATGCCATAGATTCTATTAGAGAGGGTATGCGTTTTAAAGAGTTGACCAAACTTCTTGAAGACTATATTACCAATGCTGGTTTTATACCTTTACGTGATTATTGTGGTCATGGTATAGGGACAAAACCTCATGATGAACCGAATATCCCAAATTATCTAGAAGGCAAGCCTAATCAGGGACCTAAAATTAAGAATGGTATGGTCTTTTGTTTAGAGCCTATGGTATGTCAAAAGAGTGGACAACCTATACTACTTGAGGACCAATGGTCAGTGATAAGTGATGATAGATTAAAATCTTCACACTATGAACACCAAGTGGCCGTAGTAGATGGGAAAGCTGTAATCTTGACTGAAGTGTAGGCTTCAAGATAGAAACATAAAATTTAAATATACATAAGTATGCAATTCATAAAGGAAAAAATACATGGCTAAAGATGATGTTATAGAAATTGACGGTAAAGTAGTTGAAGCATTGCCAAATGCAACATTTAGGGTAGAGCTTGACAATAAGCATATAGTACTTTGTCATATCGCAGGTAAAATGCGTATGCACTATATTAAAATTCTCCCTGGAGATACTGTAAAGGTAGAGCTTACACCATATAGTCTTGACAAGGGACGTATCACGTTTAGATACAAATAGAATAAGCGTATTACTTATTCTCCTTCGCACTTATAGGTTTACTATAGGTGCTATTTTCTTTTAAAAATTTCGTAACATTCCAACATAAGATAAACTTAATAATATTTTGGGTATAATCCTCCTCCCTATTACTATAGGTATAGGAAACTGCGCGAAGAATCTTTGATTAAATCGCACCGATTACTCAAGGGTTGGATAGTGAAACTTCATCTATCCACGCAACATAAAGGTAAAAATACCTAGGTGCATGAACGTATAGTTCTATAATAATCACAGGAGTTAACCATGAAGGTTAGACCATCAGTAAAGAAAATGTGTGATGATTGTAAAATCATTAAACGCAAGGGTATCGTACGCGTGATTTGTAAAAATCCAAAACATAAACAAAGACAAGGATAAACATGGCTCGTATTGCAGGGGTTGATTTACCACAGAAAAAAAGAATGGAGTATGCACTTACTTACATCTTTGGAATCGGTTTAAAAACATCAAGAGATATCTTGACAAGAACAGGTATTGATTATAATACAAGAGCTCATGAATTGACAGATGCACAAGCTGCACAAATCCGTCAAGACATCCAAGAGAATGTTATGGTTGAAGGTGATCTTAGAAAAAAAGTAACTTTAGACATTAAAGCATTAATGGATTTAGGTTCTTACAGAGGTTTAAGACACAGAAGAGGGCTACCTTGTCGTGGTCAAAAAACAAAGACAAATGCGCGTACTCGTAAGGGTAAACGTAAAACTGTCGGCGCGGCATAAGGAGTAGTTCAATATGGCTAAGAAAAAAGCAAAAAAAAGTATTGCTAAAGCGGTTGTTTATGTAGCAGCTACTTTCAATAACACTGTAATCACAGTGACAGATGAAATGGGAAATGTTATCGCTTGGAGTTCTGCTGGAGCACTAGGTTTTAAAGGTTCTAAAAAGTCAACACCATTTGCAGCAACAGAAGCTGTGCAAGATGCAATGACAAAAGCAATGGAAAATGGCGTGAAAGAAGTAGGTATCAAAGTTCAAGGTCCTGGTTCTGGTAGAGATACAGCTGTTAAAGCGATTGGTGCAACTGAAGGTATTCGTGTAACATTTTTAAAAGATATTACACCACTTCCTCACAATGGTTGTAGACCACCTAAGAAGAGAAGGGTATAAGTATGGCAAGATATAGAGGTCCAGTTGAAAGACTAGAAAGAAGACTTGGCGTTGATTTGGGATTAAAAGGTGAGCGTAGACTCAGCGGTAAATCTGCATTAGAAAAAAGACCATACGCTCCAGGGCAACATGGTCAAAGAAGAACTAAGATTTCAGAATATGGTCTTCAGCTTCAAGAAAAACAAAAAGCGAAGTTTATGTATGGGGTTTCTGAAAAACAATTTAGAGCACTTTACAAAGAAGCAAACTCAAAAGATGGGAACACAGGTTCTATCCTTATTCAACTTCTTGAGCAAAGACTTGACAATGTAGTTTACAGAATGGGGTTTGCAACAACAAGAGCGTCTGCTAGACAATTCGTAAATCACGGTCATGTACTTGTGGATGGAAAAAGAGTAGATATCCCTTCTTTTAGAGTAAAAGCAGGTCAAAAAATTGAAATTAGAGAAAAGTCTAAAACGAATCCTCAGATTTTAAGAGCAATCGAATTAACTAACCAAACGGGTATGGTTGAATGGGTTGATATGGATAAAGAAAAACTTTTTGGACTATTCACTAGAATCCCAGAAAGAGATGAAATAGCAATCCCAGTTGAAGAGCGTCTAATCGTCGAGCTTTACTCTAAATAATACATAAGTAAAGGCTATTAATGAGAAAAATTAAAGTTGCACCATTTATGCCGACAGAGGTAGAGGTAAATGAAATTAGCGCAAACCGCGCTCAAATCACTGCCTATCCTTTCGAGAGCGGCTATGCTGTTACGCTTGCGCATCCACTGAGAAGACTTATCTTAGGTTCTTCCATTGGTTATGCACCGATTTCTGTAAAGATTGAAGGTGCAGCACATGAGTTTGACAACATAAGAGGTATGCATGAAGATGTTGCTGTATTTATCATCAACCTTAAGAACATTCGTTTTAAAATTAAAGATGAAAGTGATAGGGTAGAACTTAAATATTCTTTTTCCGGTCATAAAGAAGTGACAGCACAGGATCTTAATAATGATCAAGTTGAGATTGTGAATGGTGATTTACCACTTGCTACACTCAACGAAGATGCTGAGCTTAACTTTACAGTGGTTATCTCAAAAGGTATTGGTTATGTACCAAGTGAAGACCTTAGAGATGATGTAGATATAAATAGTATCGCATTGGATGCTTTTTTTACCCCGGTGAGAAAAGCAAATTACAAGATCGAACCTGTACTTGTAGAAGACAACCCTAACTTTGAAAAGGTCACGTTTGACATTGAAACAGATGCCCAGATTGGTCCGGTAGAAGCATTTACAAATGCTCTTGAAGTGATGAATAAACAGCTTTCAGTTTTTAACGGTGTATTAGATGTAGATATTTCGACAACACCTGTAAAAAGAAGTAATGATGACAATGAACTTAAGCCATTTATGCTAACGGTTGATAGTCTTGGACTTAGTGCAAGATCATTCAACTCATTAGATAGAGCAGGCATGAAGTATCTTGCAGAATTGGTACTGATGAGTGAAAATGAGATAAAAAATATCAAGAACCTTGGTAAAAAATCTCTTGATGAAATTAATGAATGTCTTGTAGAGCATGGTTTCGGTTCAGACTTTGAGCTTCCAGATCATACAAGAACAAATTTGATAAAGAAAATTGAACAACTTAAAGCATAAGCGCTTAAAGTTTAATATAAAGGAATAACATGAGACATAAGCATGGTTACCGTAAATTAAATAGAACGTCTTCTCATAGAGCTGCACTTCTTAAAAACCTTTCTATTGCTTTGACAAAAGAAGGTAGAATTGAGACTACATTGCCAAAAGCAAAAGAGCTTAGATCTTACTATGAAAAGCTTGTTACAAAAGCTTCAACTGGTGATTTCAACGCACATAGAGCAATTTTTGCAATGTTACAACATAAAGAGTGTACAAACACTATTGTGAATGAAATTGCACCAAAATATGCAGATAGAAATGGTGGATACACACGTATTATTAAAACACGTATGAGAAAAGGTGATGCAGCACCTATGGCAATTATCGAACTCGTATAATTGGCACTGTACTCTTTGTATCTCAAGGATTTTTCCTTGAGATACACGCACTTTAAAACAAATCACACATTATAACATTGACAAAGAAACACTTTTAGTGTATAACACAGCTAAAGAATATTGGTATACAAAAAATTTATTATGCTTTTGTTATAATATAATAAGTTTGAGTGTTTATAGATATGAACAAAGGAGATATTTTGATTCCATTTACAGATGACGAATTACAACCAGCAGTAGAAAGCGTAATTGATAAAGTAAGGCCATCTATCAAGCTTGATGGTGGGGATATTACATTATTGAGTATTAATAATGGAAAAGTATATGTGCAACTTCAAGGGGCATGTGTAGGTTGTGGATCTTCTGGAACTACTATAAAATTTGGTGTTGAAAAACAGATGCAGGCACTTATCCATCCAGAGATTACTGTGGTAAATGTACCACATGGTTTTGAAGATAAATTGGATCAATTGGCTTAAAATGAGTAAAGTGAACCAAGAGTTATTACTTCAACGTGCTGAAGATGAGTTCATTAGGGGTGACTATACAAATGCACTGAGAGTATATGGTTTGATATTGGAAGATTATCCGATGTTGGATGAGGCAAAAATAGGTGCTTATTTGAGTGATCTTGGTATTGAAAGTGAAGAAGAAGCTCAAGCTCTTTTTGATTATTATCAATTGATAAAGAATGAAAAAGAGAATGCTGTCGATATTATCAATAGTCTTATAGATAATTTAGATAGCTCTAAACAAAAAATAGAAGAACTATTGCGTGACCCTATGCAAGAACAGGTTGAGTATAGCGATGGTATTAGATATAGCGATTTTATACTCCTAGTGGAAAGTCGAGGGTCTTTTAAGAAAACTTTTGAGGATATTATGTTTTCAACGAAAGTTGTTATTACAAATAAAGACGATTTTATTGATTTTGTCACACGACTTTCACATGAAGGATTTTCGGAGATGGCATTGGGATATCTTGATGCTTCAAGTCAGTTGTTTGGGAATGATCAGGAAATACTTGCTTTATATCATGTGGTAAGTGGTAAGTAATTTGAAATTAGATTTTGTTACTGCTGGTTATAAATATATTACAGATGATACCAGTAAGATAGACGACGAAACACTTTTTTTGCATACGGTACAGAACAATAAATATTATGATGCTATGAAAAAAAAACCTGAGAGTATTACTCCAGATGCACTCATAGATATTTGGAAACTCACAGCTATGAAGGTTGTAGGGGTGACTGGAACCAATGGAAAAACAACCGTTACTGCAGCAATATATTCTTTTTTACTTGATTTAGATGAAAAGCCGGCACTACAAGGTACGCGAGGACTTTTTGCTGAGGAGAAGCGTATAGAAGAAAAAAGTATGACTACCCCTTCTATTTTGGAAACACTCCACAACATGAAGCAGACACTTGATTTAGGATGTAATTATTTTATTATGGAAGTAAGTTCACATGCTATTGACCAAAAGCGCATAGAAGGTATTGAGTTTGCACTTAAAGTACATACCAATGTGACTTCAGACCATTTGGACTATCATGGTACGGTAGAGGAGTACAGACGCGTAAAGAGTCTTTTCTTTGCAGATGAAACGCCAAAACTACTTAATAAAGATGATATTAAAAATATAACCTATAACCCTATAGGTGCGCAAAGTTATGGTGTAGATGAACCTGCGACATTTAAAGTACAGGCATTTTCACTTTTGCACGGTATTACAGCAGGCATAAAGCATTTACGTACTGAAGCGACTTTCCATTCCCCTATGGTGGGACTTTTTAACCTCTTTAATCTTATGGCAGCTATCGGTTCGGTACAAATGTTAACAGGACGGAACATAGAAGAGATTTGTGAAGTGACAGAACATTTTGCTGGGGTTGCAGGACGTATGGAAGTTGTCTCTCGTGACCCTCTAGTCATCGTAGACTTTGCTCATACAGATGATGGTATACATGCGGTCTTAGAATCTATGAAAGACAGAGACATTTCTGTGGTTTTTGGTGCAGGGGGTAACCGTGACAAACAAAAACGACCTCGTATGGGTGCTGTTGCTGGTCGTTACGCAAATAAGATTTACGTGACATCTGACAACCCACGAGATGAAGTACCTGAACAGATACTTGAAGACATTTTGGTGGGACTTCATGGAAAAGATGGTGTCACAGCCTGTCCAGACAGAAAGCTTGCTATAAAACTTGCCCTTGACGCACTCGAAGAGAATGAAGTACTGCTTATACTAGGCAAAGGGGACGAGGACTATCAAGAGATAAAAGGTGTAAAACATCCTTTTGATGATAGAGAAGTAGTACGAGAACTTTTGAATTTAGAAAAGTAATATAATCTCATATTAAGTAAATCGGAGTAAAATACTCCAAATTAAATTTTTAAGGATTTATCCATGATGCCAGCAATACCACAACCAGCGTTTTATATACTTAAATGTGAACAATCTGCACCTCCAGGAATGCCAAAACCAAGTTGTGTAAAAGCAGATGATCCAGAATCTCAAGAACTTTTTATGCACCTTGCACAGTCATTAATGATGAAGGGTATAGTGGGTACTGTATCTCCTATAAAAACAGGATGTCTGAATAGATGTGCATTAGGACCTGTGATGCTCGTAGAACCAGGACATACCATGTATGTAGGGTTAACGAAAGAGAAAATAGATAAAATCATTGATGAACATATCATCGGTGGTAATGTTGTTTCAGAGTATGTTGTACCAGAAGCAATGTGGGGTGAGCCAATCGAGCCTGCATCGATAGCAAAATAGAGTAGTCACCCGACTATTTTCTACAATCCTAATTTTTGTTTAGGATTTCTTCTCAATTTCCTCACAATTTTTAGTATAATAGAAATATTGTTTGGATTTTGATATAATCCTACACAAATTTTACTATAATGATTGCTCTGATAGAAGATATGCGTTTTATAAGAGGAATGACAATGGATGTTTACCCATTTTAAGGAGACCATTAATATGAATATTACAATGTTGTACAGTAAATTGCATCGCGCAACTGTGACAGACGCAAATCTTAATTATGTGGGGTCTATTACGATTGATCAAGCACTGCTTGATGCTGCAAATATGCGTGTAGGTCAAAAGATAGATATTGTGAATGTGAATAATGGTGAACGATTTTCTACATATATTATCCCTGGAGAACGTGGGAAAAGAGATATCTGCTTGAATGGTGCTGCTGCCAGAAAAGTGCACAAGGGTGACAAAATCATTATAATTGCTTATGCAAGTATGGATGAAAAAGAAGCAGATGTATACCAGCCAAAAATTGTTATATTGGATGATGACAATGCAATTGCACAAGAATTTGAAGGTCTTGAGTAATGTTTGAAGGTTTTGATATGAAAAAAATGTCTGAGATGATGTCTCAGATGCAAGATAAAGCCAAAGAGATAGAAGAACAATCAAAGAATATACAGTTTACTGCTAAAGCAGGCGGTGGACTTATAGAGTTAACGGTGAATGGTGCAGGAGAAATCATCGATTTGAATATAGATGATTCGATGTTAGACGATAAAAACTTACTTCAATTATTACTTATTTCAGTTATGAATGATGCCAATAAAATGGTGGAAGAGAACAAAAAGTCTCAGGCGATGGGTATGATGGGTGGAATGAATCCATTTGGAAACACATAAAAATAGTTACTGGCATGAAGCCTTGATACAGAGGGGTCTTCGTACAGTTACTTCTTAGTATCTATAAGATAATGGAACTCTTTAGAGTTTTGGTATTTTACAACAACATTGGCAGTTGCAGAATGTTTACCTTCTTTTTTAATGACTTTTTGCAGTAATTTGCTTATTTTCATTTTTTCTCCTTTTTTATTTTATCTCATCAAGAGATGGTGACATACTATAATGATTGGATTACAAAATAGTAACAAGAAACAGTTTTATGCTAAGTGCTTTAAGGATATAACTGTTTGTAACCATTTTGTAACCATTTTTTTCTATACTTCCGGCATAAATTAAAACAAGGAAGATGGAAAATGAAAAAAATCTTACTATCAGCCGCAGTTATCGCAACGGTTGTAACAGCAAATGCAAAAACAGATTTAGAAGTGCTAAAGGGACAATTGTCAACTATGTCTAAGAAGATTGATGCACTTGAGGCAGAAAAATCCTCTAAAAGTGTAGCCAATAGTACTACATCTACAGGAAATGGTATCACTCTTATTAATCAAGAATCACCTGAGTTTCTTTTAGGCAAAGAAACACATATTAATATGAAATTTGTTCCAGAAGATGCTTCAGATATGTGGTTCAAGGCGGGAGTACGTATACAAGGAAC
>JALSHU010000045.1 GCA_026982075.1 Sulfurovum sp. | reverse complement strand
CCTTGTCCAAAGTTGTCCATAGTTTGGTAATACCCAACTGCTTCTCCGTTAAAATCCCAACCAGATGCTACTACTGGCGCTTCTACTACTGGCTCAACTGGAGCGATATCGCCACCTGCCATAATCATTGTCGATGCTACTACTGAAAGTAATAATGTTTTTTTCATTGTAATTCTCCTTGAATTTTTTTGAATACAAGCGTAGTATAACATGTTTCGTTAATAAATGTCAAGAAAATGAATAAAAAGTTAACAAATAGTTAATGTTTTTCTAAAGATTACGCGTACACGTAGGGTTTAGAGGGTTACTTGTTTAAAATTTATACAGTAATCGAGGTAAAAATCTTTCAAATACAGATAAAATGCGAGCGTTATACAGATATTTGAAGCATTTTGTTAATGTTCTATATAGAAATCATTAATAATTGATTTACATCATTTTTTGTAAAATGACTTTTTGATATCATGGTGTATCATTTATATTAAAGGAGAAAGAAAGATGAAAAAAGTACTTGTACTTTCAGTCGTAGCATCAGCGATGTTACTAGCAGGTGGGGATATCGCTCCAGTTGAGCCAGTAGTAGAAACAGCAGCACCAAGCAGTAGTGGGTTTTTAATCTTTAATAACATTAAAGCAGATGGTCAGATACGTCCTAGATACGAATTTGTAGAAGCTGCTGATAACGGTAAAGGGGATGCAGGAGCTTTGACGAACAGACTTACACTGGGGATTGCTGCAGACTTTTTACAGTTAGAGGGGCTTTCTGTATATTTAGAAGCTACCAATGTGATGGGGAGTGGAGACTTCTGGAGTGTGTCTAATGATGATATAGGTAAAAGACCTCTGTACCAAATCGTAGCTGATCCAGATCAGACACGTGTAACGCAGGCGTATTTGGATTATGCTTTTGGTGAAACGCTCATTCGTGCGGGTCGTCAAG
This sequence comes from Sulfurovum sp., assembly GCA_026982075.1. Lineage (GTDB taxonomy): Bacteria > Campylobacterota > Campylobacteria > Campylobacterales > Sulfurovaceae > Sulfurovum. The sequence goes on along the minus strand of JALSHU010000045.1, from coordinate 19,082 downwards.
ATGTAGACTTGGATAACGTAAGGTTTATCGGTACGGTAGACTGGAGACAAATGCCACAAACCTATGATGCCGTTACTGTGATAAATAACTCTATAGATAACCTTAAACTATTGGCATCTTATGTGTGGGGGGTCAACAGGATTTTTGACAGTAACACAGTAAACCCTCTTGGAGGAAGATTTGATACCAATACGGTGCTTCTAAATGCTTCTTATGCCATGATGCCTGAACTGACTGTGACAGGGTATGGGTATCTTATAGAAGATTTTCATGATACATGGGGTATCGCTGCAACAGGTAAAATAGGATTGGGTGAAAGCACAAGTCTTTCATACCGTGCAGAGTATGCAACACAGACAGACCCTTCTTTTGAAGACCTTACCACCAACAAAACAGCTGATGCCGACTACTATAACTTACAAGCAACTTTCAACATGAGTGGCATCCTTCTTGGTGCTGGCTATGAAGTGCTTGGGGCAGGAGATAATGGAAATGCAGCCTTTAGTACACCACTTGCGACACTCCATGCACACAATGGTTGGGCAGACTTGTTTTTGGCAACACCTATAGATGGTCTTGTAGATGCTACCGCGATGATTGGGTATAAAGCACAAGGATTTGGTGTAGCAAAGGTAATTTACCATGATTTCTCAAGTGATAGAGGCAGTATAGACTATGGTACAGAGATAGATGCATTGTATAAAAACAAAATCCCTGGTGTAAAAGGTCTAAATGGACTGTTAAAAGCAGCTTGGTACAGTGCGGATACTTTCAGTGTAGATACAACCAAGTTTTGGGCAATGTTAGACTACAGATTTTAAACCTTAGATATCTCCTTGTTTGGAGGTATCTTTTATTCTACATATTTATATTACCTTTCTTCCCCCACATTTTATATCATAATTTTGTATTTTGAGTGACTATGCATGTATATGTAGTGTTTGCACAATATGTACACGTAGTTTGTTTATTATATATTTATAGAAATGTTTTGGAGGAAAATTTGTGAGAAAAAATATAATTAAAAATGTGTATCGTTGGGTACTGCTATCTATAACATTATTGTGGGTGTTTAGTTCTTCTGCTTTTGGAGACGATGGACTGAGTGTCAAACATGCAGTAACTGTAGGACTTGATAAAAATCCTGGCCTTACCCAGATACTCAGGCGATATGAAGCCCTCAACGAAGTTCCTTCCCAAGTTAAAAGTTTACCTGACCCTATCGTATCTGTGGGGCTCATCAATTTCCCAACCGATACCTTTAACCGATCACAAGAGGCGATGACAAATGTGCAGATAGGTTTTAGTCAGTATTTTCCTTATCCTGGAAAGTTAGACTTGAAAGGTGAGATAGCAGAGTTTGAAGCAACAGCAGCGTACCATACTGTGGATGAGGTTCGTTTACTTCTTGTAAACCATATAGAAAGTACATGGTGGCAGGTGTATTATTTTGACCGGGCGTTAGAAACCATTAGAAACAATCAAGAATTATTGCGTCAGTTTATCCAGATTGCAGAAGAAAAGTATAAAACAGGAGATGGCTTACAGCAAGATGTCTTGTTGGCACAGTTAGAGTTGTCTAAACTCTTAGATCAAGAAATACAGGTAAAGGCTTTTAGACGTAATCAAGGTATTAATTTAAATCTTCTCATGGGTGAAAAAGCTTCGAATAACATTCACTTAGGCAAAAAGAAAGAGAAGAAACTTTCTCATAAAATGAATGAAAAATATCTGTATCGGCTGGCGACAGAGTACAGACCTTCTTTAAAACGTGAAGAGTCCAAAGTACTCGCTTCAGGGTCTAGACTTGATTTGGCACGTAGAGAGTATTATCCTGATTTTAATGTGGCAGTATCTTACGGGGACAGACAAGGGTACAACCCTGGTACCTTTAATGACCCTAGGGCAGATTTGTTTTCGTTGAAGGTAGGTATCAAAGTACCTTTATATTATAAGACCAAACAATCCAAAGCGGTACAACAAAAGTTTATAGAACAACAAGAAAGATATGCAGCACTTGAAGATGAAAAACTTAAAGTAATGGCAGAAATATCAAAAAACTATACTGATTATCATCAGGCTAGAAAACAGCTCGCTTTGTTTCAAACGGGTATTTTACCACAGGCACGTCAAACTGTTGAGTCTATGCGTGCGGGTTACCAAGTAAGTAAGGTGGATTTTTTAAATCTTGTACAAAGTCAGGTAACGCTTTTTAACTATGAATTGATGTACTGGAAAGCATTGACATTCAGCATGCAGGCATTGTCGGGAATGAAAGCAAATGTGGGAGAGGTAAATATTTATGAATAAAACAATACTTAGCACAGTAGCACTTACTTTAGCAGTAGGGGTAGGTATCGGGTATGGTGTTTCCGTTTATACTTCAAGCAAGATGGAAAAAACAGCCACAGCTTCTGAAAACGCTTCAAAAGAGAAGAGAAAAAAAATCCTTTTTTACCGTAATGCGATGAACCCTGCAGTGACTTCTCCTGTACCAGCCAAAGACTCTATGGGGATGGATTATGTGCCTGTGTATGCTGATGGTGATGGAGAAAATGATAAAGCCGGTACCGTGAAGATAGATCCTACTGTCGTACAAAACATTGGGGTAAGAACAGCAAAAGTCAAAATAGAAGCTCTCAGTAAAGTCGTTCGTGCGGTTGGGCGTGTGGATTTTGATGAAGAAAAAATGGCACGACTACATCCTAAAACGAAAGGCTGGATAGAACAAATATTTATAGATAAAGTTGGTGAGACAGTTAAAAAAGATGATATTTTAATGAGTATCTATTCTCCACAGTTGGTCTCTACACAAGAGGAATATTTGCTAGCTTTAAAAAATGTAAAGGCGTTGAGCCGAAGTCCGTTTAAAGATGTACGAGAAGGTGCAAAACGTTTGGTACAAAGTGCAAGAGAGCGATTAACCTTGTTAGATGTACCAGAACATCAAATAAAAGAGCTTGAAAAAAGCAGAAAAATTAAAAAAAGTTTACATATACATACACCTGTTGCAGGGACAGTACTTCGTATAGGCGCACGAAAAGGACAACACGTTACACCGCAAACGGAACTCTATATGATTGCAGATTTGAATACGGTATGGATTATTGCAGAGATTTATGAATATGAACTTCCATGGATTCGTACGGGAGACAGTGCAGAAGTGACGCTTATTAGTGTACCAGGGAAAGTCTTTAAGGGTACGGTAGATTATATCTACCCTTATGCTGAAGCAAAGACACGTACTACAAAAGTAAGACTTGTGTTTAAAAATAATGATTTACGTTTACGTCCAGATATGTTCGCCGAAGTCAACATACACGTACAAAACCAAAAAGACGCCTTGGTCATTCCTTCAGAAGCGGTGATACGTTCTGGGAACGAAACACAGGTATTTGTTGTAAAAGGGGCAGGGAAATATGAACCTCGTTTAGTGAAAATAGGCATAGAGTCTGGGGGAAAAGTATCGATACTTTCGGGACTTAAGGAGGCTGAAGAGGTAGTAACTTCTGCACAGTTCCTCATAGATTCTGAGTCTAAGTTACGTGAAGCCACAGCCAAAATGATGGAGGTTGTTACCGTGCCTAAAAAAATGAAGATGGATAAAAATAACACCAAAGAGGTGAAAAATGATTAATGCCATTATTAGTGCATCACTGCGGGAACGTTTCATGGTCATTATTGCGATGGTTATTATCGCGGTGGTGGGTGTCTTTTCTTATAAAAATGCACCTTTGGATGCCATACCAGATTTATCTGATGTACAAGTTATCATCTTTACTGAGTATCCAGGGCAGTCTCCGCAAGTGGTGGAAGACCAAGTCACCTATCCGCTTACAACGGCAATGTTAGCCGTACCTAAAACAAAAGTAGTCAGAGGCTACTCTTTTTTTGGTATCTCTTTTGTCTATCTTATTTTTGAAGATGGCACAGATATGTACTGGGCGCGTTCTCGTGTATTAGAGTCATTAAACTATGTGAGTGGAAGGCTGCCTAAATCAGTGAATCCCGCTCTTGGTCCAGATGCGACAGGGGTAGGTTGGATTTATGAATATATTTTAGAAGACACTACAGGGAAACATGACCTTGCTCAACTACGTTCTTTGCAAGACTGGTATATGCGTTACCCTCTACAAACAGTCAATGGTGTTGCTGAAGTTGCTTCTGTGGGTGGCTATGTGAAGCAGTATCAAGTTGAGGTTGATCCCAATGCTTTACAACGTTATAATATTTCACTTAATACTGTAAAAATGGCGATTCAAAATTCCAACAAAGATGTGGGTGGTCGTCTTTTAGAGATGGCAGAGACTGAATATATGGTACGGAGTGCAGGGTATATACAGTCAGTAGATGACCTGAATAAAATACCAGTAGGTGTCGACAAGGAAGGTACTCCAATACGCCTAAGAGATGTGGCAAATGTCTTTATCGGGCCTGAGCTTAGAAGAGGTTTGGTAGATTATAACGGTGAAGGTGAAGTAGTCGGTGGTGTGGTCATCATGCGTTTTGGTGAAAATGCCTTAGCAACGATACAGGCTGTACGTAAAAAACTTGATGAACTCCAAAAAGGTTTACCCGAAGGGGTCAATATCATCCCTGTGTACGATAGAGGAGACTTGATAGAAAGGGCTGTTGAAAGTCTCAATACCTCTTTAATGCAAGAACTGTTTATCGTGAGTTTGGTGGTTATACTTTTTTTACTGCATGCCCGTTCTGCTTTTGTGGCTATCATCACTTTGCCTTTGGGTATTTTAATGGCATTTATAGTGATGCGATTTCAAGGTTTAGATGCCAATATTATGTCTCTTGGTGGTATAGCCATCACCATTGGTACGATGGTTGATGGGGCGATTGTGATGGTGGAAAATGCCCATAGTCGTTTGGCAGAGGCAGTGAAAGAAAAGGGTGCGCAGTTAAGTGACAGTGAGCGATGGGAAGTGATTACCAAATCCTCAAAAGAGGTAGGTCCCGCACTCTTTTTCTCATTGCTTGTTATTACGGTTTCTTTTTTACCTATTTTTACGATGCAAGCACAAGAGGGGAGACTCTTTAGTCCCTTGGCATTTACGGCTACCTATGCGATGGCAGCATCTGCTATTTTGGCAGTGACTTTAGTCCCTGTGATGATTGGGTATTTTGTACGTGGTAAGATTATAGCAGAAGAGAAAAACCCTATTAACCGTGCGTTACATGCTATGCATACCCCTACTTTGAAATTTGCAATGAAATGGCGTACGGTTACCGTTGTCCTTGCTATAGCCCTTTTGGCATTAACCTATTATCCCTATTCAAAGTTAGGTAGTGAATTCATGCCCCCACTGGATGAAGGGGATGTTCTTTATATGCCCACGATGTTTCCAGGTATTTCTATTACCAAAGCAAAAGAATTTTTACAGCAAAGTGACAAAATACTGAAAACTTTTCCAGAAGTAAAAAGTGTTTTTGGGAAAATAGGTCGTGCGGAGACTGCTACAGATGCAGCACCTCTGTCTATGGTTGAGACAACGATTCGTTTAAAACCCAAAGAAGAGTGGCCAGATCCCAGTAAATCAACACAAGACTTAATGCTTGAGTTTAACACGGCGATTAACTTCCCTGGGGTTGCCAATGCATGGACGATGCCTATTAAAACGCGTATAGACATGCTTTCTACAGGGATAAAAACACCTGTGGGTATCAAAGTGTCTGGTCCAGACCTGAATGTACTCCAAAAAGTATCAAAAGAGATAGAACAAGCGATGAAAATGTTGCCAGAGACTACGTCAGCTTTTGGGGATAGGGCTGTGGGTGGTTATTATCTTGATTTTAATATCGATAGAGAGAAGGCAGCACGCTATGGGTTAACTGTAGGTGCAGTGCAAGATGTGATACAAAGTGCTATTGGAGGGATGAATGTTACACAAACAGTTGAAGGCTTAGAACGTTATCCTGTCAATGTCCGTTATCCTAGAGATTTACGTAGTGATAAAGAGACACTCTCACGTGTGCTCATTCCTACGCCAACAGGCATACAAATCCCTATTGCAATGGTAGCAACGATAGAATATACAAGAGGTCCTCCTGTCATTAAAAGTGAAGATGCCAGACCCAATGCATGGATTTATGTTGATATATCCAGTTCAGATATAGGTGGATTTGTAGCAAAAGCAAAAAAAATTTTAGAAGAGAAAGTAAAAATTCCAGCAGGATATACCGTTACTTGGTCTGGTCAGTTTGAGTATATGGAAAGAGCTTCGCAACGTTTACAAATCGTTGCACCTATTACTTTGTTGATTATTTTTATACTTTTATATTTGAATTTTAAAAACGTGATAGAACCTGTTATTGTGATGCTGTCCATGCCATTTGCACTTGTTGGTGGAATATGGTTGATTTATCTTAACGATTATAACCTTTCTGTGGCTGTAGCCGTAGGGTTTATAGCCCTTGCGGGAATGGCAGCTGAGATTGGGGTACTTGTCTTAAGTTTTATCGATACAGAAGTAGAAAAAATACGTAGTAAAAAGAAAGAAGCACTCTCCGTTGAAGAGATTAAAGAGGCAGCCTTTTATGCTACATCACAAAGGGTGAGACCGGTCATGATGACAGCAGTCTCAACTATGGCGGGGCTTATCCCTATTATGTTAAGTACAGCAACAGGCTCTGATGTAACACACAGAATTGCCGCACCTATGTTAGGGGGTATGTTAACGGTGACTATACTTAATCTACTTGTGCTACCTGTAGTCTATAGTTTGGTCTTACAGTTTAATGAAAAAAGAAAATAAAAGGTATGAGGATAAGATATTAAATATTTTTTGTTTGATGGGAATTGATTTATATAAAAAGAGATGGTGGCGCCAGACGGAATCGAACCGCCGACACAAGGATTTTCAATCCTTTGCTCTACCAACTGAGCTATGGAGCCACAACTTAAAAGAAGAGTTCTGTTTAAGTGGATAGAATTATAACGGCTTAAACTTAAAAAAATACGAGGATTTAGAGGAAACTAAAACTTTTTTAAATTTTTGACCAATTCCATAAAGATGTCACCTCTATGTTTGTAGGATTTAAACTGATCAAAGCTGGCTGCAGCAGGTGAGAGAAGTGCTACTTCGTCTAAGGTAAGGACACGGTCTATTTGTATAATGGCTGTTTCTAAGGTTTCACAGGCAACTGTCTTTACATGATACTCTTTTGCCAGTGACATAAGTTTCTCACTGTTTGATCCTATAGTATATAGTGTAAGCATAACTGTTTGCATTTGTTTAAAAAGAGGTGTTAAATCTACCCCTTTGTCATCCCCACCTAGAATAAGATGCATAGGTGTATCTGCGTATCCTTTTACTGCCTGTATGGTTGCATCCAGATTGGTGGCTTTTGAGTCATTTATCCAGAGTCTTCCTTTTGCATCTTTTAATTCCTCTTGTCTATGGGCATCTAGAGTAAAAGAGTTCATGAGTGTATACTCTGCTTCATCAAAGAGGACTTTTGTGACGGCAAGTGAAAGTAAGGCATCTTGTAAAAATGCTGCTTTGAAGCGTAGTTTGGAGCTGTCTAGGTTAAAATATCCGTCTAGAAATGCGTTACTGTCGTATTCTACAACATAGGCATCGGTTTTAGGTACGTTTAGTCCTTGGGGGATGAGTGCCAATTCTCCCTCTTTCATAGTCAATAAGGGTTTTAGTTTATCTGCTGCGTATTGTTCAAATGTTTCATGCCAGTCTAAGTGGTCTGGGGTGATAGGAAGTAGGAGATAAATATCTGGGGAAGCCTTGTTGGTATGGTGTAGTGTAAAAGAAGAACTCTCAAGTACCCAAATAGGTGCTTTTTCATCTAACTCTGCCAGGGGTGTACCTATGTTTCCCCCAGAGACTGCACCTCTTTTTTCTAAAATATGAGTGAGCATTTGGGTGGTAGTGGTTTTGCCATTGGTGCCTGAAATCCAGATGCTAAATGGCATAATGTCATTAAAATAGTCGTATTCGCTTAAAAGGTTTTTTGCTTTTAGTATAAGTGGATGATTGGGTTTTAGGCTAGGGGTCGTGACTTCTAAGGGGCTCTTTTCAGGATCAAAAAGTGATGAAGGATGAATGGTGTTATTATTTTCATCCATATAACTCTCTTGACAGTTATCATCAAAAAAAGTACAGCCACCTCCTAGTTTTTTTGCGATGGCTTTTGTGGTAAGTCCGTAGCCGAATAAAGTTGGTTTTTTTTGCATCTTATCTAAACTTAAAGGAGATAAGTGCAAGGATATTTGCGATGAAGGCAATCATCCAAAAACGTATGATAATTTTATTTTCTGCCCATTTTTTTAGCTCAAAATGGTGATGAATAGGAGCCATGAGAAAAATGCGTTCTCCACGTAACTTAAAACTTCCAACCTGTAAAATGACGGAGACCGTTTCTATCACAAAAATGATACCGATGAGTATGAGCAATACTTCACTTTTCCCTAAGATAGCAAGGTAAGCGATGAACCCGCCAATAGCAAGACTCCCTGTATCACCCATAAAGACTTCAGCAGGGTAACAGTTGTACCATAAAAAACCCAGTAATCCGCCAGACAAAGCAACGGCAGGGATAAACACTTCACCTACCCCTTTAATGTTAGGGACAAGCAAGTACTGGCTAAAGATAGCATGTCCAGTAATATACACGATCACACCCAATGTAGAGAGTGCAATGACCGAGGGTACGGTGGCTAAACCATCAAGACCATCTGTGAGATTTACTGCATTTGTTGTTGCTAAAAAAACCAGTATCCAAAAAGGGATGGCTGCGTACCCTAAGTCAAACAGTGGTGTTTTAAGAAAAGGGACATAAAATTCTGTGGGAAAACCCGCATAAAGTAATAGTCCTGTGGCGAAAGTAGCAATCAGTGCCTGTAGAGCCATTTTCCCTCTAGGTGTTAATCCTTCTAGGTTGTCACCAGAAAGTACTTTGCCCAAATCATCTTTGAGTCCTACAAGCCCAAATCCAATCAGAGTAATGATGCCTCCCCATACATAGGGATTGCTTAAATCTACGCTTATAAATATAGCGATTAAGGTAGCAAGCAAAAAAACTGCTCCACCCATAGTGGGGGTATGACGTTTACTTTCATGTGCAGGTACATATTTACTTATGGGTTGATTGGCATTTTTTGAATGTGCCCATGTAAGATATTTTGGCATGACCAACAAGGTGAGCATAAATGCAATAAAAAATGCCACACCAGCGCGCACTGTAATATAGCCAAAAAGATTAATATCAAGGAGTTGAGAGAGTTCATAAAGCATACGTTTTGTTTCCCCTTTTATGTTTAAGAAAGTTTATTTTACTATTATTTCAATAAAATATAAGAAAAAGATATGACTATGAGTAATCAAAAAACAATTTTAATTATCACTGATGGCATTGGCTGCAAGCCAGACAGCAAATGTAATGCTTTTAAAGATGCTACAAAACCTACCTATGACAGCCTTTTTGAAGATGTACCCCGTGCACTTATCTCGACACATGGGTTAAGTGTAGGGTTACCTGAAGGGCAAATGGGAAATTCTGAAGTAGGACATATGACCATAGGTTCAGGGCGTATTTTGTATCAGGATTTGGTAAAAGTATCGAAGGCACTTGAAGATGGAAGTATAGAAAAGAATGAAGCTCTGAATGAAACTTTGTCAAAAAGTGACCGTGTACATCTGATAGGACTTTTGAGTGATGGTGGGGTGCATTCACACATTGAACACACTAGTGGGTTGGCTAAACGCATTAAAAACAGAGGGAAAAAAGTCTTTTTACACCTTATCACTGATGGACGTGATGTGAGTCCTACTTCTGCAAAAACGTATATAGAACAGATTGAAGCACTTTGTGATGAGAATATCTGTATTGCAACCATCGGTGGACGTTTTTTTACGATGGATAGAGACAATAGATGGGAAAGAGTAGAAAAAGGATACCGTGCTATTGTTGAAGCAAAACCTTCTACGGCACTAACCCCACAAGCATATGTAGATGCAAGCTATGCTAAAAATGAACATGATGAGTTTTTAGAACCTGCAGCCTTTGCAGGCTATAAAGGTATGGAAGAGGGGGATGTGGTTATTGTGAGTAATTTCCGTTCAGACAGGGTACGTGAGATTACAGCAGCACTGGGGAAAGAAGATTTTGATGGATTTGAACGAAGATATCTTCCTTTACATATCGCTACGATGACACAGTATGATGCCAGTTTTAATCATCCTATACTTTTTCCAAAAGAGGCACCTGAGCATACTTTGGCAGAAGTGGTTTCCAAGGCTGGACTACGTCAACTACATACGGCAGAAACTGAAAAGTATGCCCATGTAACATTTTTCCTAAATGGCGGGATAGAAGCACCTTACATTGGTGAGAGTCGTGTGCTCATACCCAGCCCAGATGTAAAAACGTATGATATGAAACCAGAGATGTCCGCACCAGAAGTGGGAGAAGCTGTCCGCACTGCAATGGATGAACAATATGATTTTATCGTTGTGAATTTTGCCAATGGTGATATGGTCGGACATACAGGGAACTATGAAGCGGCATGTTTGGCAGTCAATGCTGTCGATACTGAACTGGGAAAAATTGTAAAAAAAGCGAAAGAAGATGGCTATAACATTGTCTTGACTTCAGACCATGGGAATTGTGAAGAGATGCAAGACGCAGAAGGACATATATTGACCAACCATACCGTAGGGGAGGTATGGTGTTTTGTCATGGCAGAAGGTATCACAAAAGTGAAAGAGGGATGTGGTCTGAACAATGTAGCACCGACAGTCCTCCAACTTATGGGGCTTGACATTCCTAAAGAGATGGATGCACCTTTGATTTAACTGTTTGACATAATCCTTTTTTCCTTGTATGATAAAATATTGTTTTCTAAACATCGTTAGATGAATGGAGTTTAGAAGAAGTGTCGCTTTTTTAAAGGAGAATTTTATAATGAACCAAAAGATAAAAGAATCCGTGGGTACATTGCTTGCACATATCATCAAGGTAGACAAGAGAGATATAGAGAAAGAAGCACCGGTCTTTTGTGATATTATGGGACAAAATTTTGAGTGTAGTGAAGATGAAGCAAAAAGTTTTCTTTATGATATTATGGACAGAGAGTATGATTTAGATGAACATGTCACGATTATCAATCAGGCATTGTGTGATGATAAACTCTCTAAATTACACCTTTTAGAACAACTCAATCATGTGATATATTCTGATACGATTGGTCCGGATGATTATAAAATTTTTGAAGATATCAAAAATAAACTTTTTGAATGTTAGCTCTAAAGCCCTACATGTTACAATATCCCAAATATTTTAAAGGGTTGGTATGAAATTTACAGGATCAAACGTATTGGTGACAGGAGCAAGTAGAGGGATTGGCGCAGAGATAGCCAAGGATTTGGCTGCATTTGGCTTAAAGGTTTGGGTAAACTTTCGTTCTGGTGAAGCTGAAGCGAATGCTGTAAAAGCTGAGATAGAAGCAGCAGGAGGAAAAGCAGAAGTCATTGGGTTTGATGTGAGCAATGAAGATGCATTTGTAAGTGCTATAAAGAGCATTGTTCAGAGTGATGGGGAATTGTCATATTTGGTTAACAATGCAGGTATTACCAAAGATGGATTGGCGATGCGTATGAAGAGTGAACAGTTTATGGACGTGATTGAGGCCAACCTAAAATCAACGTTTATTGGGTGTAGAGAGTCTCTTAAAGTAATGCGTAAAAAACGATTTGGTTCTGTTGTGAATATCGCATCTATTGTAGGGGAAACTGGGAATGCGGGTCAGACAAATTATGCAGCTTCAAAAGGTGGCACGATAGCAATGACTAAGTCATTTGCTATAGAGGCTGCTACTTCAGGCATACGTTACAATACTATTACCCCAGGGTTCATTGCTACAGAAATGACAGAGGTACTCAAAGATGAGGTAAAAGATGCTTTTACTGCAAAGATTCCTATGGGGAGATTTGGTCAACCTTCTGAAGTGGCTGATGCTGTCGCATTTTTACTTTCTGATCATTCTTCTTATATTACAGGAGAAACACTCAAGGTCAATGGTGGTATGTTTATGTAGTTTTAGAAAGGTGTCTTTTTATAAGATACCATAGAAGTATCAACATTGCTGCAAATAAAAATCCTATAGATAACCCATCACTATAAACCACAAGTATATCTTCAAAATGTTTGATTAAATAGACCCACAATACGATAGCAATAAAGGTGCTCAAAAGCACTACAAATAAAGTAATTCTGTGCCTAAAACCTATGAGATATCCTACAAAACTTCCCACAACGGGGCCTGTCATGGCAAAAGGGGTCAATACAAACAGTATCAAACCAAATACACCATACTTTTTAATCATAGGTTGATAGTCAGCAGCTGTTTTTTTAGACTTGTTTAAAAAATCATTTAAGGGTTGGTAAGATATGAGTTCAAGTTTATTCCAACTCATGACAAAGAGTGGATAGAGAATGAGTACCATAATAGATTCTATGATAAAATTAAATGCAAGTAAAAATAACATATTCATCTGTGCAGAAACACCGATAGAAAGTCCTGCCATACGCCCAAAAAAGATGTTTGTGATGGTAATACTTAATAAGGATTGAAAATACTCAGGATAAAACACAAATGCGAAGAGAAGAAAAATGAAGAACCCAGCTAACATTATAAGCCCCAAGAGTAAAATCCTACCTTCTTTATGTTGTACAAGTAGATGACTGTTTTTCAAACGTTCCTCCTCTTTTTTTCTGAGATAAAAATTATACCATGATAAATACTTTTGAGGTATAATTATTGGAAGAAGACTTATTTATAGAGGGTTGATATTGATACGTATACTTGTACTAGAAGATGATAAATTATTTAATGAAACCTTAGAAGACTTTTTAGAAGAAGAGGGTTTTACGTTGCACTGCGTCTTGGACCCCTATACTGCACTGGATTTTACGTATGAAAATAATTATGATTTATATCTTTTTGATGTAAACCTACCGTATGAAACTGGTTTTGAGCTTTTAGAAAAACTACGGAGCAGTGGTGATAATACTCCTTGTATTTTCATTACATCTAGAAATGATAAAGTATCACTAAGGGTAGGTTTTGAACAAGGTGGAGATGATTACATTACCAAACCTGTTGACCTAGAAGAACTTTTATTACGTATACATGCCGTACTGCGTCGACAAATACGCCATGAAGTAGTACACATAGGTCAGTATGAATTTGATGTGATAACAAAAAAACTTTTTCATCAAAATAAACGCGTAGAAGTAGGATTTAAAGTGCAGGAATTACTCTATATTCTTTTGGAAGGGCGAGGAAAAATAGTTACCTTGGAACATATTAAATCCCGTTTATGGAGTGCTTCTGAGGAAGCAAGTGAAGGGGCATTGAGGGTATATATAGCCCAATTAAAAAAATATTTTCCCACACAGATACAAAATGTAAGAGGTGTTGGTTATAAAATGAGTATAGAATGTTAAAGCAAAAAAAGGAGCTTTTTTTAGCGGCAGCCATTTATTTTATCACAGTTTTTATTTTGCTCATGACGGTATATCGTTTTTTAGAAAATTGGCATTTAAGTGAATTTAATTTTTTTATAGCAGGGGTACTTGTGATTTTGGTAGCTCTTGGGTGGGGATATGTACTTATCGTGCTGATTTTCGCACCACAAAAGCAAATGGAAAACACGCTGACTACACTGACTCATGATATTATACATGAATTAAATATTCCTCTTTCAACGATAGATGCCAATATCAATATGTTAAAAAAAACAGCACAAAATGAAAAGTCTCTTAAGCGTTTACAGCGGATAGAGGATGCTTCATATAGGTTAAAAAGACTCTATGATGAATTGGTGTACACAATCAAAAAAGAGATACATGAAATAGAAAAAGAATGTTTTGATGTACAAAAAGTTGTAGAAGCACGTGTAGCTGTCTTTCAAGAACAGGGACGTAACCCTTTTATATTGGTATTGGAGGAGTATGAGATAAAAGCAGATAAAATTGGGTTTGAACAGATGCTTGATAATATTCTTAGTAATGCGATGAAGTACTCTAAGAAAGATACAGCTATTAGCGTGACGTGCAAACAGCATATCTTGTGTGTGGAAGATAAGGGTATAGGCATGACGATGGGTGAGTTGTTGCGTATACATGAACGTTATTTTCAAGGTGATGAAAAAAAAGAAGGAGAAGGGATAGGATTGGCTTTGGTAAAAGCATATTGTGACAATGAAGCAATGGGTATACAGATAGAGTCTGAAAAAGATAAAGGAACACGAGTACGCATCAATCTTGAAAAAGTGCAAAGTAAATGTACCCAGATGTAGAGGTAGTAGTAAGACTAAATTCCTCTTCTTTTGAAGCATTGGTTCATAAAGTGTTCATATTGCTACATTATAATTGAAAGAATAGGAAATGAAGGAATAGGCATGCCATCAAGTATTTTGTTACTAGAAGATGATATACAACTTAGCGATACAGTGAAGCAATTTCTTGAAATGAAGGGTTATAATGTTCATGTGGCATATGATGGGTATCAAGCAGAAGAGATTGTTTATGAAAAATGTATAGATTTAATGCTTTTAGATGTAAAAGTACCTCTGATGAATGGTTTCGATGTTTTAAAACATGTCCGTGCAGAAGGTAAAGAAACACCTACTATTTTTATTACGTCTTTAAACAGTGTAGCAGATGTCGAAAAAGGGTTTGCGGTAGGGTGTGATGATTATATTCGGAAACCTTTTTCTCTGAAGGAGTTGTTGGTGCGGGTAGAGTCACTGCTTAAGCGTACATTTGGAACCCATAGAGATAAAATTTTTTTAGAAGAGGGACTTTTTTTTGATACAAAAGAACTTATTTTGATACAAAATGGAAAAAAAATACCCCTTAAAACGAAAGAATTTACCTTGCTCTCACTCTTTTTGAAACATCCAAATGAACTAATAAATTATGAAACCATCAACAACACACTCTGGACATATGATGAGTCGCCAAGTTCAGGTTCCTTACGAACCTACATTAAACGAATACGTGCAGTAATAGGTAAAGAAAAAATAGAGACCATTAAAAACGTAGGATATCGGTTTGTTACCTAGTGAGAAAAGAAGTTTAGTACGTTTCTTGGTGATTTATCTTTTTTCAACATTGTTGCTCTTTGGACTTGCTTCATGGATATTTTATAGCTTTTCTAAACATCAGTTATTGGATAAGCAAAAAGAGATGTTGAAATATGAAGCAGAAGTTTTAAAATCCAAATTAAGAATATTACATCAATCTAATGAACAGATACTAGTCTACCCTGTCAATAATCAAATAAAATCTGCTATTTATGATTTAGATAAAAGGTATATTTTTGGTACGTATGATGCTAGACATCCTTTTGGATTAGAAGAGTCTAATCATTTGTACTATAGGGCAAAAATGGAGCCATATTATCTAGGTGCAGCGTATATAGTCACAAGTAAAAAAATTGACTATACACCTATTATCACTTTACAAAAAAATGTATTTTTATTTATGTTATTAGCAGGTCTATTTTTTGCTACCTTAGCCTATCTCTTAGGACACTTATTTGTGGCACCTATGAGAGAATCATTGGAAAAAATGAACCATTTTATACAAGATACCACGCATGAACTAAACACACCCATAAGTACAATACTCACCAATATTGAGATGATAGAAACATTTGGTAAATATGAAGAAAACAATTGTGAATTAAAGCGTATAGAGATTGCTTCAAAAACATTGAGTCGTATTTATGATGACTTAACCTACCTGAATCTTAACCATCAATATCATCGTACCATGGTAAATGTCAATATTTCAGAACTTATTGCGGAACGATTGGTATATTTTACCGCTATGATAGAAGCTAAAAAGATAAATGTATTGCAAAGTATCACCCAAGATATAGTGTTGAGAATTGATAAAAATGATGCATTACGACTCATAGACAACTTGCTCTCTAATGCGATTAAATATAATAAACCACAAGGGCTATTGGAAGTTAGTTTAACTAAAGAAGGTATGACAGTGCACGATACGGGTATTGGAATAAAAACACAAGAGTTAAAACAAATCTTACATCGTTTTAAGCGTGCAAATAAAAGTGAAGGGGGCTTTGGCATAGGTTTGCATATCGTGAGTCAAGTATGTGAAAGTTATGGTTTTGATTTAGACATACAGTCTGTAGAGAATAGAGGAACGGAGGTATATATTAGATGGTCAAAATAATGATAATGGTTGTGATGATGGTAAGTATCTATGCCGAGCCTATCAATTTGGAACAAAATTGTCTTACCTGTCATCAATCCAATCAGATACCAGACAGGCTTATTTATAAGAGATATTTGATGAAGTATAGTACTTCAAATCGGATAGAAGAAGCAATGCTACAGTATCTCAAGAATCCAAATCAACATAGTTCAATCATGCCACCACAGTTTTTTTTGAAGTTCCCGATGAAAAAGGTGCTGAATAGACAAAATAAAGATTTAGTGCAATATATACGTGCTTATATCCAGAAGTATGACATAAAGAAGAATATGATCTTGGAGAGAAGTTCACAGTAAATTAACGTAGGAAAGTTATGATTTGGTATATCAGACTTAAGGAATTCACAGTGAAAAAAATACTTTTACTTTTAGCAAGCACCACCGCAATGACTCTCGCATCAACAGGTGTAGCACTTTTAGAAAAAAAATGTGCTTCTTGTCATATGCTTGAGACTCCAGAGTTTCATCAAATACCTACATTGAAGGCTCCTGCTATGGATGCAGTGGTATTTCACATTAACTTGGCTATGAAAGAGGAGAAGAAGAAAAAAGATTTTATTGTGGACTATGTATTCAATCCTGATATCTCCAAGTCAGTGTGTGAGTCTAATAAAGTAGCCAAGTATGGCGTTATGCCTTCACAAAAAGGGAATGTCAAGAAAGAAGAGTTGGTTCTTATCGCTACAGAGATGTTGGCACAGTATCCACATCCAAAATTTGTTGTGATGATTAAAGAAATGTTAACAAATGATAAAATGAAAGCATTGCAAACTTCTCCCTTCCTAGTTAATAAAGAAGGTTTACCTCATATGACTAAACTACTTATACAAAATTGGGATAAAGCAGGATTAGGACTTTCAAAAGAGCAAAAAGAGAAACTTCTTGTAGTTCGAAAAGAGACACTTCAAGCTGTCAAATACATCAAAAAACAACTTAACCCTCTTGAAGATGAGATAGTAGAAGCCATGATAGACCGAGAAGACCCAAAAAGTATAGAAAAAACATTGGAAAAAATCGCTACACTCAAGATGGAAGCAAGCAGGGTACACCTAAAATGTATTGCCCAAACGACAGCGATATTGACAGAAGAACAAGTAGGTTTTTTACTACCATTTTGGGAATAAGGATTAGGGTATAAATTCACTTTACGTCCATGTTACTGTGATACTCTTCTTCCATATGATTATGGGAGTATAAGATGAAATATATTTTTGGGTTAGTTTTTTTCTCGGTATCACTATGGTGTGATACATTAGATGGGCTTATTCATTATGCTATAAGACATAGTATCGTGATTAAACAGAGTCAAGCTCAAGCAGAATTGTCTGAAATAAAACGCCAAGAGAGTAAGGTTCAACAATTTGGTGAATTGAATCTTATATCGGACTATACGCACTACAACACTGCCCGTACACTAGCCCCATTGACACCAGGGGCTTTAGGTGCGGGAGTACCTATTACCACATCTCAAGATATTTTTTATGCAGGGGCGAGTTATACTGTCCCACTTTTTACAGGATTTGCACAAACAAGACAAATAGAGATAAGTACTCTTGCCAAGCAGATGGCTGAGGTGAAGATGAGACTTACTAAAGAACAACTCATCTATAACATTCGCTCTTTATATCTTTCGATACTGGCACAAAAAGAGATTTTGAAGGCACAACAAACATACAGCACAGCTTTATATACTTTGACCAAACAGATTGCGTATGAGGTGAAACTTGGGAAAAAGGCAAAGATAGATTTACTTAAAGCACAGGCAAATGCCCAAGATGCAAAGACACAGGTAGAGATATTAAAAACCAATATATCTATCACCAAAGCTACACTTGCTTCACTGGTAGGGAAAAAAGTGGATACGTTCAAAGCGATAAAGATTAAACTCAATAAACCTTCTTATTCGATAGAGAGACTTTATGCACAAAGTACACAGCTAGCAAAGGTAGAAGTAGAAGAGATGGCTTTAAGAAAGGCGGATAAAGTTATCTCTAAAAGTCAAGCATTAAAGTTACCTCAAGTGAATTTTTCGAGTTTTGTAGGTAAAAATTATGGACAAGACCTTGCAACAGATAATTGGGACAATGAAACACTTTGGCAAGCTGGCATTAATGTAAAGTGGAACTTAGTTGACTTTGGAAAGAGAGATTTGGCTGTGCAACAAGCTAAAATTGAAAAGATGGAAGCTATATTTAACAAGGAACAAACACTTTTAGATTTGCGGAAATTACTGACACAAGGTATTTCTAAAGTAAAGCAGAGTTATGCAAAGTATATGGGCAACAAGGTACAGTTTAGACTCAGCCAAAAAAGTGAGAAGATAGAACAAGTACGTTATGAAAATGATGTTTCTACCTTGAATGATTTGCTTTTGGTGAAGGGACAAACACAACTTATACGCGCAAAAGTCATTGAGAGTAAGTATAACTATCAAAAGAGTAAATATTATTTAGATTATTTACTGGAAAAAGGGGTGAGAAAATGAAAAATAAAAACTTAATCATAAGTACTGTAGTAGTGTTGGCAGTAGTAATACTGGCTATTAAAGGTAAAGGTTTACTAGAAACACGTAAATCAGAAGTAGCCAACGAAGCACTCCCCTCGGCCACAGCAGTCAGTGTGCCTGTTGTGCATGGTGTACAAGGTACATTGAAACACACAGAAGGGTATTTGGCTCAGATAGTCTCGGACAAGAGCATCAAACTCTCTACCAAACTTGCAGGGTATGTGAAAAAGGTACATGTGAGTGAGTCACAAAAGGTTAAAAAAGGTGATGCACTAGTAAGCATTGATGCCATAGAG
>JALSHU010000044.1 GCA_026982075.1 Sulfurovum sp. | reverse complement strand
TTAGAAAAACACTTTACAATGAGTCTAAATTTAGCCTCTGAAATCTTCGCAACTTTTATATACTTGTTTTTCATCGGTATAATGGTACTTTCTTTGCACTTTATACCCTCTGTTCTAGTCTAGACCCATTAATATTATGCCACTTTTACATGTAAGAGTGATAGATTCACTTCTAAATGGTATTGGTGCCGGTAGTGTCTATTTGATGTCAGTATTGCCAATAGGCAGTGATGAGGATAAATTAGAATTAAATTCGGGTACTTTATATCGTTATTTGGCTGAAGCCGTATGGCATCCTACAGCACTACTTCCCCAATCAGGCGTAACATGGGAAGCAGTAAATGAAAAAAAGGCCATAGCACATTTCACAAAATCCAATATTTCGATAGCTGTAGTATTCATATTCAATAGTGATGATGAAATCATCGGGGTATATACAAAAGACCGATATGGAAAATTTGGAGATAAGTACATTAAATACCCGTGGGAAGGTCATTTTAGTGACTATAGAGAATTTGATGGTATAAAAATACCGACTAAAGGAGAAGTTGGTTGGTATCTTCCGGATGGATGGTGGCTATTTTGGAAAGGAAACATCGTTGATGCAAAGTTTGAATTTTAAAATGCATAACAAAATATTTATCAACTCAATCGTTAGCATCACATTGCACGTTAAGTCTTAATTTGGTACAATAAAAGGACTGAAGGAGATTTTATGCAAATTGTAAATGATATAAAGCCTGTTACCTACTTAAAAAGTAGAGCAGCTGATGTTCTAAAATATATCAATGAAACTCACAGGCCTATGATAATCACACAAAATGGTGAAGCTAAGGCTGTTATACAAGATCCAAAGAGTTATGAAGATATGAAAAATGCTCTTGCTATAATGAAGCTTCTTTCATTTGCAGAAGAAGATATAAGAAGTGGAAATCTTCATAGTGAAGAAGATGTTTTTAGCTCTGTTGAAGAACTCCTTAGTAAATGAGTGAAATTTATAAGTTTCAATGGACTTTAAATGCGAAAGAAGACCTTTTAAATATTGTTGATTATATCAAAAAAGATAGTTTAATTACTGCAAGAAAAGTTTATGGGCAAATAAAAGAAAAAGCACAATCTAGCAACTTTTTTCCTTTAAGAGGTAGAGTAGTTCCCGAACTTCTAAAAGAAGGTATAACTATTTATAGAGAACTGATTACACAGCCTTACAGAGTTATGTATAAAATTGAAAATGACACTATTTATGTTATGGCTATTTTTGATTCAAGACAAAATATTGAAGAGTTATTATTACAAAAACTATTAAGAAATCAGATACTAACAAAACAGATTAACCAACTTTAACTACATAAAAATATTATATTTAAACGTACAAACTAAACCTTATTTTTAAAGGTGAATTTCTCATTATTTGTAAGTCCTCAATAGAATTTTAGAATATCTTGCCATAATAACATACATAAACAGAAAAGAGAAACAATGAATACATTTCAAATAGCAGGGTCGGCATTAGATGGTTATAAAAATGAAAAACTAAGCGACGAAAGAATCAATGCCTTAGTTGTACAGGCCAACACGCAGATTGATGAAATAGCTCAAAATAAAGAACTCTACGATAGCTTTATACAGAAAGTGAATGCACCCCAAAAGATAGACAACATCATACTTTGGGTACTTTTTATGAGCAATGAAGATATACGTGATACCTACATAGAAACCTTTGATAAAGAATTTCGTGACGACATCCCCATAAGTGATTTGGCGGATTTACTCATCTACATTGTCTACTTGAAAAAAGTGAAAAACGAAGAACTAGCGGGTTTTGACT
Organism: Sulfurovum sp.; assembly: GCA_026982075.1. Taxonomy (GTDB): domain Bacteria; phylum Campylobacterota; class Campylobacteria; order Campylobacterales; family Sulfurovaceae; genus Sulfurovum. Next base: position 18,251 of record JALSHU010000044.1, on the reverse strand, counting down.
ATTTGGATAACTATGAAGATGGCGACATAGAAGATGTAGATCAATTTGCACTTACCAATACCTTTCTTTATATCCAAAAAACAAAAGAAGTACAAATAGACTTTTAACGCATAATTCAGATGAGAAAAATCAAGATGAACAGCTGATGTGAGAGATGCCCCCTACTTTAAAAAGTTCAGATGGCTTTAGACTATAGTATTTCTCCTCCACGTCTTTAGACTGCTCAGCGTATGGCTCTGTCATAACTTCCTGCATCTCTTTTATGAGAGAGTAGTCACCCTTTGAGGCTTGCTGATATGCAGGTACAAGATGCCACTCTCTTAGCGTATATTTTGGGTTGACAAGCTTCATGCGTTGTGAAAGTTTTCTACGGGATTTGGGCGAAGTAGCATTCACATGTACTTTCCATTTTACCAGCCACTCTGACCAGCTTTTTTCAAGTCCTTCCTTAGCTGCTATGTCCGTATAGAAGCTTTTTTTAAGTGTTTCAATCTCATCTGGTATCTGTGAAAGTTCACGAAAGAAGATAGTATAATCGACAGAAGTTTTCACCATAAGCATTGCTAGTTCTCGAAACAGTGTTGCATCATACGTGTCAAATCCGAGCTTAGAAGCCCACATTTGCTTCATTTCTATCTGCATAACTGCAGAAAAGTCATTACGGATTTTATCTAACTTAGCAAGAGCATTTTCATCTGACTTCAACAAAGGGTGTAAAGCTGTACAAAACACAAAAAAGTTACGTTCTGCAGCATTAGGCTGATTTAAAAATGAAAAGTGTTTTCCCCCACCTGTCCATGGCTGATACTCAGGGTCAAATAACTCACAAAACCCAAAAGGTCCATAGTCAAGTGTGAAACCACCTGCTGCACAGTTATCGCTATTAAAATTTCCTTGACAGTAACCAACACGTATCCAGTTTGCCACCAGTGATGTAAGGCGAGTTCGGAACTCGTATGCGAGTAACAGAACTTTGTCTTGTATACTTAAATCATGGTCAATCACCTCACTGTATTCACGATCAATCAAGTGTAATACAATCTTCTCCAACTCCTCCATCGCTTTTGGATGCTCATTTTTACGGGCACGGCGAGCGAAAAGTTCTATTTGTCCCACCCGTATAAAAGAAGGTGCAACTCGCGTCGAGATAGCGACTGCTTCATCTATCATAACTTCAGGATCCTTTGAATATGACCCTTGTGTATACCATGGTCGCTTCACTTTCTGGGTTTTTGAAGTGAACAAACACAAAGAGCGAGATGTTGGTATGCCAAGTGCATGCATATGTTCTTGTGCTAAAAACTCTCGAATACTCGATCGTAAGACTGCACGACCATCAGCACCACGGCAGTATGGCGTCTGACCAGCACCTTTGAGCTGCATTTCCCAGCGGTGACCATTTATCACAGCCTCAAGAATAGAAATTGCACGACCATCACCATACCCATTGCCCGTACCAAAGGGGCATTGCTGATAGTATTCTGTTCCATAAATGGAAAGGGCATACCCCGTTGCCCAACCAACTTTTCGCATAGGCTTTGGTAGATGGGTTAAATCTCCTGAAAACATACGGATGAAGTCATCCGATTTGGCAAGGCTATCGACAAAGCCTAATTCATGAAATAAATTCTTACTGTGTACAATATACTCTGGGTCTTGTATGGGTGTTGGATTTACAGGGACATAGTGCCCAGTAAAGACTTGCCTTGGTGCGTGGTCAACACCGTTCACTTTAGCTTCAGGGTCGCAGTTAAGCGTATCCATAAATGAGTAATCTGCTAACTGTGCTATATCGTTAAGCGTTTTCACCGCCCGTGCATTTTGTTCTCTTTCTTTCATACATCGTCCTTCTCTTGAGATGTTCACCCTATCCTTTATTTGCTTTAAAGTGTATTGTATGTAAATCCAACAAAATATAGTTTACTTATCAAATACCTATAAAGCTATGACACAACAAGAAACTAAAGTCAAATATTATCGGCAACCTCTACCACGCTTTTTAGATTTTTTATCATCCTTAAGCTTCGCAGCATCATACACTTTAAATCCATCACGCTTGGTAGTTTTACGCTTTTTAGTATTTGAGAAAGTGCTAGATTTTTTCTTTTTTTTACCAAAAGCACCATCAGCCCTCTTTACTTCATTTGGCTTTTTCCGTGCACCTTTCTGAATGACTTCCTCTTTAGGTGCATAACCCTCTAGTTTTTCTTGAAGTATAGCTTTACCCATAAGCTTTTCTACATCTTTTAGTGCAACCATTTCTGTGGGTGCAATAAGCGTAATGGCTAGTCCTTTAGCACCTGCTCTTCCTGTACGTCCTATGCGATGTATGTAGTCTCCTGTGACATGTGGTATATCATAGTTTATGACTACAGCTAAGTTGGGTATATCTAATCCACGTGCTGCGATGTCTGTAGCTACAAGTACACGTATCTTGCTTTCTTTAAAGCCTTCCAATGCACGCGTACGTTCACCTGAACTTTTTCCTCCATGTATGACAGCACTTTTAAGTCCAGAAAAGATGAGTTCTTGAGTAACTTCATCTGCTAACTCTTTTTTACGTACAAAGACTAAAACCTGCTGGTAGTTTCGAGAACCTATGATATAAGAAAGAAGCTCAGACTTCTTTGTTTTATCTACAGGATAGACTATCTGTTCCACCATATGTGCTGAAGTTCCCATGCTGTCGACCTCTATGAGTTTAGGCTTAGTCAGTATCTGCTCTGCTAAGCGTTTGACCGAACCAGAAAGTGTAGCGGATATGAGTATATTTTGGCGACGCTGTGGTAAAAAAGAGAGTATTTTACTCACTTCATGTACAAAACCCATGTCAAGAATCGTATCTGCTTCATCCAGTACAAGGTAGTCAACACTCTCAACATTAACATTTTTTTGATGTATATGCTCTAGTAGTCTTCCAGAAGTCGCCACGATGATATCAACCCCCGCCTTAAGCCTGTTGACCTGTGAAGTAAGATTTGCTCCACCATATAATACAATGCTTTTTAGTGGGAGATATTTACCATATGCTTCTACTGAAGCGTGGACCTGCTTAGCCAATTCTCTGGTAGGTACAAGTATAATAGCTTTGGGGTAATGCTGTCCTTCAACAAAGTTTCGTGTAAGTTCTTGAAGTATAGGCAAAGAAAAGCCTGCAGTTTTGCCTGTTCCTGTCTGCGCCCCTGCCATAATGTCAGACCGTGTAAACATAGTAGGTATAAGTGCTTTTTGTATAGGTGTGGCTGATTCATAACCTTTTTCTTTTAAGGCCTTGAGTATCTCTTGACTCAGTCCGAGTGTGGCGAGTGATGTGTGCTTACTTTCTTTTTGATCTGTTGCCACACTGGTACCTTACATTATTCATAGTTTATTTTATTCAAAAAGTGCATTCCACTCAGGATTGTTTTCTTTATATTTTACAATAAAAGAACAACCCGCAACTGCTTTTTTACCATCAGACTGTAATGCCGTTAAAACATCTTTCGTTAAAGCTTTGGCTATCCCTCTTCCACCTAATTCTTTCGGTACAATCGTGTGAGTTAAGTGGTATTTTCCATCGATAACTTCATATTGTATCTTTGCTATATGACCCTCTATTTGGTACTCGTATTGATTGTTATCACTATTGTGTATTAATGTATAAGACATTTCATCTCCTTTTTTAGTATTATAGTTTTTAAAAATTAACAAAACCTAAAGTAATATGATTTACATGTAAATGTGCTCATATATTATGAAACTTTAGACTTGGATTTCTCTTCAATTCTTCTTTGCATACGCATCTTTAGCTTTGCCACTTCACGCATGTCTGCATCACTGTCACTTTCATCTACTATTTCTACTCCAAGTATGGTCTCTACACAGTCTTCAAGTGTCACAATACCTTCTGTCTGATCATACGAATCAAGCACTAAAAACATGTGCTCTTTTTTCTTGATAAACAGGTCTAATGCTAAGGATACAGGGATATTTTCATTTATCTTATAAATGTCTTTTTGTATACTTTTTAACATTACATTTTCATCTTCGAGTGCTTGTTTAAAGATTTTTTTAGTCATTACCATACCCGTAATATTTTCAATATCACCATCAAATACAGGGACACGGGAAAATTTAAAAATAGCGGGTTCACTCTTTATAATATCTTTGATACTTCGACTACCATCCAGTGCAAAAACAACTGTTCTTGGGGTAAGGATTTCTTCTATTTTGATCTTATCCAAAAGTAAAATATTTTCAATAACATCCGATTCTTTTTCATCAAGCACACCTTCATCTTCACTCATAAGTGTACTCTCAATAAGTTCTTCTCTACTCAAACTCATACCTTCATCATCTTTGTTAATACGCTTTGTAACAAACATAGTCATAAGTATAAGAGGATACGTTATCCAGATAAAAAAACGTATTGTATATGCTGCTGTGGGTGCTAGATTTTTCCAATATGTTGCCCCAATCGTTTTAGGGATAATTTCAGATAAAAACAATATAGCAAAAGTAAGTACAATAGAAACATAAAAAACCGCTCCCGTGCCATAAATACTTTCTGCTTGTGCTCCAACTGCCGCAGCACCCAAAGTATTTGCAATGGTATTTAAGATGAGTATTGAAGCAATAGATTTATGAATATTTGTTTTATGTGATTTAAGTAATTGTCCTACTTTTGGACGTTCTTTTTCAAGTACTGAAATATAAGGCATATTCACTGACAGTAAAACTGATTCTAACACTGAACATATAAATGAGATGATTACCGCGGCCAAAAAATATAAAATTAACAAGTCCATTTGACTAATAAAACCCTTATAATAAAATGAGGGTTGCTAAACCCAAGAAACTAAAAAAACCAACTATATCTGTTACTGTTGTGAGTATAACCGTACTTCCTATAGCTGGATCAACATCCATCTTTTTTAAAAAAAGTGGTACCATCGACCCAAAAAAACCAGCCGAAAGGAGATTGATAATCATAGAAAGTGCTATAACAATACCCAGCATCCCTTTATCAAACCATATAGAGGCTATTATACCCATGATTATAGCGAAAAAGAGTCCATTTACAAGTGAAAGTAAAACTTCCTTCTTAATCGTGCGAAAAGCATCATGTTTGGCAATGTCACCAAGTGCCAATTGACGTACTACAACAGTGAGACTTTGTGTTCCCGCATTACCGCCCATGGACGCTACAATAGGCATTAAGATTGCCAAAGCAACAATACTTTGTAAAGTCTCTTCAAAAATTCCAATCACCAAAGAGGCTGCTATCGCAGTCATTAAGTTTACAAAGAGCCAAACAGCCCGTGCTTTACCCGCCTTAAAAATATCTTCATCATCTTCAGCATCGTCATTTACCCCCGCAAGATTAAACATCTGATCTGTTGCCTGTTCATTGATGATATCATAAATATCATCTGAGGTAATTCTTCCAAGTAAAACATCTTCATCGTCTACTACGGGTATTGAACTCAAGTCGTACTCTTGAAATTTTTGGACAACATCAGAAATATCATCATGATCATTTACACTGACTGGCTTGAACTTATCTGGAAACTGCTCAATGTTTTCTTTTAATGTTTTATTAAAATCAAATACCAATAAATTGTCCAACCCTATGCCATACTTTAATTTCTTTTCTTTATCTGTTACAAAAAGATAATTGACATTCTCAAGTTCATTTTGTTTACGTAACTTTGCAAAGTCTTGGATGACATCATATACATTTTGTTCTAAACCAGCAGTATAAACCTCTATTTGCATATATGCACCGGCTTCATCATCTTCATACTGTTTCAGCTGAAGTATATCTGCCTGGTCTTCTACATCAAGCTCATCAAACACCTCTTTTGCCATTTGGCTATCAATCTCTTCGAGTTCTTGAATAAAGTCTGTTTGATCATCTGACTCAAGTTCAGATACTGATTCTGCTATCTCTTGAGGCGAAAATGATTCTAAAACATCCTCAAAATATCTATCTGGTAATTCTAAAGCAACATCAGCAATAAGTTCTTTAGGTATAAATTGTACTGCTTTGGTAAAATTTTTCTCATTGAGATCTTTTAGTAGATTTGCTATTTCTGAAGGGTGTAATTCATCATGAGAATGGGTATTTAAATATTCAGTAAGGTTATCCATATCATTCTCCTATGATGAAGTTATTTTTGAAATTATACTTGATTAAGTTGAAGATGTAAGGAAAGTTGTATAGGCTTGAAGAAGAGTAATCACTCTTCCTCATGTTATTTTGTCTCTACATCACACTTTTTTGTAATAATACATGCGGGACAAAAGTTTGCAATTCCAGCAATAAGTGGGATAACACCTAAATAAAACCATTGGTTTCCAGAATATACGGCATAACTTATCGCTGACAAACCGACAATGATTCTAATTGGTCTACAAGTTGCTCTCAATTTATTTACATCCATAATATGCTCCATTATTGTAATTTATACGGATTATAGTAAAAATTACTTAAGATTATATTAGAGAAGAGTGACTCCAGTAATGAAGTCACTCATTTAAAGTTGAGGCCCTGCTGATGCAAAGTCAAATTCTCCACCATTACCATCATAACGGTGGAAGTTTTCCTGAAACATGCCTGCAAGTTTAGCAAGCATAGCATCGTATTCATTTTTATTCTCCCAAGTATTACGAGGGTTTAATACAGCGGTTTCAACACCTTCTAGTGTCTTAGGTATTTGAAGATTAAAGGTATCAAGTGTTTCAAATTCAACTGTATTTATAGCACCAGACAAAATACCATCGATACATGCTCTTGTATTTTTAATACTCATACGTTTACCTGTACCATAAGGACCACCTGTCCAACCTGTATTTACCAAATAAACATTCACATTATGCTCATCTATTTTTTCACCAAGCAGTTTTGCATAAACAGTCGGATGTAATGGTAAGAAAGCTTCCCCAAAACAAGCTGAGAATGTGGCAACTGGTTCAGTAATACCTCTTTCAGTTCCAGCAACCTTAGCTGTATACCCAGAAAGAAAATAGTACATTGCTTGTTCTTTTGTAAGTTTAGAAACTGGTGGTAAGACACCAAAAGCATCTGCTGAAAGAAAAATAATATTGTTAGGATGTCCCGCTTGTAAATCTTTTTTATGGTTCTCAATATGCTCAATAGGATAAGAAACACGTGTATTTTCTGTTTTTGTACCATCCGTATAATCAACTAAACCTTTATCATCACAAACCACATTTTCAAGCAGAGCATCTTTTATAATAGCCCCATAAATTTCTGGTTCTGATTTTTCATCAAGGTTAATCACTTTTGCATAACAACCACCTTCAAAGTTGAAAACACCATGTTCATCCCAACCATGTTCATCATCACCAATAAGTGCTCTATGTGGATCGGTAGAAAGAGTTGTTTTCCCTGTACCTGAAAGTCCAAAGAAAAGACATACATCTTCTTCTTTGCCTACATTTGCAGAACAATGCATAGAAAGTTTACCTTCAAGAGGAAGCCAGTAATTCATCATAGAAAAAATACCTTTCTTCATCTCTCCGCCGTACCAAGTACCCCCAATAATAGAAGTATTATCTTCTATATTGAATACAACAAAAACATCTGAGTTTAACCCATGTTCTTTGTATTTCTCATCCACTGTCTTACATGCATTATATACTGTAAAATCTGGTTCAAAATTTTCTAGTTCTGCTTCAGTAGGACGGATAAACATATTTTTGACAAAATGTGCTTGCCATGCTACTTCAGAAATGAAACGGACAGAGCGTTTACTCGCATCACTTGCTCCTGCAAATACATCAGTTACATAGATATTTTTACCTGAAAGCTGAGTGAGTGTAACATCAAGAAGTTCTTCATAGATTTTTTTATCTATTTTTGCATTTACATCACCCCAGGCAATATATTTATTTGAAGGTTCCTGGTCTACAAAATACTTATCTTTAGGACTACGTCCTGTGAAGATACCTGTATCACACATAGCTGTACCCGATGTAGAGATTTTACACTCTCCACTCTTTACTTCGTGCGCTTGTAACTCATCATAACTCAAGTTGTAATAAACATCACCAATGTTATTTAAACCTAGTTTTTCAAGTCCGTTGGGCGTTTTGGTACTCATTGTATCCTCTTTGTACATATAAAATTTCAATGCTAAAGCATGAGTCAGAAAAACAATATTTTTTGACTTATACTTTATGACATTAAAGGAGAAAGTAAAACTATATCACTTTCCCCTTTAAATTTATTTAAATATCGATAACAGCACACCAGCTGCAACTGCAGAACCAATTACACCTGCCACATTGGGACCCATAGCATGCATAAGCAAGATATTACCTGGTTTGGCATCTGAGCCAACCTTTGATACAACCCTTGCTGACATCGGTACAGCGGATACTCCTGCTGCTCCAATCAATGGGTTAATAGGATCTTTAGAAAACTTATTCATAAGCTTTGCCATAAGAACACCGACTGCAGTACCCGCTGAAAAGGCGAGAAGTCCTATCACCATAATACCCATAGTCTCTGCAACAAGAAACTTATCTGCAGCAAGCTTTGACCCAACTCCAAGACCAAGAAAGATAGTGACTATATTAATCAATGAATTTTGCATCTCATTGGAAAGTCTATCAACCACACCAGATTCTTTTGCAAAATTACCAAATGTAAATGCACCGATAAGTGGTGCAGACTCTGGAAGAATTAAAATTGTAAGCATCAAGACAATGATAGGAAAGAAAAGTTTTTCAAGTCTATGCACTTTTCTACCAGTTTTCATCACAATTTTACGTTCTTCTTCTGTGGTTAATAGTTTCATTATTGGCGGTTGTATTACAGGCACCAACGCCATATATGAATATGCTGCAACGGCAATGGCTCCAAGCATATCTGGGGCTAGTCTATTGGCAATAAAAATAGATGTTGGTCCATCTGCACCTCCAATAATACTAATTGCAGATGCATCTTGTAAAGAGAAACCTATTGCTACTGCACCAACCAATGAACCAAAAATACCAAACTGAGCAGCGCCACCAAGTAGTGCTGTTTTAGGATTGGCTAAAAGTGGTCCAAAGTCTGTCATTGCACCCACACCCATAAAAATAAGTAAAGGGAAAAACTCATTGGCTATACCCATAGTGTAAATAATACCAAGCATACCATGTTCTCCACCCATACCTGCTAAAGGAATGTTGGCTAGCAAACCACCAAATGCGATGGGAATCAATAACAAAGGTTCAAAGTTCTTAGCAATCGCTAAATAGAAGAGGAAAAGTACAATAATTATCATCATAATACGACCAAGTGATGATTCAAACCAATCCATCTCACGCTCATATGCAGGCCCTTTAGGTTCAGATGTTCTTTCCCCATCATTTATGTCTGCTATTGCATTGATACCTGTTGTTTCCCAAAAACTTGATAAGAGTTCATTAATTGTTTTTGCTTTATATTCTTTTTCTACTTCTTCAATAGGTGCGGGGGGAGCATCACTTGTAGATGCTTGCACTGTCAAAGTGAGTGCTGAAAAAGCAAACAACAATGAAAGTAAAAGATGTTTTAGCTTCATAATTACTCCATTGTGGCTAGTAGTTGTGCATCTGCAACCGAATCATTTACATTAACGTTAATAGATACAATTTTACCTGCTTGAGGTGCTGCAATATCAATTTCCATTTTCATTGCTTCAAGAATCATAATGATGTCACCTTCTGCAACTGTATCACCTGGGTTTTTAAGTATTTTCCATACATTACCTGGCGTTTGAGAATTAATTTCCACCGACCCTGCACCCGCAGCTAGCACTGTAGGTGCAGCAGCTTCCGCAACTGCATTTACTGTTGTTGATGGTGTAATCTGAATATCACCTTCACCTTCAGCTACCTGTACACTATATTGTTTACCATCTACTACTACTGTATAATTTCCTGCCATATCTTTATCTCCATCTCCACTATTAGAATTATTATCTTTACCTTTTCTTACCATAAGAGGGCCTTCACCCTTCAAGAACGCAATACCTTTTTGGTCACAAGCTCCAGCAATGAAAATATTTTCATCTGTTGCTTCCAAACCTTCTTCTTCTAACACTTTAGTCCAATGTGCAATAGATTTATTTTCATCTCTATCAGCAATATCCAAAGGATTTTCTGTTGTTGGTTCAAGTTTCAACTTTTGTGCTGCAAGCTCTATAATCTCTTTATCTGCTTCTACAGGTGTCTTTCCAAAGTAACCAAGAACCATTCGTCCATAACCTGGAGCGATTTGTTTCCATGGACCAAACATAACGTTTGCATAAGCTTGTTGCCAATAAAATTGACTTACAGGTGTCACAGATGTACCATATCCACCACGCTCAACAACCTCTTTCATCGCAGCAATAACTTCATCAAACTTACCTAAATCGCCAGAGTCTCTCATCATTTGTGTATTGGCTGTCAATGCACCACCTGGCATAGGAGAGAAAGGAATCAATGGAGAAACCTGAGTGGCTTCAGGTGGAATCATATATTCAGAAAGACACTCTTTTAGTCTCTCTTCATACTTAAGGATTTTATCAAGTTTAAGATCACCGAGATTATAGTCTGTACCTTTTGTTGCATGTAACATTGTTAAGATATCAGGTTGGGATGTCCCCCCACTCACTGGCGATGCTGCCATATCGATACCATTGGCTCCTGCATCAAGTGCTGCAAGATATGCTGCAACTGAAACACCTGCTGTCTCATGCGTATGAAGTCTAAGATGTACAGAGTCACCAAGAAGTTTTCTTGCCATGGAAATTGTCTCATATACTTTATGAGGGTTTGCTGTTCCAGAAGCATCTTTAAAACAAACAGAGTCAAATGCAATACCTGAATCTAAAATATTTCTCAGTGTTTTCTCATAAAATGCGACATCATGTGCACCCTGACAACCAGGAGGTAAATCCATCATCGTAACAACAACTTCATGATCTAAACCATGTTTTTTAATCATTTCTGCAGAAAATGCCAAGTTATTTACATCATTCAGTGCATCAAAGTTACGTACGGTGGTCGTACCGTGTTTTTTAAACATTTTAGCAAAGAGATCAATCATCTCTCGACTTCCTGTATCAAGCATCACTGTGTTAATACCACGTGAAAGAACCTGCAGGTTTGCATCAGGTCCTACAATCTCTCTAAAACCATCCATCATTTCAAATGCATCTTCTTGCAAATAAAAATAAAGTGATTGAAATCTTGCCCCACCACCAAATTCGAAGTGATTAATCCCTGCTTTTTTTGCTGCTTCAACTGCAGGAAAAAAATCATCCATAAGAACACGACCTCCAAAGACAGATTGAAATCCGTCCCTAAAAGTTGTATCCATTATATCAATATATTTTTTAGCCATTTAAATACCTTATTGTGATTATTGTTTTTTACGAAATTCTGTGACAGCGGCTATTATGGCTGCTACTCTCTGTGCTTCGTCAGTTCCCTCTAAAGGAGTGGGTAAAACAGGACTCTCTTCAGGGAAAAATTTCTTTATTATCTTTGCCTGAAGATTTACAACGACTACAAGTATAGTTAAAAATAAAAATACTACCATCATTCCTAACACCATAAACTTGAGACTTTCAAGTATTAAGTTAACATCTTCCATTCTCACCTCTCTTCAACTTTTGTATGTAGTTCAAATTCTAAAACACTTTTGCTTGTGTGAAGTTAAAAAAGAAGTATTATCTTCTTTTTCTCTTACGATTGTTATTTCGAGTAGCTTTTTGCTCACCTATATACCCTTGCATCATTTCATCCACTGTTTTTTGATCAAAACCTATTTGAGAACCTATATGCTTCTGTTCTTGTACAATAAGTTGAGAGATTAGTTTTTCTAAAAGTATATCTTTATCCATTTCACCCATATAGGCTAACATTTCCCCTGCATCACTATGTATATGTATATCTCTTATCTGATCCGCTAGATATTCACGACCTCTGTCATCTAGTCCATCACCATTTTGAATGGTTGCCAAGCGCATCTCAGCACCTACTTCTTTCTGGATACGCTGAAGTTCCCGAAATTCTTCAGTTGTAACAAGTGTAATCGCTTGTCCACTCTTCCCTGCACGTCCTGTACGTCCAATACGATGTACGTATGACTGCGGATCAAAAGGTATGTGATAATTAAATACATGTGTAACATCTTTAACATCAAGTCCTCTAGCCGCAACATCCGTAGCCACCATAATCTTGGTTTCAGATCTTCTATATGCTTTGATTACCATTTCCCTATCTCTTTGTTCCAGGTCACCATGTAAACCGGCTGCATTAAATCCTAATGCCTGTAAATGTTCTGTTAATCTATCAACTTCTCGTTTCATACGACAAAATATAATACATTTATTGGTCTCTTCGGTTTCTAAGAGTTTTACAATAGCTTCATCTCTTTGATTTTCATTAATCATATAGTAACGCTGATCTATTATATTATTTGTCGTCTCGGAATCACCAACGACAGATAGAAATTCTGGTTGATATAAAATATTATTTGCCAAATCTTTGATAGGTTCTGGCATTGTTGCTGAAAAAAGTAAGGTTTGTCTATTTTGAGGTATGTACTCAAAAATTTCTTTTATTTCATCTAAAAAACCCATATCCAGCATTTCATCAGCTTCATCAAGCACAACTATCTCGGGATTAAAAACATCAATTTTACCTTTTTTGTAAAGGTCTTTCAGTCTGCCTGGTGTGGCCACTACTATCTGAACACCCTTGTGGATGAGTGCTATCTGACGCCCATACCCTACACCCCCATATACTGTCAGTGTTCGTATACCTGCAAATCTTCCTAGATGATAGAGCTCATCTGCAACCTGTGTAGCCAATTCTCTTGTTGGTGTGATGACCAATGCTCTTTCTATCTCACCTTTAGCAAGTTTATCCATCATCGGTAAACCAAATGCTGCTGTTTTCCCCGTACCCGTATGCGCTTGCCCTACCAAATCAGAACCCGCAGCAATAATGGGTATACCTTCTTCTTGTATGGGGCTTGGCTCTTTGAAGCCTGCTATTCTCACACCCTTGTCAATATCTTTGTGGAAATTAAACTCAGTAAATTTCATAGTTATCCTTAAATCATGTGTCCAAAACCATTTTGAACTTACTAAAAACTCATGTATGAGACTCTATAAATTCAACAATATCATGAAAGCTATTTACACTAAATCAACATCAATAAAATTACGCCAAAAACAATACGGTATATGCCAAATGCCACAAAGGTAAAGCGTTGAATAAATACTAAAAAAAGTTTTATAGTCGCATATGCCACAATAAATGCTGTCACGAAGCCAACTGTGAATGCCATCCAGTTTGCATCAGAAAATTCTTGATAATGCTTCAACAAATCGTATACGCTCACTGCAGTCATTACAGGAATTGCAAGTAAGAATGAAAATTCCATAGACGTTTTTCTATCAAGCCCTGTAAGTAATCCACCGATGATAGTAGCCCCTGCTCTGCTTGTTCCCGGTACAAGAGAAAAGATTTGTGCCACTCCCACCCATAAAGCTTGCGTATAGCTTACATTTTCAACTGCTGAAATATGATGTTCTTTTTCTTTATAAAAGTATTCTACTACCAGGAATACAATCCCACCAATGATAAACATCCATGCAACTGTCTCTACATTAAAAAGTGACTTGATTTGATCTTTAAAAATAAATCCTACAATCGCTAAAGGTAAAAAAGCCAGAATCAGTTTAGCCCAAAGGTCTATCTTTTTAAAGGTAAGTTTTTCTTTATAGATGAGCATAACAGCAAGTATAGCTGCAAATTGGATAATAACTTCATACGCCTTAGTCAGTGCATCTTGGGGAATACCAAGAAATTCAGAAGCGACTATCATATGTCCTGTAGAAGAGATAGGTAAAAATTCTGTAAAACCTTCAATAATCCCTATGATTATTGCTTGAAAAATATCCAAAAATTTCCTTTTATATCATAGAGCTAAAATAACTCTCATCTTTTGAAAGTAGCTCTTTGGGAGAACCACTATCTACTACATAACCATCTTCTAACACGTATATATACTCAGCACTTTTGATAGTACTAAGCCTATGTGCAATGGTTATCACCGTTTTGTCATGTAAAAAGTCTTTGAGTGCTTCAAAAAGCTTAAGCTCTGTATGCACATCCAAAGCAGAAGTTGATTCATCAAAAATGACCACTTTAGGGTCAGAGAGTATCATTCTTGCTATGGCAACCCTTTGCCTCTGTCCCCCACTGAGCTTGATACCATCTTTTCCCACAAGCGTTTCAAGTCCCAAATCTAAATTTACTATCACAGCATCAAGTTGCGCAATACGTAGTGCATCTTGCACTTTTTCATCACTATAACTTTTGCCTAACGTTAGGTTGAACAGCATTGTATCATTAAAAAGTTTAGGATGTTGCAAGATAAGATGAATATTTTCTCGAATAGTAGAAAGTTGTAAATCTTTATTTGATACACCTGCATAAAATATTTCCCCAACATCCACAGGATAAAAGCCTACAAGAATATTAGAAAGCGTGGTCTTACCCGATCCACTTGCCCCAACGATGGCAACTTTGGAAGATTCAGGTATCTGCATATTAATATTTGTTAATATATTTTTATCTTTTTGATAAGAGAAACTAAGATTTTTAATTTCTATCTCTATGGCATGGCGGGTAGTAAATGGATTTTCTTTTTCATACACTTGAGGTTCTTGTTCTAATTTATAAATGCTTTCTATTCGTTTACATGCTGCTCTTGCAGTAGAGAGTACATATTGAAAATTGATAATATCCTGTATAGGCGTTACCATGACCCAGAGGTATGAAAATACTGCAAGCATCAATCCTACAGAAAGGTCTGAGTAGGCTACAGCTAAAATACTCACAGCCCTAAATATCTCATATCCTGCTAAAAAGACCAGATAAGAGTATTTTAAGGCACGATCACTTTTATAGCCATAATTTACTGCATGTGTACGTAACTCTTCTGCCTTTTTGCGACTCTGTTCAAAAAAATACTCCTCTTTATTTGCTGCACGTATTTGGTGAAAAAGCTCTAAGGTTTCTGTAAGGCTTGACTGAAAAAGTTCTACAGCTTTATTCTCTTCTTTCTTTAACTCTCCTATATTCCTAGCAAGCTTGACTGTAAAAAGTACTACTATAGGATTAGTGATAAGGATAAATATTGCCAATTGCCAATGTATCCATAAAAGCACAAAAGCAGAAAACAAAAGCATCAATACAGCAACAATAAGTTTTGAAATTGTAGAACTTACAAACCCGTCTATCGTCTCTACATCAGTCACCAGCTTTGATGTTACCGCACCAACCCGCATCATCTCATATTCTTTCAGTGATACTCGCTTCAAATACGTAATGAGTGAAGCCCTCATTTTATATGTAATATTTTTTGATATGGAAACAAATATCTTTGTTTGAAATATTGATAAAAATGTACTTACTATACGTAATACTATAATAATCACTAAAACAAAAAACACATACCCTTTGGTATCTGACGTAAATAAATGTGTACTTATCCATGTAATGAAGCCATGGTCTTTACCCAATAGAAGCTCATCAACAAGTATAGGAATAAAAAGTGGTATCAGTACCACTAGTAGCGTAGCCAGTATAGCTATGATATTTCCTAATATTACTTCTTTTCTGTAGGTGAGAAGTTGTTGGAGTATACCTTTTATAGTGCAACGAGGTTTCAATGAGACTTCCTTATATTTTCTATATTATCCAGAAAGGATTATATCGTAGAATCTCTTTTTTATAAATCCTGCTATAATTTCATCTAAAAAATACTATTTGAGAAAGTAAAATGTAAAAAAGGATGAAATATTGGAACTTGCAAATACAATTACTAGAGAAAATCTTGAAATCTTGATGCGTTTATTTTATGAAAAAGCACTACTTGATGATGAGATAGGTACATTTTTTGAACTTGAACTTGGTAGTGATACAAGCAATGGAGAGTGGACAGAGCATATAGATCTTTTGGTCGATTTTTGGGCTAGTCAATTTTTGGGGGAAGAACAATATAAGGGTGATCCTTTTGGACCTCATTTTACAATTATCGGTTTGGAAGAAAAAGATTTTAATCGCTGGGTAGAACTGTTTTCTGAATCAAGTGACAACGTATACACACCTGAAATATCTCATTTATTTAAAGAAAAAGGTGTTCACTACTCTAAAGCATTTATGCAGGCATTGAATGAAAATAAAAATTCTAAAGATTTAAAAAATCTTAAAAGTAAGATAGGTTGGGAATAATTCCAAAAAGTACCTAAGTACTTTACACTATCTTTAAAATTTCTCTTAGGTCTTTTACATCCACACAATGTGTAGCAGCCTCTCTCAGTATAGGCTTCGCACAAAATGCTATACGTGTATCAGCATATGTAAACATACTTAAATCGTTTGCCCCATCCCCTACAACTATAGTGTTTTCACGCGAAACACCTAATAAGGCTTGTAAACGTACTATCATATCACCTTTGGCATTTCCATACATCATCTCACCACCCACTTGTCCTGTAAGTATGCCACCTTCATGATGTAAAAAATTTGAGAAATCTGCATCTATTCCTAAACTTTTACATGCTGGTTTTGTTGCATTTCTAAAACCTCCAGAAAAACAGATAACCGTATAACCCTTCTCTTTCAAGCCCTTCACAGCTTCGACTGCTCCTGGCATCATAGGTAAATCGGCACAGATTTCATCTACTTTTGATTGAGGAAGCCCCTTCAGCAAAGCTACTCTCTCTAGCAATGAAGCATAAAAATCCAACTCACCTGCCATTGCACGCTCTGTAATGGCAACTACCTTTTCTTTAAACCCTAGAACTTCTGCAAAAAAATCAATGGTCTCCCCATCCATAAGTGTGGAATCAAAATCAAACACTGCCAATTTAGCCATGTATCGTACCTCTATGTATTTTTTAGATAGAATTATAACACTAAAAAACATTTAAACTATTAAATGTTTCAAACTACTTGTTGTATGGGCTTTCTAGTGAAAATATATTCCCCCTATTTGTAATGAAATATCATCACAAATATGTAAATAAAAAACTCATCCTTGTAGTATTTAATAATAGAAAGAGTATATATGTTTAAAGAATTTTGTGATTTTTTATGTAATGAAACAGAAAAATTTATCACGGTAGAGATCAACCCTCCTCATGGTGCATCTATAGATGGACTCATCACTGAGATACGGAAACACAACTTACATGAAAAAGTTTCAGGCTTTTCATGTACAGATAACCCTTTGGCCAAACTTAAAATGTCCGGTGTGCTCTCTGCTATAAAAGTACAGCAGGAATTTGGAAAGCCAGTCATTGCTACTATGAGTATGAGAGACAAGAATAAGCTCTCCTTGCAATCTACCCTTCTTGGTGCCAATGATTTTGATCTACGGTGTATATTGGCGCTTACTGGTGACCCTGCGAAGTTTTCTGACCAACCAGAGGTAAAAGGTGTTGTAGAACGTGACTCAACATTACTACTGAGTATTATCTATCGTCTTAACAATGGTGTAGACTACTCCAACAAGCCACTCAAACCTGCACCAAAACCCATTTATCCTTTTGCTGTGAGTAATTCACATGCAAAAGATATGAATAGTCTTAAAAAACGTATGGTAAAAAAGCTTAACTACGGGGCACGTGCCATCATAACCCAACCTGTATATGACATAGAAAATGCCAGAGAACTCTTAACTATTTTTGAAGAAGCTAAAAAACTGAGTGTTCGAGATACTGCTAAAGATGCACAGCTTGTTCTTGGACAGTTTCCCATAGTAAGTGCTAGAACAGCCACCTTTATAGATGATAAAGTACCAGGTATCTCTGTGCCCAAAAGCATCATAGATTCCATGAACCTTGCGGCTATGGATGGGGTCGAAAAAGAACGTGAAGTAGGCTATAAACTCTCAAAAAAGATATTTGATGATGTAATGACAGAACATGGTAAAGTACATTTGATGACACATAATAGATTTGATTTGTGTGCGGAATTAATAGGTTAAAAAGCCTAAAGGAACAACTCTGGTCTGTCATTTATAATTTTTTAACAGAAATGCTTAAGATGAAGTGTAGCCCTGTAGTCTACCTGTGAAAACCTACAATGCATCTACCCCATCAAACATCAACGGATAAAGTAACCCATAAAGTGTTACAAACATCAATGGTACTGCCCAGATAAGCCCTATCCCAAATGCAAGTGCTCCTAGACCAAAAATAAGT
>JALSHU010000043.1 GCA_026982075.1 Sulfurovum sp. | reverse complement strand
TCCCCCTCTCCCGGCCATACATTTTAAATCATCTATTACTTCCCAAAATATATATCATCTAATTCACGCTATAATCATACATACTTTATAATAAAAGGATTTTATATGTCAGAGAATATTGGAAAATTGATGCTACGCATGATGCTTGGAGGCATGATGCTATTTCATGGTATCGATAAAGCCATACATGGCATTAATTTCATTAAGAGTCTAGTAGCCAAACAAGAACTTCCTGAAATGTTAGCATACGGTGTATATGTAGGAGAAATACTTGCCCCATTGTTTTTACTGATTGGATGGAAGTCTCGATTTTGGGCAGGTATTATTGCCATCAATATGTTCATTGCTATTTATTTAAACCATATGGGTGATTTATTACGATTGGGAGCTCATGGCTCGTGGGCAGTTGAAGTACCAATGTTTTATCTGCTGAGTGCTTTGTCCATTATGTTCTTAGGCTCTGGAAAATATGCCGTCATGCGGGATTAGTACATTTAGAGTACACAAAGTTTCATTATAGTACTCAAAATTACACAAGGTAATACCATGATTCAACTCATTTTAACACTATTGATTATGACTTTAACATCTGTACAAGCACAAAACTTTAAGCCATGGCAAACAAATATCGAGAAGTTAAGTGCATTTGAGAAACATGTACTTATCAATAAAGGTACAGAACAAGCTTTTTCTGGAGAATATGTACATACAAAAGAAAATGGTATATACACATGTAAAGTATGTGATACGCCACTTTATAAATCCTCAGATAAATTTGATTCTCACTGTGGTTGGCCTAGTTTTGATGATGCCATACCTAATGCTATTAAAGAAATACCTGATAAAGATGGCAAACGAACTGAAATAGTTTGTGCTAATTGCGGTGCTCACATGGGACATATCTTTAAAGGAGAAGGCTTAACCAAAAAAAATATACGCCATTGTGTCAATTCTGTCTCTTTAAAATTTAAAAAAGAAAACAATGATACAAAAAAAATAGCTAAAGCATATTTTGCCGGTGGCTGCTTTTGGGGTGTAGAGTATTACTTGGAACAAATTAAAGGCGTTATCGAAGTGACATCAGGTTATATGGGTGGAAAAGTAAAAAATCCAGCTTATTATGACGTCATACGTAAAAATACAGGACATCTAGAAACAGTTGAAGTGATTTATGATCCTAGGCAAGTCAGTTATGAAACTCTAGCAAAAACTTTTTTTGAGATACATGATCCTACGCAAATAGATGGACAAGGACCTGACATAGGTAGCCAATATCTTTCTGCAGTATTTGTAAAGAGCCCAAAAGAGAGAAAAACTATCAAAAAGCTAATCAATATTTTGGAAAGCAACGGCTTAAAGGTAGCTACTAAAATCTTAGATAAAACACCTTTCTATGCTGCTGAGTCATATCATCAAGACCATTATACGCGTAAAGGTGGTACACCTTACTGCCATCGCCGTGTCAAACGATTTTAATTAGTCTTTAGAATTAATCATCCACTGTGAAAATACATTAAGATAGTTCCAAAAACTTTGGATATTTGCTTCTGAAGTTTGTTTCTCCTTAATAATAGGCTGTAACGCTTCTTCAAATGTTACAAGCCAATGCAACCTCGCATTTGGTGTTATGCGAAAAGGAGCATGTCTTCCTCTCATTTGTGGGGCACCTCTATTTTTATTAAAATGTTTTGGTCCCCCACATATTTGTATAAAAAAATCTGCTGAATGTCCAGCAGCGATTAACATCTCTTCTTTTGATTCTGGAAATATATTTTTAATAGGACTCTCAAAAAGTCCCATATAAAATCTCTCAAGCAAGTCTCTCATACCCTCTTCTCCAATATCGTTTAGAAATTCTGGATTTGGTTTTGTAACAGGGGGGTTCACCCCTTCTTGATAAGCTTGTATTGAAAAATCTAATGGGGATGTACCAAAATGCATAAAATACCTTTTTTAATTGTTTATAGGGTTATATCATGAAAATGCTTAGGTGTCAACTATTTACTACAATCACCTGTACCACAGCGACTACTCTTCTCCACAGCAAAACTGTTTATATACCCACATTCCAAACATTCAAAAGAAAGTATTTTCGGACCTGAACATCCACTGGAACGTTGATCTGTAAGTTCTATAGATTTTAATTTACATTTTGGACAAAAACCTCGTTTAATACTATCAAGTTGTTCTTTCTTCTCCTTCAAATAATATATGTAAACCAATACTGATCCGCTAAGAATAATAAGCATAAAAGCCAAAAGATAATAATCCATAATCTACTTCCTTATGTGGTATATTTTTTGAGTTCTTGAACCTGCATCTTATAATGAGGTAAAAAAATTTCAATCAACTGCCAAAACGATTTTTGATGATGTTTATATTTAATATGTGACAATTCATGCACAATAATGTATTGTATCACGTCTTCTGGCAGTTTCATCATCATGGTATTAAAACTCAAATTATTATTTACAGAACAGCTTCCCCATTGTCGTTTGGTTTTTCTAAACGATATTTTATTAGGATAAAGCTGCATTCTTTTAGACCATGTTTGCACAAGTGGTAGAATATATTTTGAAGCTTCTGCTCTATAAAAAACATCTATATGTTTTTGAAAAGTTTTCTTATCATGATGATAATAACAAAGTGTAAAACCCTCACCATCAAAGTGAAGTTTTACTCTTTTTTTTTCATGTTTAATACACTTTAATGGATAAGCCTTACCTAGAAAATAAAGTTCACCGTTCTCGCCAAAGTCCAATGCCTTACCTTTTTTTTCGTCAAGCCTATCTCTTGACTTATTAATCCATGACGCTTTTTTGAGTAAAAGTTGTTCTATGTGCTTTTGAGAAATTTTGGGAGACTTAATGACAAGAGTTCCTTCATCATTAAAAGTAAGGTATATATGTTTTAGCCTAGGCTTAACTATGTGTATATAATGAGGAAGAAGACGCATGAAACCTAATTTGCACGTCTACCATTTTTAAATATTGCTTGCTCATGTATACTGCCATCTTTTTTATATTTAACCGCTTTGCCATGTTTCCTGTTGTTAGCAAAGGTAATTTCTGCCATAAGATCACCATTAGGATAATATACCTTCAAAACACCATTTTTTCTACCATTCACATACGGTGTTTCTCTAAGGACTCTACCACGTGAATCAAACAAAGTTTCTGTACCATTCTTAACCCCATTTTGTATTTGTACTTTTGAGGTTAGTTTACCATCATATCCATACTTTTTAAGTAATCCACTGTGTCCAGTTTCATCACTCATAAGTAATTCTGATCTAAGCCCACCACCTGTGTAATACTCTTTTTTTACTTTACCTCCAAAAGGAGTTGAGAGTGTAGGGGTTGAACAAGAAGTTAAAAATAAAATGAAAAGTGTAGAAAGAAAAAAAGACAGTTTGTTCATTAAAATAAACCTTTATTTAATTATTGGTAGTTAGTATACTATAATTTACTTCGAAAAATATCTTGAAAGAAAATAGTCCTAATCTCTCTATTTTCTTCCTTCAAACCACTTAAAATATACTCACTTACCTTCGTAAAATTATTTAGCGTTTTTCTTATCTCTTGCCAATCTTTTACGTACTACAGGGTCAAGTGATTTCTTACGAATTCTGATTGATTCAGGTGTAATTTCAACAAGTTCATCATCTTCTATCCATTCCATTGCAGACTCTAATGTAATCGCTCTTGGTGTCACGAGTTTGATAGCATCATCTGCACCTGAGGTTCGCATGTTAGTAAGTTGCTTCCCTTTAAGTGGGTTTACATCTAAATCTCCAGGTCTAGCACTTTCGCCGATAACCATACCCGAGTAAACTTTATCTTGCGGGCTGATGAACATCACACCACGCGACTGAAGGTTGAAGATAGAAAAGGCTACAGCTTCACCATTGTCCATAGATACCAATGCCCCTGGTGTTCTAGACTCAACTGTACCCGAGTAAGGTCTATACTCTAAATAAGAGTGATTCATGATGCCTTCACCTTTGGTATCTGTCAAAAACTCATTTCTAAACCCGATAAGTCCCCGAGCAGGGATCTCGAACTCTAATCTTACTGTTCCATCAGGCATAGGATTCAAAGAAGTCATATTTGCTTTTCTTTTTCCCAATTTTTCTATGGCTACCCCTTGAAACTCTTCTGGCACATCTACAACAAGATGTTCAAATGGCTCCATTTTTACTCCATTCTCCTCTTTGGTAACAACTTCTGGACGTGCAAGCATAAACTCAAATCCTTCGCGTCTCATATTCTCTGCCAAAATACCTATTTGGAGTTCCCCGCGTCCTGAAACTTTAAAAGAAGCATCACCCATTGGTTCCATACGCATAGCGATATTTGTTTCCATCTCTTTTTCAAGACGCTCTTTAATCTTGTTAGAAGTGACATGTTTCCCTTCTTGCCCAGCCAATGGTCCATTGTTTACAGACATAATCACTGAAAGTGTAGGCTCTTCAACGTGCATTGGATCTAGTGCTACTGGATTTACAGGGTCACATACTGAATCACCCACATCGATGTCATTAAAACCTGCAATCGCTACGATATCACCTGCTTCAGCTTCTTCAATGTCAATTCTTTCAAGACCTTTAAATCCAATAAGCTTAGAGATTCTTGATTTAGATTTGGAACCATCTGCTTTTACAAGAAGATACTCATCCCCTTTTTTCACTTTACCATTAAAAATACGTGTAATCCCGATACGTCCAACAAAGTTGTCAGAATCAAGGGTAAATACCTGTGCTTGCGTGTCATTGTCTGGTGAACCTTTTGGGTAAGGTACTTTTTCTAAAATAGCTTCAAAAAGTGGAGTCATGTCTTTATTTTCATCTTCCATTTCCCACTTCGCATACCCATCACGCGCTGCTGCATAAAGTACTGGGAATTCAAGCTGTTCTTCATTTGCATCCAAAGCGACCAGAAGGTCAAATACCTCATCCATCACTCTATCTGGTTCAGAACCATCTTTGTCAATCTTATTAATCACTACCACAGGAATAAGTCCAAATGCAATCGCTTTTTTCAAAACAAATTTAGTTTGAGGCATAACACCCTCTTGTGCATCAACAAGAAGAAGTACTCCGTCTACCATCTTAAGCACACGTTCAACTTCACCACCAAAATCTGCGTGACCTGGAGTATCGATGATATTAATCTTGTGGTCACCATAGTTGATAGCCGTATTTTTAGAAAGAATGGTAATCCCTCTTTCTTTTTCGATAGCATCAGAATCCATCGCTCTTTCTTCTACCTCTTGATGTGCCTCAAACGTACCTGACTGCTGAAGGAGCTCATCTACGAGTGTTGTTTTACCGTGGTCAACGTGTGCGATAACGGCAATGTTTTTAATTTTTTGCATAAAATGTCCTGAAAGTAGGGTAAGTACCCTATGTTTTTCGCGAATTATATCGAAAAGTTACTATATAAGAGATAAGAAGGATAATACTATGCAAAATTGAAACAATTTTCTATAGCATTACAAGCATCCTAGTCGGCTAGTCTACTCCTCACAAACTAAAGACTTAGTCCATAAATTTCATGGTAGGTTTTCATAGCATACCTGTCTGTCATGGCTGCAATATAGTCTGCAACAATACGTTCCTCTTTTCGTACATCAAAAAGTTCTTTTTGGTGTGGAGGAAGTAAGTTCTCATCCTCTCTAAAAGCTTTATAAAGACCTTTAATACACTGTTTTCCTGCATGCATTTTACGGGCAATTTTTTCATGTGTATAAAGCTTCTTAAAAAGAAGCTTTTTAAGCCTTTTTAGTTCTGTTGCTGTTGCTTTGGAAAAACCTATGGGGAGTGTATCTTTTGCATTTAATGTGGCTACTATAGGTTGTTTTTGTCTATATTGTTTAGCGCTATCCTTAGAGTGCAATATGAAATCTTCTACCAACAGCTTTATGAGTCCTGCTACAAAACGGTGACGGTAAAGTTTTTCATTTCTATGTATGCCTTCACGTTGTACCATCTCATCGACTCTTAAACAAAGCGTATCGTGCAGTAAATCATCAAAGGAGATGAGTCCATATTTGATACCGTCGTCTATATCATGTGAAGTGTAGGCTATCTCATCTGCATGGTCTACTACCATTGCTTCAAGACTAGGGTGCTTTTCTAAATCAAAACGAATATCTAAAGTATCTAAAAAAGGTTTTTTATAGGGGTAAGAGTGCTTAAGTACGCCTTCAAGTGTAGCAAATGTGAGGTTAAGTCCATCGAAGTCTTTATAACGTTTTTCAAGTTTTGTAAGTACTCTAAATGACTGAAAATTATGTTCAAATCCCAAAGCTCTGCCATCCTCCTTAAGAAGCTTATCTAGCTCATCTCCCCCTACATGTCCAAAAGGCGTATGACCTAAATCGTGTGAAAGGGCGATGACTTCTGCCAATGTTTCATTGAGTTCTAGCATACGAGACAAGGTACGTGCTATCTGCGAAACTTCTAGTGAGTGTGTCAGACGGGTACGAAAGTAATCCCCCTCATGATTTAAAAAAACCTGTGTTTTGTACTCTAAACGTCTAAAAGAAGAACAATGTAGTACTCTGTCCCTGTCCCTTGCATAGGGGTCTCTAAAATCCTCTTCAAATTTAAAAAAACGTGCATTAGGCTTCATATAATCCCTTTAGTAAATAGTGCTATAATTGTATCAAATAAAAACAACATGGCAGGTAGGACAATGGAAAAAGTAGAAATGTACCATATCGAATATGAAAAACCTAAAGTTACACTTTTACAAGAATCTGGTTTGGGTGTAGCAGAAATAGCAGCTAGAACCTGTTATGACTCTTTTGAAAACTCTGAAAATGCCTGTATCAAACGTGCTATGGAGCATTTGGATACAGATGCTATCAATAACATTGACGACTCTGACTTACTTGCCAATCTTGCCTGGGTACACCACCATCACTCTATCATAGAACATGCCACGCTCTCTTATCTTATACAAGGTACTTCAAGAGGTGTGCTTCAAGAACATGCACGCCACAGACTACAAGCTATTTCTGTACGAAGCACAAGATACACCATGTCATCTGTCATCAATGCATTTGTCGCCTCCAAAGAGAGCGATGAAAGTTTTCCTTTCTTTTTAGAGAAACTGCTTGGATTTAATCTGTTTGTGATTACAGATAAAAAATACTTAGAGATAGAAATAAAAGCCATTTATGATAAATTACAATTCCAATATGAAAAAGACAATGACTTCCTTAAAAATGCTATAGCAAAATCATCTTTACCTTTTATAGAAGAGTGTAAAGGTGACAGTGAAACACTTTTTCAAGCATTTCAGATGGGAAAGAAAAAAAGAAATGTAGGCGATGGTTTTAAACATGTGGTCTCAGATAATTGGAAAGTAGATCTGGTTGTTACATTTAACATACGAAGTCTCAAAAACTATTTTGACTTAAGAGATTCAGGTGCAGCATGGTTTCAAATACAATGGTTAGCCCAAGCTATGAAAGACGTTACCCCACTTAAATATTTAAAACTCATTGACAAAGAACATAAAAACAGTTAAAAGAAGTATTACCTAATAAGTAAAACTCTTAAGCTATAATACAAAAATACTATTGGGGGAAATATATTGCGTTATTTACAAACACTGCTTTTACTTTTACTGCTACAGGTTCAGATTCATGCACAAACACTCTCGATAGAAAATATTTCTACAAACATTAAAACCTCTTTGCATACCCACTTAAAAGGGAAAAATAAAGAAATTGTAAAACATCTTTATACACAATCAAACTATAAGCCCATATGGATAGGACAGAACAATAGAAAAAAGATGAGTGAACTCATTGCTGCTCTTAAAGATCCTCTTTTTAATTACAAAAATAAGTCATTTGATCAAAAAGCTATTGGACGTCTTTTCTTTCAGCTTGATAATAATGAGATTACACAAAGAAAAAAAGTAGCTGTCTATGCAAGGCTCGACCTCATACTTAGTAACTCTTTTGTACGTCTCGTCAGATTTATAGTAGAAGGTGATGTAGACTGGAACCTGGTACAAAAAAAACTTTCCAGCCTAGAACAAACAGATGAAATTAAAGCAAGATGGGAAATGTCTCCAAAACGTATACCTCACCCTAGTGTTATTGCAAAAGCTGCATTAGAAGGGGATATAAAAATGTATTTAACTTCTCTTATCCCAATGGAAAAACGGTATAGAAAACTTGTTGAACTTCTTAAAGCATACCGTGTTATGGATAAGTTTCCCAAAATACCCTATAGCAATAAACCTTTAATGCTTGGAAATAGTGCCTCTCGAATTAAAAACATTAAACAACGTCTTCAGATTTCTGGCGATTATCCAAAAGATGCCCCCATAGACCGTACATTTGATGAAACACTCAAACAAGCTGTAATTACCTATCAAAAACGCTATTTACTAAAAGTAAATGGTATTATAGATAAAACTGTAACGTATTATCTCAATCAGCCTGCAAAAAATAATATACAGGCTATTGTTACCAATCTTGATAAAACAAAACTGTACCCAAAGCAATTTGAAAGTGAATATATTGAAGTTAATATTCCTGATTTTAACCTACGTTATTATAGGGATGGATCGAAAATAATGAAAATGGGTGTTGTCGTAGGACGAATAGACAGACCAACACCGCTATTTTCAGACCATCTTGAATATATGGTCTTAAATCCTACATGGACTATTCCTGACAGTCTTATTAAAAGAGATTTGATACATGTACTTAGAGACAACCCTATGTATTTAGAAGAAAACAATATTCATGTTTTCTCAGGGAAAAAAGAGATACAAATTACTCAAGAGATGCTTGATCCCTACGAACACAGTAAAAAACGTGTTCCTTACCGCTTTGTACAATTTCCAGGTGAAAATAATGCACTTGGACGGGTAAAATTCATGTTTCCAAACAAATATGCAGTCTATTTACATGATACAGATAACAAATCACTGCTTTCACGTCGTTATAAAATCTATAGTTCTGGTTGTATGCGTGTAGAAAAACCTTTTGCTCTTCTAGATACACTTCTTAAACATGCAAAAGGATTTTACTCACAAAGTAAAATAGACAGCATACTTGAAACCAATAAACCAACCACGATTAAACTTTCCCGTTCAATCCCTGTACATATAGTTTACTTTACAGTCTATGAAGAGGATGGGCTGGCATATTTCAAGAATGATATATATCTATATGATATGATTATTCAAGAATCAGTCCAAGGAAATAAAAAGCGTACTTTTTCTGTACCTAAAAAACGTATGATAAGTGTTAAGAAACAAGGAAAACCTTTATCTAATTAATGCGTTTTTTACGCATTTTAACCCTTTGAAGATGTGTCAGTGCAATAGCCATAGCATCAGTAATATCTAATGGTTTTATCTCTTTTTTAATACCAAACAATCTTTTTACCATAAAAGCCACCTGTTCTTTGGTCGCTTTTCCATTTCCTGTAACAGCCTTTTTAACTTGAAGCGCCGTATATTCATGAAAAAAACCAACCTCTTGAAGGATTTTCAGACATAAAGCCCCTCTAAATTGTGCTAGTTTGATAACAGATTTTGGATTAAAAGCAAAAAAGATATCTTCTATAGCTACTTCATCAATAGCATGTGTTTTTAAAATAAGATCAATGCCCTCTATAAGTTCAATCATTTGTGCTTGTAATTCTTTTTCTTTCATTTTAAGTAACCCTGCTTCAATCAATGAAAATTTTTTTCCATTCCACTGTATAATACAGTAGCCTAAATTACGGCTTCCTGGGTCTATTCCTAAGATATTCATTCACACCTTTGTTCACATAGTGAATAAAGTATTCAACCTATGTTTAATAACGCTATTTTAGCTTAAATTGGCTAAAATACACTAAGTTATTCACATTGATATAAGAAACATATTATTGATGTGAAAAGTAAAGGATTAGAAGCGCTATGAATATAGGACAAAAAATACTTTTTGAACTAAAAAAAGAAATTTCTGAATTAGAATACGAACGTTATATTAAAAAACTTGTGTATGATACCAAACGCTCAAGATCAAATATGGTATTTTTTTCTGCACCTAATATGTTGGTTGCAAAATGGGTTAAAACCAAATATACAGATAAACTTTCTCATCTTTTTGAACTTCATAATGATGTAAAACCAAATATAGAAATCACGGTAGGCATACAAAAAAAACATCAAACAGCTACTATCAGATATAACAGTGAAAAAAATACATCTAAGAGTACCTATTTAAACCCTTCCTTAACCTTTGAAAGTTTTATCGTAGGAGATTCCAATCAATTTGCCTATACCACTGCAAAATCTGCAGCAGAAAAACCGGGAAAACAATATAATCCTCTCTTTATCTACGGTGGTGTAGGACTTGGTAAAACCCACTTACTTCAGGCTATAGGTAATTATCATATAGATTTAGGAAAAACCGTTATATATACAACCCTTGAACAATTCATGAACTCTTTTACTTCACATTTACGTTCACAAACTATGGATAGATTTAGAGATAAATTTAGAGAGTGTGATTTATTACTCATAGATGATATACAGTTTTTAAGCCGCAAAGAACAAACCCAAGAGGAATTTTTTCATACGTTTAACGAACTCTATAATGTCAATAAACAAATTGTTATTACTGCAGATCGTGCACCCAATAAGATTGCAGGATTAGTTGATAGACTACGAACACGTTTTGAATGGGGTCTAATGGCAGATATACAACCCCCTGGATTAGAAACAAAAATAGCTATTATTCAAAAAAAATGTGAACTTGATGGGATTAAACTAAATTCTGAAATTATCAATTTTATAGCTTCCCATATGGGTGATAATATACGTGAAATTGAAGGTACAATTATCAAATTAAATGCCCTATCTTCCATGTTAAATCAAGAAATCACATTAGACTTTGCACAAAATGCGATAAAAGATCAACTCAAAGAAAAAAAAGAAAATATCACTATAGATGACATTGTAAAGATCGTTTCTAAAGAACTTAATATTAAACCATCAGATATAAAATCAAAAAAACGAACAAAAAATGTAGTAAATGCAAGAAGAACTGCTATCTACCTAGCAAGGAATCTTACACCAAATTCTATGCCTCAAATTGCACTATATTTTGGTATGAAAGACCACACAGCTATTTCTCATGCAATGAAAAAAATAAATGAAATTATAGAAAATGATGAAAATTTTAAAGTCTTATTGGATGAGCTCTCTAATAAAATTCACAGTAATACAAAAAATACATCATAATTAAATAAAATCAATCACTAAAAACTTGAATAAAAAAAAGATATAATTTTAATAGTGAAAAAATGTGAATAGTCATATATAAATAATATTCCATTAAACAACGATAATACGCATGATAGTACGGTTTTTCACATATTCATAACATACTACTACTATCTACTATTATTATTAAAAATAAGGAAAGTCAATGAAGATAAAAGCAAATAAGCAAATTATAGAATCTATACTTATAAACTTGCAACCTTTTTTAGAAAAAAAAGATGCTACTCAAATTACTTCTCATATATTATTTAAAACAGAAAATAATAAATGTATCATCAAGGCCAGTGATTCGGAAATAGGTTTAAAAATTGTTACAGATAATATATCTATCGAAGCAGATGGTTCCTTTACTGCTAATGGTAAAAAACTTCTTGATATCATTCGTATTTTAAAAGATGATGAAATTACCTTAGAAATATTAGATAATATCTTAATTATAAAACAAAAAAATTCTAAATTTAAACTCCCAACTTTTGATCCTGAAACCTATCCAAATTTTCCAACAATAGACAATAAACCACAAATATCATTAGATTCATTAAGTCTTATTCAAAATCTTAAAAAAATATCTCCAGCCATTGACACAAATAATCCTAAATTTGAACTCAATGGTGCTTTAATTAACATTAAAAATAATTCAACAGATTTAGTTGGAACAGATACAAGAAGATTGGCAATTGCATCAATACCTGGTGAAAACAGTGATGAGCTCTCTTTAATTGTTCCAAAAAAAGCTATCTTGGAAATACAAAAATTATTTCTAGATCAAATTGATATCTTTTTTGATGAAACAAATTTAATTATTTCTAATGAAAATTATTTTTTCTATACACGACTCATTAATGGAAAATTTCCTGATTATCAAAGAATCATTCCAACATCTACTAAACATCAAATTGTATTACCCAAAAAAGAAATGATAGATGCTATTAAAATGATTACAACTATTTCACAAGAAATAAAAATAACACTTTTATCAGATGTAATTATCTTTAATTCATTAAGTGCAGATAATGTTGAAGCAAAAACAGAATTAGAATTAAATACAGGTTTAAATGAAAAATTTGAACTTTCTTTTAATAGTAAATATATTTTAGATTTTATTTCTCAAATAACCAAAAATGAATTCACTATTGAATTTAATGAACCCTCGTTACCTTTTATCGTTAAAGACGATAATTTTATTACTATTATTATGCCTATTGTTGCATAAAAAAGGAAAAATGTTATATGAGTGAAAACAAAACAAAATATATTTTTGTTACTGGTGGAGTTTTAAGTTCTTTAGGAAAAGGTATCACAGCAGCAAGTATCGGTACATTACTTAAACATACTGGACAACGAGTAGGGGTATTGAAGCTTGATCCCTACATAAATGTTGATCCTGGCACGATGTCTCCCTTGGAACATGGAGAAGTTTTTGTTACAAAAGATGGTGCTGAGACAGATCTTGATTTAGGACATTATGAAAGATTTTTAGATACTTCTTTAACCCAAAATAATAACTTTACAACAGGTCAGGTCTATAAAACTGTTATAGAAAATGAACGTAAAGGTAAATATTTAGGTAAAACAATTCAAGTCGTTCCACATATTGTCAATGAAATTAAAGAACGTATTTTTCTTGCAGGTGAAAATAAAGATATTCTTATTGTAGAACTTGGGGGTACAACAGGGGATATAGAAGGGTTACCCTTTTTAGAGACTATTAGACAAATTAAACATGAATTGGGACGTACCAATGTAATGAATATTCATGTGACTCTTTTACCCTACATAAAAGCTGCAGGTGAACTTAAAACAAAGCCAACACAACATTCTGTACAAGAACTTAGACGTATTGGTATAGCACCACATATGATAGTGCTTCGTGCAGAAGTACCTGTAAGTTCAGAAATTAAACGTAAAATTGCATTTTCTTGTGATTTAGAAGAAGACTCTGTCATTGTTGCTGAAGATGCGCCAACAATATATAAGGTACCGCTTAACTTTTTAGTACAAGATATATTAGCACCTATATGTAAACAGTTAGAGCTTAGTGACTGTCAGCCAAAAATGGATGAATGGAGCCAACTGGTCAATAGAATTATCATGCCAAACAATGAAATGAAAATAGCTTTTGTAGGTAAATATTTAGATTTAAAAGAGTCTTATAAATCATTAACAGAGGCATTGATTCATTCTGGTGCACATTTAGATACACGTGTGAATATCAAATGGGTAGACTCTGAAAAAATAGAAAATGATGGAGCCGAAAAGTTTTTAAATGATTGCGATGGAGTACTTGTTGCAGGTGGATTTGGTGTACGTGGTATTGAAGGTAAAATATTAGCTATTCAATACGCAAGAGAAAATAAAATACCTTTTTTAGGTATTTGCCTTGGTATGCAACTTTCTATGATAGAGTATGCTAGAAATGTACTACATTTAAACGATGCAAACTCTGTAGAATTTAATGAAGGTACTACTTCACCAATGGTTTATTTGATAGATGAATTTATAGATGCAGCTGGATCAAAACAAATACGTACAGCTAAATCGGCTATGGGTGGTACCCTTAGACTTGGTGAATATGAATGTGAAACAAAAGAAGGTTCAAAGTTAAGAGCAGCCTATGATGCACCTGTTATTTATGAAAGACATAGACATCGCTATGAAGCAAATCCAAAATATAGGGAAGCACTTGAAGCTAGTGGTATGGATATAACAGGTGAATCTCATGGGCTTATTGAAGCTGTTGAAGTAGTAGATCACCCTTGGTTTTTAGGTGTACAATTTCATCCAGAATTTACTTCAAGACTTCAAAATCCAAACCCTGCCATTTTAGCATTTATTGATGCTTCAATACAATATAAACAAATAACTAATGTATAAAAAATTAACGCTTAATGCGTTAGATGTACTTTTACAAAATCGTTTTAAAGAAGGTTTTCTTTCTTTAAAAGACCTTCCTCAACCATCCACTTTTAAAGATATGGATAAAGCGACTAAGCGCATTGTACAAGCTATACAAAATAGAGAAAAAATAACTATTATTGGTGACTATGATGTAGATGGTGTTACCTCTACTACACTTATGAAACTTTTTTTTGAAGAGATAGAGTATCCTATAGAGTGGATTATTCCTAATCGTTTTAAAGATGGTTATGGACTTTCATCTAATATTGTGCCTCGTATTATTGGTACAGATTTAGCTATCACAGTAGACAATGGTATCTCTGCTGTATACGCAGCGAAACTTTGTAAAGATGAGGGTATAGAACTTATCATTACAGACCATCATTTGCTTGCACCAGAAGTACCCGAATGTTTTGCTATCATAGATCAGAAACAAAAAGAATGTACTTTTCCTTATGCTGATGTCTGCGGAGCACAAATAGCTTGGTACCTTATCGCTTCTCTTAAAAATGCTTTGGGTATACACATAAATATGATGGTTTATATGGAATATGTGGCTATTGCCATTATAGCAGATATGATGCCTTTACAGCATATCAATAGAGCTATGGTTGAAGCAGGTTTAGCGGCTCTTAACAAAAGCAGTAAGCCAGCAATAAAAGCTTTTTTAGAACATGCCAAAAAAGAATCTCTATGTGCAGAAGATATAGGTTTCTTTTTGGCACCGCTACTAAATAGTGCAGGACGTATGGATGATGCTTCCCATGCAGTGGATTTTTTGAGTGCTACAAACATCTATGATGCCAGAGTTAGATTAGAGAGGCTCAAAGACTATAATATTTTACGGAAATCTACAGAACAGGAACTCACCAGCAAAGCGATGGGGCAGGTAAATGATAAAGACCATGTAATAGTCGTAGAGGGAGAAGAGTGGCACGAAGGTGTGGTAGGTATTGTAGCAGCCCGGTTGGCACGCCAATATGAAAAACCATGTATAGTTCTTTCGAATAATGGTGATGGTCTGCTCAAAGGAAGTGGGCGAAGTTTTGGAGAGTGTGACCTTTTTGCTATAACAGATGACTGCAGAAGCCATTTAGAGAAGTTTGGCGGACATCAGGCAGCTATTGGTCTCTCACTGAAGGAAAAGAGCTTAAAATCCTTTAAAATAAAAATCAATGAGAACTTTCTCAAAGGTAATTACATTAAAGATGAGATAGATCCAGATATTACAGGAGAACTACATTTTCATGATATTTCTTTTGCACTTACAAAGTTAGTCAAAAAGTATGAACCATATGGACAAGGAAATCCTATACCAAAGTATATCTCAAGGAGAGTAGAAATTCTTCAAGTAGATACCATGGGCAAAGAGGGTGAGCACTTACGCTTCTCTTTTTTACAAGAAGGTATCATAATGGCAGGTGTACAGTTTAAGACACGTGAAGTATATGAAGTAGGTTCACATGTAGATGTAATTTTTACAGTGAATGAAAATCACTTTAGAGGGAATGTTACTTTACAGTTGATGGTCGAAAAGATACTTACTTATTAGTTTTTTAGTTAAAACTGAAACAAGTATTATATATGTACATTCAATTAAAATCTTGAATGTACATATAGTATTAAATAGGTAAAACTCTGATATTTTGATCTAATTTTTCTTTTAAAATATTTTCAATAGCAAAAAGTGTACCAGTGTCTGCAGATGAACAGCCATTACATGCACCAAGATATCTGATGTAGATGTCGAAGTTTTCACCATTTTCTTTAATGTCAAGGATTTCCATATCACCACCATCTGATATAAGCATTTGACGAATATTTTCATCAATGACTTTTTCCGTTGCTTTTAACTTTTGAACCACTGTCATTTTTGCAAATTCTGCATTAGAACCAGCGGCAGTTCCTAAACTTGAACCAGCAATCATTTTTTCTTTTTCATGTGCATCTAATAGATCCACAAGATAAATATCTTTTTCTTCATGTCCACCAGGTTTAATACATGACTTACAGAATGCTCCAGCTTTGGTGTAGTCTGCAACTTGTTCAACTGTTGTAAGGTCATTAAGACGAATGACTTCTTGAAGTGTTGAAAGACTGACTCGTGCACATTCACATACGATAACTTCTTCTTCAAAGCTTTCCATATCTACATTCATATACTGCGCAGCAGCTTTTTTAATGACATCATATGCCATCACGGAACAATGCATTTTTTGAGGTGGTACAGAGGGTGTATCTGGCGTATCTCTCATAGCAAGTTCCACGTCAATATTTGTAATTTTGACAGCTTCTTGTACGGTTTTACCTTTACAAAGTTCAGCCATTGTGTCTGATGATGCAATGGCAGTACCACAACCAAAACTTTTAAATTTAGACTCTTTAATGATGTCAGTTTCTGGATCAACAGCCCAGTAAAGACGTACGGCATCTCCACATGATTCTGCTCCAAAATCAGCTACGATAAGTTTAGTACCCATCGCTTCAGCTTCTTCTTGTTTAATGTCACCCATATTTTGTGGGTTATTCATTAGGTCTGTTACTTTATCACTGTACTCATCCCAGATGGTACCGCCTACTAAACTATCTATACCCATAATTATTTCCTTTTACTTTATTTCTTAATGTGCTTCAGACAGACCACAAACGTGACCATCTGGTGCGTATGCAAATGAACTAGAGATTTCTCTCAGTCTTGCAACTGCTCTTTTAACCACAGCCAATGTATGGTTTAACTCTTCTTGTGTTGTATAGCGACTAAGTGAAAAACGTATCGCAGTATGTGCTAAGTCTTCTGCTGCTCCGATGGCTTCCATAACAGAGTTTGCTTCTAAGTCTTCACTCGCACATGCTGAACCCGTACTTGCCCCAATACCTTCACGGTTTAAGTCCCATAACATAGACTCACCCTCTATGCCTCTAAAAGAGATTAGGATAGTATTGGGAGTTCTTTTTTCTCTAGGTGTTACAACAAAAGTGTCAGGAATTTTAAGAAGCTCATCTTCAAAAGCATCTCTCATTTCTCTTACTTTAGACATTTCAAATTCTAAGGAATCAATCGCTTGCTCCATCGCAGTACCCATACCTACAATACCAGGGACATTTAATGTACCAGAACGGTAACCAGCCATTTGTGCACCACCATGTAAAAGTGGTGTAAGTTCCTTACCTTTTTTGATGTAAAGTGCACCTACACCTTTTGGTCCATGAAATTTATGTGCTGAAAATGTAAGATAGTCTACATTGAATGCTTGAACATCAACAGGTGTTTTTCCAATGGCCTGTACTGCATCTGTATGAAAAAGAACATTATGCTCTTTACAAATAGCACCTATTTCTTCTACAGGGAAAATAGCGCCAGTTTCATTGTTTGCCCACATGACTGATACCAAGGCTGTTTTATCAGTGATAGCGTCTCTTACACTTTGTGATTCAATCAAACCTTCATGGTTGATAGGCAGATAGGTTACTTTACAGCCCATGCTCTCTATCCATTTTGCTGTAGAAATAACAGAAGGATGTTCTACCTCAGATATGATGATATGGTTTTTTTCACCCGTTAAGATATATTGAAAATAAATACTTTTAAGTACCCAGTTATTGCTCTCAGTAGCACAAGATGTAACGATAACTGAATCTTCATCTTTTGCATGAATTCCAGCATATATTTTTTGCATACTTTGTTTAATCCCAGGGTGTGTTTCACTTGCAAAATGATGAAGTGAGTTAGGGTTTCCATATTTTTGAACAAAATATGGTTCCATCGCTGCAAACACATGCGGGTCTACCAAAGTAGTTGCATTGTTATCTAAATATACATTCATATATTTCCTTTGAAAATAATTTTCATTTTAATTAAGACCTATTTAGTCTTAATTAGTTTTCTGCATATTACGCTCTTATTCTTAAAATAACATAAATTACCTAATGAATGATGTGGATTATACTCCTCTTTGGATTAGTAGTACATGATATGTGGCATATGAGCATATGATATAATAGTTGTATGAAAGAACGATATTTTTATCATTATTAGGCTACTTATGAAATATATTTTAATTATTTTTCTTTGTTTTACAATGCTTTTTGCACAATCCCGAGAGCTTATACCACTCTCTAAAACAGAATTTATTTATGTGAACAAACAAGCAGAAGCATACAAGTTTGATTTGAGAGGGAAAGATTTTATACTGGTCTCTGTAAGAGAAGCAAATAGTGACGGCAGATTTTATGTGGTAGATCGTGACGGTACGGTATGGTTAAGTGGAGGTATCTCTTCAGGAGAAGAGGTAGAGTTTACCCCATCAGGAAAATGGAAGATACTTTGGAAAAAACGTCACTATGCATCTAAAAAATACCCAGAAGCAGATGGTAGTAACAATATGGACTACAGTCTTTTTTTTACGAAATGGGGACATGCGATACATAAAGGAAATATAAACTATACGTCTCATGGATGTGTTCGTGTAGACGATAAAAATATACAAATTCTATTTAAGTGGGCAAGAGTAGGTATGCCTGTACTTATAACACGACATCGATATATGCAATATGCAAGACCTGATTTAAGGCGTATTTATACAAATGTAAAAAAATTTACCCACAAAAAAGGTCATCAGTGATGAGACGCGTTAAAAATTTGATGGCGTAGGTGTATTGATAAGGTTATAAAACTCAGATCTTGTACGTTCATCACGTTTAAATAACCCACGTAGTGCAGAACTTACTGTAGTAGAGTTTATCTTTTGCACACCTCTCATCTCCATACACATATGGCGTGCATGTACAACGACTGCTACGCCTTTGGGTTTAATCGTGCCTAAAATGGCATCTGCTATCTGTTCGGTCATCTGTTCTTGTATTTGCAAACGTCGTGCATAGACATTGACAATACGAGGTATTTTAGAGAGCCCAACTACTTTTCCATCGGGTATATAGGCGACATGAGCACGTCCTATAATGGGTAACATATGGTGTTCACACATAGAGTAGAATTCAATATCTCGCACAAGTACCATTTCATTATTTGATGTTGTGAAGAGTGCTTGGTTGAGTATCTCTTCTGGGTCTTGTTCATAGCCTTCAGTGAGGAACTTTAATGCTTTTGCAACACGGCTTGGCGTTTTAAGTAAGCCTTCACGCCTAGGGTCTTCACCCAGGAGTTCAAGTACTTTGGTAATGGCTTGTTCAAACTCTTCATCTTTTGTCATTATGCTTTCCAATGTTAATATGTTTGTATTGTATCCAAATACAGTTTTAGAATCTTATCATCTACTTTGGAGATAGCCAGTTTACGTATTTCTCCAGATGTAAAATAGGTATTATGTCCAGCATCTATTTCATCATACACATACACTTTGCATATGAGTTTGAAGTGCGTGTAGGCATGTGTAACATCCCCTATATATTCTGAGGCACATAAAGGAACTTCTGTATGTGTAAAGCCCCATAAGCCATGTAAAAATTTACCCTTTCGCTGGGTGAGTGAAAGTTTGTCATTATAAACATAAAGTATGATATTTTGTTCACGTGTAGGTACCACACGTTTTTTCTTTGTAGGGTAGAGGGTAGGGGTACCTTGTCCTTGGCAGATAGTATTGAGAGGACAGGCTTCACAGTTTGGATTTTTTGGTGTACAGAGGGTAGCCCCTATGTCCATCATCGCTTGGTTATAATCAAAGGGATTTTCTTTGTCCACTAAGTCATACGCAATTTTCCAGAGTTCTTTGTCTGAGGGTGTTTCAAGTTTGTTAAGACGACAAAGTATGCGTTTGACATTCGCTTCCATGATAGGCACAGGCTTTTTGTAAGCAAAGGTGGCAATGGCATGCGCTGTATTTTTTCCGATGCCAGGAAGCTTGATAAGTTCATTGATATCTGAGGGTAATCTTTCTATAAGAGCAGCTGTTTTATGTAAATTCTTAGCCCGATTATAATACCCAAGCCCCTCCCACATCTTTAAAACATCATCTAGAGGTGATTCACCTAAAGAT
>JALSHU010000042.1 GCA_026982075.1 Sulfurovum sp. | reverse complement strand
GAGACAAAGCTGAACCATGTGGCAGAAGTGATTTGTGATTTGGATGCAGATATACTTGGTTTACAAGAGATTGAGAATGCCAATATTCTTGAAAAGTTAAAAAAACGACTTTCCCGTGTAGGATGTGGATATAGATACTCTGCGATTACAAGAAAAAAAGATGCAACGATACAAGTAGCATTGCTTTCACGTTTTCCCATAAAAAAACAAAAAGAACTACAAGTGAGTCATGCTTCAGGTGTACGTAATATACTCGAAGTTGATGTGTATGTAGAGGGTGAAACCTTGAAGCTATTTGTCAACCACTGGAAGTCCAGAGCCTACCATGGAGTTGAGAGTAAACGGATGAAATATGCAAAAACGTTACAAAAACGTTTACAAAAACTTCCAAAGTCAAAATCTTACATCATTTTGGGTGATTTTAACACAGACTATGATGCCCATTTAAATCTTGAAAAAAAGTTAGATGATACCAATGGTAAAACAGGACTTCATCATGTTTTAGGTGTAGAGAAAAATGGACATCTCGTCACAGAGTTTGATATGCTACGACATAGTGATGGGTATCATTACACACTCTGGAAAGAGTTGGCATTGCAGAAGCGTTGGAATACGAAGTTTTATGGAAAAAAAGGTACAGCAGACCATATACTCCTACCAAGAAGCATGTTTGATGGGAAAGGTATCGACTATGTCAATAACTCTTTTGGTGTTTTTAGAAAGTCGTATCTCTTCACAAAACGAGGATATATCAACAGGTGGCATTATAAAAAAGGTAAACATAGAGGAAAAGGGTACTCCGACCATCTACCTATATATGCGTATTTTGATACCAAACCTTACCATGCAGGATTGGACAGTGTAGAGACTAAGAAAGTAAGAGAAGTTAGGAATATAGAGCATTTGTATACACAAGAAGCATTGGAAAATGAAGTGATACTTGAAGATGTTGTGGTGATTTGGAAGTATAAACGAAATGCAGTCATTAAGCAGTCCACGCAAGGCAGAGGTGTTTTTCTGTTTGGTTGTGCCAATGCACTGGAAGTGGGTCAAAAATATGATATATTAGTTAGTGCTATAAAGAGTTATAAAGGTTTAAAAGAAGTAACTCATGCATACAGCATGGCAGAGAAAGGGGAGGTAGATATTTCACCATATATGTTGAAGTCTTCTGATTTTTCTAAAAAAATTTCGTACAGGCAAAATGAAGTAATTCAGAATCTCATAGGAACTGTAAAAAAGAAATATTTTTATGCACAAGGGCGAAAAATCCCCATCTATTTTAAAAAGAAAAAAAGTACACCACCCAATGGAGCAAAGCTAAAGATACACAATGCACTTCTAGGGTATTATAAGAAATTACAGCTAGTAGTTTATAGTCAAAAAGATTTTACAGTATTGGAGTGAATATATGGAATATTACAGTTGGATATTAGCATTTCATGTGATGAGTTTTATATCATGGATGGCAATGTTGTTTTATCAGCCTAGATTATTTGTATATCATAGTGAAAATGGTGACAATGAGGGTTTTGTGCAGGTTGTTCAAAGACAAGAATATATACTGAATAAAGCCATAGGTACACCTGCCATGTGGGCAACGATTATTACGGGAGGTATCATGTTATATCTTAATCCCTCTATTTTTCAAAGTGGAGGTTGGATGCATGTAAAACTTCTTTTTTTAATCTTTTTAATCACGTATCATTTTTCGTTGGAAAACCTTCGTAAAAAATTGATAGATAATGCACACTATAAAAGTGGTAAATGGTTTAGGTTTTATAATGAAGTGCCAACATTGTTGATGATAGTCATTGTCATCATGGTTGTGGTTAAACCTATTTAATGCATTTGTGTTATAATCTAAAACTTTTAAATTAAAGGATTGATGTATGACATTACCTGCTATAGAATTACCTAAAATAGAACTTCCTTTTGATATACCTGTTTTGATCCATCCGGCTATTGATCATTTTGCAATTGTTTTGCCTATCATTATCTTGTTGCTTGAATTTTATAATCTTTTTGCGAAAAAAAAGTCGATTGGAGGGTTTTCTTTTCTTTTGATTTTATTGACGGTTATCGTTTTTGCTGGGGCGTATCTTACAGGTGTTGTGGATGGCAAAGAAGCGTATGATTTTCTGAGTCCGGAAGGTCAGACAGAGCTTAAAGAACATAAACTGTTAGGAACCTATCTGGTATTTTTTTCTGTCATTGTATTGTTTTTTAAATTATTGGCGATGACAGGTAAGACTTCTTTAAAATTTTTATTTTTTATAGTGCTCATAGGGTTTTCTGTAATGACGCTCAATCAAGGTAAAGAGGGTGGAGAATTGGTGTATGAATATGGTGCAAATGTAGAGCGGGTGAAGGCTTTGGATGATGAATTGTTTGATGTACAAGAAGCACTTGAAGAACTTCAGGAGAAAAAGGAAGTAACACAGGCTGAGAGACTCAACAATGAACAACCTGACAATGAAATAAGCACGCAAAAGGGAGTAGAAGCCAAAAAAGTTGAAGAAGTACAAACTGTTGTGGAGGAAGTATCTAATATACAAGTGAATGAAAAAAATGTGACTAAGAATTTAGCACCTACCATAGATGTAGAAAAAGTTAAAACATTACCTTCTTTTAAAAATAATATAGATGATATTACAGAGCAGGATATCGAAGTGATACCTATGGATATCGAACGACCCAAAATTGAAACACATTAGAGATTAGTCATTTAAGAACCTCCATCTCCCGAAGGTTCGAACTCAATATCATACCTATTATCATCTGTTTGTGTTTGTAAATTTGAAAGATATTTTGCCATTAAAATCGTTTCCTTCTCATCAAGCGCTTTTGCAAATGATATCATTATCGTTCCAAATGCTGTACGTGTTTTACCTTGCTGTAAATCTTTTAGTCTTCGAAGCAGTATATTTTCGGGGACACCTTGGAGCCTTGGTGATGCACCCATACCTTCACCATACATGCCATGACATGAAGGGCATGCATTTTTCAGATAAAGAGCCTCCATATTGGCATATGTAAAAGTACATAATGATATAAAAAGTAATGTTTTAAACATAAATCAACTCCTCTAGATAAGATGCATCGTTTAATAAATAATATTTGCCAAATAGAGTCCTTCAGGTGGGGCAAGTCTGCTTGTATGCTTTTTTTTACAACGTAATTGCTCATGAAGTGAAGACATGGATAATTCATTTTTTGCATATAACATAGATGCCTCAATCATCATACGTACTTGTGAACGTAAGAAGCCATTGGCCTGAAAATAGATAAAATGATAATGATGACGTTGGATATAATATGCTTTGTAGATTTCCCGTATACTACTGTGTGTATCTGTACCCGTTTTCCTGTAAAAATTAAAATCGTGTTTACCTTTAAACGTTTCAAGTGCATCTTTAAGTTTGTCTGTATCAAAATCTCCATAATATGAAATATACTTTTGCTCAAATACAGAAGGTTTTGTTGTTTTAAATACATATCTATAGAGACGTTTTTGAGCAGAAAAACGTGCATGAAATTCAGGATTGACTTTAGTAATAGTTTTAAATGAGATAGAAGTCAATTTTCTGTTTAGATTAAGTTTTAATTTTTTCAAATCATTCCAATAATCAGGGATATCAAAATGTATTACCTGTCCCGTTGCATGTACTCCAGCATCGGTACGACCACTCCCAATAATAGAAGAATGGATATGTAAATCATTTAGTACCTTTTCTATAGTAGAGGTGATGGTTCTTTGTGTACTTTTTTGTTTTTGGAAACCATAAAAAGAATGACCATCATAGGCAATGACTGCTTTGACACGTATATCATCTGTTTTCATTAAAAATACCTTGCAACCCTAGTATTAAACAGTCGTTTACCTAAGAAGAATATGGCAATGAT
Source organism: Sulfurovum sp. (assembly GCA_026982075.1). Classification (GTDB taxonomy): domain Bacteria; phylum Campylobacterota; class Campylobacteria; order Campylobacterales; family Sulfurovaceae; genus Sulfurovum. Next base: position 16,992 of record JALSHU010000042.1, on the reverse strand, counting down.
GGTGATGAGTAAAATGGGAAAAGTCCCCCATTTTTCAAGAGAGGATGCCAACATGTACAGTGAAAGTGTCGTAATAAAGATAACAAGAAAAGAATGGTTTGACTGATAACGAGGGTTTATCATGGTGAATGCAGCAACCAGATAGACAGAGAGTAAAGGGATAAGACTAACAAATATAAAAAATAGGATTCTTCTTAACATTCTAATATCAGTTGTTGCTTTACTCCAAAATGCTACGATAGCTTCAAAGTTGAAAGCTTTTGTTTTTGTTGTATCATATACTTCAAGACTTTTATATTTGGCTTGTTGCAGCTTTTCTTCTGTATAGGTATATCCATATCCATCGTTGAGTAGTAAGGAAGTGATACCATTGTTTTTGTTGAGTTTTCCTTCTTGTGAAGCAAAGAATTGTTCTTCATTTTTTTTAGTACGGTTGTAAATGACAATATCATGAAAAATACCGTCTTTATTTTTTTTAACATAGATATAATAATTTCCAAATTTTTGTCCCAGTTTCCCTGCTACAATGTTGAGTTTTGCTTCAGCTTGTTTGGATGTTTTGAATTCTTTATATAATTGTTTACTTAAAGGCATTGCCAAAAATGAGATGACAGCTAAGAGTATAGAAAAAAGAAGACTAAGGAGAAGAAGAGACTTTAAAACCTTATTTGATTTTAGACCTAGTGCATACAGGGCAATAAGTTCATTATCTTGAGAAAGTTTTACAAGAACATTTGCAAGTGCGGCTATAAAAGATAAAGGAAGGGTATAAAAAATAATATCTGGTACAGAATAGCTGTAAAGGGTAAGAAGCTCAACAAAACTTATTTGTATTTTTGAGGTTAATGAAGCTATTTTTACGAGATATACCAGTGAAATGATGAGAAAAAAAGGTAAAAATATCGTCAAAAATGCTTTAGTAAAATTTGACGATATATACCCTTTTACATTAACCATAAATAAGTGTTTCCAAAAGTTGTGTTGCTTGGGTACTGTAGAGATAGACAACAAATGTAGCAAGTGCTAGAAAGGGTACAAAAGGTACACCTTTGTCTCTCCATATAAGTGCAGGTATCATAGCTAGTATAGCAGAAAGAAAAATAGCCACAAAAAAGTTAGGAAAACCGAGTAGGGCACCCATGGTTCCTGCTACGATTACATCTGCTCCACCCATAGCCTGCTTGCGTGCTAGAAGTGATGAAAGTAACCCAATAAGATAAAGACCCCCAGCAGCTATAGCTGCATACATGAGTGCCTGTAGAAAATTTGGTTGTACCAGAGCAAAAGCCAGTGCTGTAAAGTTCACTGAATCGGGAACAGCCATATATTTGAAATCTATCATGACCAATGCAAAAAGCGCTGCAAAGGACGCAGCTACAAAAGGTAGATACCAAACCAAACCCAATTTTAAAAAAAGTGCTACAAAGATAACACCAGTGATAAATTCTACAATAGGATATTGTTTTGCAATGGGGTCGTTACAAAATGCACATTTTCCACCAAGAAAGAGCCATGAAAAGATAGGAATGTTATGATACCATTTGAGTGGTGTTTGACAGCTTTGACATTTTGATGCGGGAAAAGAAATACTTTCATTCTTAGGTATACGATAGATAACAACATTTAAAAAGGAACCTATCATAATTCCAAAGATAAAAACCAATATAGCTATAGGTAACTCAATCATTTAACACCTCCAAAGCGTCGTGTACGGTTCGTGTAATCACGTATAATTGTATCTAATTCATCTTTATTGAAATCTGGCCATAATGTATGTGAGAAATAGAATTCTGCATAACTAAGCTGCCATAAAAGAAAATTAGAGATACGTTCTTCTCCAGATGTTCGTATCATGAGGTCAATATCACTGTAAGGTGTTTGCAGTCCTCGTGATATGTCATCTTCACTAATGGTTGTTTTTCCTTGTGCAATCAATTGGTTCACTGTTGTTGTGATTTCTAAACGTCCACCATAATTGAGAGCAAGAACCTGTATTAGATTCGTATTGTTTTTTGTAAGTTCTTCTGTTTGAAGTATACGTTTTTGCAGTGTTTTAGAAAAAGCACTCATGTCACCAATGGCTTGAAAACGTACATTGTATTTTTGATAAACAGGGAGTTCTTTTTTAAGATAAGTATCTAAGAGTTTCATTAAAAATTCTACTTCTAATTTAGGACGTTTCCAGTTTTCTGTACTAAAAGCATAAAAGGTAACAGTTTCTATGGTAGGGTGATTTGAACAATAAGTGGTGATGTCACGGATGACATTGGCACCTTCTTCATGACCTTTTGTACGTTTAAGCCCACGTTCTTTTGCCCATCTACCATTACCATCCATGATGAGTGCAAGATGTTTTAGCATATTACTACTCACCATTGCTTCCTTGTGTGCTACTAAGTTTTTTAGCTTCACTGACTATTTTATGTGACAAGGAGAGTTTATCTGATCTGCCAAGAGAGATTTGTGCTTTTTTGCTAATAAAAGTGATTTCATTTTCATCCCCTCCAAAGCTTTTTGCATCTTGCAACAAGTTATAACATACTGCATCTACTTGTTTTTGTGTGAGGAGGTTAATGGCATTGTTTAAACCTTCTTTACTATCCATTTCAGCTTTAAAAGCTATCGTTTTGACATGATTTCTTTTTAGACTAGAGAGAATGTCAGGGGTTTGTGTCAGTTCAATGTTCCAGATTTCACCTAATGAGGCTTTTTTGACTTTTCCTTTTTGAGGTGATGTGGGTTTGAAGTCCGCTACAGCAGCTACCATAAATAAGTAGGGTATTTTTGTGTTGGTGATATGATTATCAATGGCTATTTGTGTACGCATTAATAATCCATCTGCATCTTCAAAACCCTCAGATGTGATGTTTAGCGGTAAACCTTCATCTCCCATAGAGTGAATATAGTGTACTTTTGCACCTTTGAGGTAAAGAGAAAGGCACAGAGATTTTGCCATCTTGCCTGATGAGAAGTTACTGACATAGCGGACTTCGTCTATTTTTTCTCTAGAACCACCACCTGTAACAATCACAGGTCTGTTGGCCCAAAAGTCTTCTTTTAGAAGTACTTTTGCTGTCTGAAAAAATATCTCACTGGGTTCTGCCAATGCCCCAGCACCTACATCTCCACAGGCGAGTAACTTCTCTTGTGGTGTGATGACACTATACCCCTGTGCTTTAAGTAAGGTAAGGCTCTGCATACTTGTTGGATGTGCAAGCATTTGTGTATTGGCCGCTGGTGCTAAAAGAATAGAACCTTTAAAGGCAAGAAATGTTTGGGTTAAGATGTTGTCTGCTAGCCCTTGACTCATTTTATTAAGTGTATTGGCAGTAGCCGGTGCGATGATGAAAACATCACATTTTTTACCTATGTCGATGTGGTTGAGTTCTGTGCTCCAAGATTCTGTATTTTCTGTCAAAACAGCATTGCGTGTAAGTGCTTCAAAGGTCAGCAAAGAGACAAAGCGTTCAGCTGAAGGTGTCATCACGACATGGACTGAAGCACCTGCTTTTATAAAAAGACGAGCTACATCACATGCTTTATATGCAGAGATACTCCCTGTTACACCTAAAAGAACAGACTTACCATTTAAATCAACTTGCATTTTATGTCTGTCCTTCTTGTTAACTGTTTGGGATATTGAAAAACTTATAAAAGAAATTTTTTACTGTTTTCATTTCAGTTCTTGAAATAACCAAACTTCCTTTTTCTACATCTTTGTTGACCGTTGTACCAGCAGCAACAATGACATCATCAGCAATGTTGACAGGTGCAACTATCTGCGTATCAGACCCTATAAATACATTTTTACCAATGACAGTTTTATATTTGTTTTTACCGTCATAATTACAAGTAATCATCCCTGCACCGATGTTGGTACCTTCCTCTATGCTTGCATCACCAATGTAAGCAAGGTGACCAGCTTTTACACCGTGTAGGGTTGATTTTTTGACTTCTACAAAGTTACCGATATGTGTGTCAATGAGTCTCGAGTCTGGTCTTATACGTCCCATAGGACCAACATCAGAGTTTTTGATATAAGAATCTTCTATGACGGAGTTGGTCTTAATATGAGAGGAAATAATATGTGAGTGCCCTTGAATGCTTACACCATTTTCTAAGATACATTCCCCCTCAAACGTAGCACGTGAGTCAATGTAAATCGTTTCAGGCAGACGCATAGTCACCCCAGCCTTCATCAAGTCCATTTTGATACGACGTTGCAGTATCTCTTCCGCATGTGCTAAATCAAGTTTTGAGTTCACCCCTTTAAACTCCTCTTCATCTACAATCACCGGATGTACAATCTTTCCATCTTCTACAGCCATTTTGATGATATCTGTAAGATAGTATTCCTCTTGTGCATTGTCATTATTCAGGGCAGGGATATATGTATCAAGTACATCTTTTTTCACACAGTAAACACCAGCATTAACCGTTTGTATCTCTTTTTGCGCAGGAATACAGTCTTTTTCTTCTACAATTTCGTGTACTTTTCCATCTAAAATGACGACACGCCCATAACCAGAAGGATTGTCTAGTTTGATGACAGACATGTTGATATCTGCATCTCCTTGCATGAGTGATTCAAGTGCATGCATAGTAACGAGTGGCATATCTCCATTGAGTATAAGTGCCTTTGTATGTTTTACACTTACTCCTTTCATAGCGCCACCTGTACCTGGAAATTGCTCAACATCCTGCATGTGAAAATGTATACCCTTATAGTGAGATTCAATATCTGCTTGAATACGCTCAGCTTGATGATACAAAACAACAGTAATGTCATCAGAAATTTTCTTTGCGGCATCAATGGCATGAAAAAGCATTGATTTTCCAGAGATTTCATGAAGTACTTTAGGTGTAGATGATTTCATCCTTGTACCTTTTCCAGCAGCAAGTATTACAACAGATATAGACATTTTTGTTCCCTTTACGATAAAATACGAAAATTATTTAATATTGCGATTATACCTAATTGTAATTAAAGGCATAACTTTGAACTGTAAACATTTTGGCTCTTGTGGATCATGTGGTCTGTATGAAATGGCATATGAGGAACAACTCAAACAAAAAGAAACCTATGTTGCTGAGTTACTGGCTCCTTTCTATACTCAAAAACTTGAGGTTTTTACTTCATCAACTTCACATTATAGAGCGAGAGCAGAGTTCCGAATCTGGCATGAGGGGGATCGCTGTGAGTATGCGATGGGGAAGTTGCCTGTAGAGGGCAAACGTGAAAAAGGAGCCATTTGTATACAAGAATGTCCCAAAGTCATTAAACCTATAGAGAAACGTATGTGGAAGTTGCTTAATAAAATAAATGCTTCTGCCGAAGTGTTAAAGAAAAAACTTTTTGCTGTAGAGTTTTTGGCAACAAGTACAGATGAGTGTCTTATCACGATGTTATATCATAGACGTTTAGATGATGTATGGTCTGCAGAAGCCAAATTACTCGAAAATGAATTGAATTGTAAAATTATGGGAAGAAGTCGCAAACAAAAAGTGATACTCTCAGAAGAGTATGTTACTGAAAAGTTAAATATTGATGAAAAAATGTTTACTTACCTTCAGTACGAGAGTGGCTTTACACAGCCAAACCCTGAAGTCAATGTAAAGATGATAGAGTGGGCGGTAGCACAGGCGAAAAAAGTGGGTTATGGCGATTTTTTAGAGTCTTACTGTGGATTGGGAAATTTTACGATACCCCTTTCTCATTATTTTGATAAGGTACTCGCTACAGAGATATCAAAACGTTCTATATATGCTGCCCTTGAAAATTGTGCGTTAAACAAGGTAAGCAACATCACATTTGCCAGATTGGCTTCTGAGGAGATGACAGAAGCTTTAAATGGCGTGAGAGAATTCACAAGATTAAAAAATATTGATTTGAAATCTTATCATTTTTCTACAGTTTTGGTGGATCCACCTCGTGCAGGACTGGATGAAGGCACCATAGAATTAATCTCAAACTTGGAGAATATTATTTATATTTCCTGTAACCCTCAAACACTTGCAAGGGACTTGGAAGTATTGACAAAGACACATGATGTTGTTGAAGCAGCTATGTATGATCAATTTCCACATACTTCACATGTTGAAAGTGGAGTATTTTTGCAAAGAATATAAGCTTATGTTATTTTATATAGTTATGTTATAGTTTGTATATATGATTTTACGCTGGAGAAAAGATGCAATTAACATATAATATTCTTATTGTAGATGATATAGTAGAAAATATTCAAATAGCGATGAATATTTTAAAAGAAGAAAATTATGATCTCACTTATGCACTCTCAGGTCAAGAAGCATTGTCTCTCATGGAAACCCGTCATTTCGATATGATTCTGCTTGATATTCTGATGCCAGAGATGGATGGGTTTTCAGTATGTACACATATTAAAAAGAAGTTTGATTATCGAGATGTTCCTGTAATATTCTTAACGGCCAAAAATGATATAGATTCAATATCCCATGCTTTTGAGATAGGTGCTGTGGACTACGTTTCAAAACCTTTTCATGCTGAAGAGTTACTCTCTCGTGTAAAAAGTCATTTAGAACTTTACCACTCTAGACAGGTTTTAGAAAAAAATCATCTTTCTTTAAAAATTAAAGCAAAAGAAGAAAAAGAACGACTCCTTACTGAACTTGAAGAAGGGCAAAAAGAGATTATTTATATTCTCGCAGAACTTATAGAGTCTTCTTCCCCAGAAACGGGTGAACATATTAAGCGTGTAGCACACATATCAAAACTTTTGGCACAATACCATCCCGCAGTGAGAGATGAAGATGTAGAAACCATTTTTCATGCTTCACCTATGCATGATATAGGAAAAATAGCAATACCACACGAAATACTTACAAAACCCAGTGCACTAACAGAAGATGAATGGAAAGTGATGAGGACGCATACCACCCAGGGACATAAATTTTTAAAAAATTCACAAAGAAAAATCCTCAAGTCTGCAGATATTATAGCCTTGCAACATCATGAAAAATGGGATGGAAGCGGATACCCAAAAGGTTTAGAAGGAAATGATATACACATTTTTGGACGTATCGTAGCCATAGCAGATGTCTTTGATGCTCTAGCACATAAACGGTGCTATAAAGAAGCATGGAATATCGATGATACTGTTGCTTATATGAGAGAACATAGCGGGACACATTTTGATCCAAAATTAATAGAAATCTTAATGGAACATTTAGATGAATTTGTCTCTATTATCACCCAGTCATAAAATAGTATTTCTTTATTTTTTCATTGTTTTTCATTGTTTAAATGCATTAGAATTTACTCAGGAGGAGAAAGCATGGATTACAGCTCATGAGACAGTCACCTTTGGTTCTGATTATAGTTGGGCACCGTATGACTTTAAAGACAAGAGAGGAAAACATTCAGGAATAGCCTCAGACTTTTTAGCATTGATAAGTCAAAAAAGTGGTTTAAAAATCGAAGTTAAAATGGGTGTTTGGTCTGATATTTTGGAAGATATGCAACAAGGTAGACTAGATGGGTTAAGTTGTGCTGTCATTACTCCTAAACGTCAAGAATATCTATATTTCACACTTCCTTATGTGAGCATGCCTTTAGCTATAGTTGTGCAGGAGAACCGTAAAGATATTCATAGTTTAGAAGACTTATATGGTAAATGGGTTGCAATCAATAAAGGTTCATATCTGCATGAATGGTTAGAGAAAAACCATCCAAATATCAGACTTAAGTTAATGACGTCAAATGATGCCTCTCTTGAAGCAGTTTCATTCTCTAAAGTAGATGCATATATAGGTAATATCGCGGTTGCAACACATATTATGAAAACACGGTATTTAACTAACTTGAAAATAATAAATCATGTAAAAAACATGAATACTGATGTCTCAATTGCTATTGATAAAGAACATAAGATACTTTATGACATCATTCATAAAACACTCAAAAGTATTTCGCAGGAGGAACGTCAAAAAATTATAAATCGCTGGTTTACATTTTCTAAAATGGACAAAAATAGCGTTGGCTTAACACAAAAAGAGAAAGAATGGATTGGATTACACCCTTTGGTGAAGGTTGGGGTAGACAATGCATGGCAACCTTTTGACTTTATCAATAATGAAGGCAAACATGATGGTATGAGTGCAGATTATTTACAGTTAATTAGCAAAAAAACAGGGTTGAATTTTGTCATAGATAAGGATAAAAAATGGACAGAAGTATTACAAGCAGCCAAAAATAAACAGCTAGATATGATTGCAGCCATTGCACCTACAGATGAACGGTTAAAGTATTTAGACTTTACAAGCCCCTATATGAAGTATGCTTTTGTTTTAGTTACAGCAGATATTAATAATTTTTTTTATGAATTATCTGATTTTAATGGTAAACGTATAGGCGTGATTCAGGCATATATCACAGAGGATATTTTAAAAAAAAATTATCCTGAAATAGAGCTAGTTACTTATCCAAATATAAATGCATTACTCGAGGCTGTTGTCTCAAATAAAGTAGATGCTGTATTTGACAATGTGGTTTCCATGGCGCATCATATTAAAAAACAAGGGTATGCACATCTCAAGATGGTCACACTGGGAGAAGAAAAACGTCATATTCATATGGCAGTGACAAAAGAAAATACTGTATTACTTTCAATCCTAAATAAGGCACTTAAGAGTATCAGTGCTGCTGAAAAAAACAGTATACGAGATAAGTGGATTTCGTTGAAATATGAAAAAACTACAGATTATACTTTAGTTTATAAGTTATTAGGGCTTTTTCTTTTTTTGAGTATGGGGTTTGTGTATTGGAATAGAAAACTAAGCAATGAAGTCACGAAGAGAAAAGAGAGTGAAGCGCAAATATCTATGCTTATTGATAATATTCCCTTAAATGTCATAGTCAGTGATTATGCCGGTCAAATACTTAGAATAAATGAATATGCATTAAAAACTGTAGGGATATCAGCAGAAGAACTTTACGAACATAATGTGATGACATTTTATGCTAATCCTTCTGAACGTAAAAATATACTTGAGATGATTCAAAAAGAAGGGAGAGTCAATCAACATATGGTTACCTTTCAGAGACTAGATAAGAGTAAGATGGATATTATGCTCTCTATCATACCTATCATTTATGATACAAAAAAAGCATTGCTTACAATCATGGTTGATCTGACAGAACGTATTAAAATGGAAGAAGAACTTCGTCGAGCAAAAGAACTGGCAGACAGTGCCAATAAGGCAAAGTCAGATTTTTTAGCCAATATGTCACATGAAATCAGAACGCCTATGAATGCGATTATAGGCTTTAGCGAATTGTTAAATGAAGAGATTAAAGAAGCGCGTTTAAAAGGATATGTTAAAACTATTAAAAATGCAGGTCGCTCATTGTTAACTTTAATTAATGATATTTTAGACTTGTCCAAGATTGAAGCGGGGAAACTAGAAATACATAAACGTGCAACCAATATATTTGATTTATGTGAGGAAGTACTTAATATATTTATGATAGCAGTACGTGATAAAGATGTAGAATTGATTTTAGATATAGATTCAGATATCCCTAAGAGTTTACTGCTGGATGATATACGATTAAGACAAGTTTTAGTTAACCTTGTAGGGAATGCAGTAAAATTTACCGAAAAAGGTTTTATTACATTAAAGATACGTGCTTTAAAGATAGATGAACATTTGTCAAAACTTGATTTGGAGTTTATGATTGAAGATACAGGTATAGGTATTCCTCCCACTCAGTTGGAAAACATTTTTCAATCTTTTGAACAAGAGACAGGGCAAGATAAGAAAAAATTTGAGGGAACTGGTTTAGGGCTTTCTATTTCAAGACGTCTTAGTGAGTTGATGGGGGGTAAAGTTTCTGTAAAAAGTGTTAAAGGTGAAGGGTCAAAATTCTTTCTACATTTGTATCATATAGATATTTCATCTATGCAAGTCTTGCATACATTTGATAAAGAGGAACGTTTTAATGCAAATACTATAGTATTTAAGCCAGCCAAATTGCTTGTGGTAGATGATATCAAAAACAATCGTGAATTAATTATTCAAAATTTTAATCATTCAGCGCTTACAATAGTGGCTGCCAATGATGGAATCACAGCTATCGAACAATTTAAAAAGGAACAACCAGACATTATTTTGATGGATATACGTATGCCAAATATGGATGGCTATCAAGCAGCTGAAAAAATAAAAGCATTAAATAGTAGTATCCCCATCATTGCACTTACAGCTTCAATCATGCAGGATGAATATGAACGAATAAAACGAAAAGATTTTGATGCATATTTACGCAAACCTATTTTACGAGATGAACTTTTTTTAGCATTGAGCCATTTTTTGGCATATGAAACTCTAGATATACAAGAAGAAGAGGATACAAGTAAAAATCGCATTGAATTTGATGACAATATTGTAGTACACGCCAGACAAATTAAGGAAGAACTACAAGATAGGATTAGTCCTTTACATAAAAAAGTGATGCAGAGTAACAATATTCAGGAAATAAAAGTATTTATTTCAACCATACGTGCCTTGGGTGAGAAATATAATGTCGATTTCTTCATACAGTATGCTTCAAAATTAGATGAAGCAACGGATACGTTTGATATTACTCAAATGCGATTCTTACTTCATGAGTATATGAAATTACAAGAAGCAATTGAATCCCTGTAATACAGTTGTTTTTATCTTTTAATGCATGAGTACTCTATGCTCTACCATGGCACAGTAGTTTTGTACGACATTAATACCAGCATCTTTCACGCGTTGTGCTGCATCATTGTTAATGAGTTCGAGTTGTGTCCAATAGGTTTTTACATCTCCTCTGGCAATGACTGCATCAGCGATAGCATCTAATGCTGCTGGTTTTCTAAACACTACAACCATATCTACAGGTACATCAATCTCAGCGAGACTTCTATAGACTTTTTCTCCCAAAATAGTATCCCCTTTTGGATAGACAGGTATCATTTTATACCCTACATTTTTTAAGTATGCTGCAACATGGTTACTGGCTTTTGTTGTATCTGGTGAAGCACCCAGAACGGCTATGGTTTTTGCCTCTTGGAAGTATCTTTTCATCTCTTGGGCATTTGAGTTTACTTTTGGGAGTTCACATTCCATCTTCTTGTATCCTTTATTTTGATATAATTCTCTCATTATAGTATCTAGGAAAGTTAATGTTAGACTTAAACACCATTAAAAAAGCATATGCAAGAATAACAGATGTGGTATATCATACCCCCCTTACATATGCACCCATGTTAAGCCAAATAAGTGGGTATGAAGTATATTTGAAAAAAGAAAACCTTCAACGTACAGGCGCATTTAAACTCAGAGGTGCTTTCAATAAAATTGCCACACTTGTTGAAGAAGACAGTAAAAAAGGTGTTGTTGCAGCAAGTGCGGGAAACCATGCACAAGGTGTGGCTTTTTCAGCAAGATATTTCGAGATAGAAGCCACTATTGTTATGCCTGAGACTACACCACTTACCAAAGTGCAAGGTGTCAAGGACTTTGGTGCCAATGTTATACTGCATGGTAGTAATTATGATGAAGCATATTTATATGCAGTTACATTTGCGCAGGAGAATGATTATACATTTGTGCACCCTTTTACGGATGATGAAGTTATCTCAGGTCAAGGTACAGTTGCGCTGGAAATATTTGAAGAACTTGATGACTTAGATGCTTTAGTAGTTCCCGTAGGGGGAGGCGGACTTATCTCAGGTATGTCTGTGGCATCTAAAGCACTTCGTCCTGAATGTAAAGTGATTGCTGTCTCTGCAGCAGGTGCTCCTGCGATGAAGATGTCATTTGATCAAAAGACAGCAATCGATACAATATCTGTAAAAACCATTGCCGATGGCATTGCAGTACGTGATACATGGACAAAAACTTTAGACTACATTTTAGAGTATGTAGACAGTTTTGAGTCTGCATGTGAAGATGAAATAGCATCAGCGATACTTTTTTTACTTGAAAAACAAAAAGTGTTGGTCGAGGGTGCGGGAGCCGTAGGTGTAGCAGCGCTGATGCATGGGAAAATAGATCTACCCAAAGGGTCAAAGATTGCCATTGTACTCAGTGGGGGGAACATAGATGTAACGATGCTTTCCTTGATTATAGAGAAAGGTTTGATGAAGACTTTTCGTAAAATGAAACTATTGGTGATTTTGGTAGATAAGCCAGGAGCATTACAACTTTTTACTCAAATACTTACTGACATTTCTGCAAATATTGTCCAAATAGGGTATGACAGAACCTCCACAGATTTAGAATTTGGTGATGCCCATGTTTCTGTGTCATTGGAAACAAAAGGTGTAGAACATCAAGAACTCATACGCAAGAAGTTAAAAGAAAGCGGTTTCTCTTATAAGGAAGAACATTAGTGATAGCTATAGATTTAGGTTCTAATACGGTACGTGTCTTAGAGTATGATTGTGAGACAGCCAAAGAGATATCAAGCTACGAAAAAGTGGTTAAAACAGCAGATGGTCTTGCAAAATATGGTTTGATTAATATTGGAGCTGTTACACGCGTGATTGAAGCTATCAAAGAGATTCAGATGAAGATAGATTTTTCTGCACATAGTGTTACAGCAGTAACCACCGAAGCCATACGTAGAGCGTCTAATTCTGATGAGGTACTCGAACAGATAGAAAAAGAAACGGGTGTATCATTTTCTATCATTTCAGGTGAAGAAGAAGCTAAATTCACTTTGCTGGCTGTACAAAATAGATTGAAAAAGCTCAAGTATGCATCAGAGACTTTTGTATTGATAGATATAGGTGGAGGTTCAACTGAACTTATATTTCATTATAAAAATGAAACTATTTCCAAAAGCTTTCCTGTGGGTATCGTTACCATAGCCCAAACCTATGAAACATTAGAGAAAATAGAAAATGTACTCTTTCAAGAGATGTCAGAGATACAACTTTTTTGTACCAAAATAGTTTCAAAAAAAGGAAAGGTAGAGTCTTTTGTAGCAACTGCAGGTACACCTACAACCGTGGCTGCTATGAAACTTGGATTAAATTATGAAACGTATGATGCTTCTAAAATAAACGGTACTTCACTTGAAATAGATGAGTTGGATGTTTATCTTAAAAAATTGCTTTCTATGGCTTTTGAAGAGAGGGAAGTAGCAGTTGGTACAGGGCGCTCTGATCTTATCGCTGCGGGTATACTAATTTATAAGCAATTATATAAATTTTTAGGATTTGAATCTTGTATAGTTATAGATGATGGACTTCGTGAGGGTGTAGCTTTACACAGATGTTTAAATGGTGCTTCTACCAGCTAATATAAATGAAGTAAACGATGTTGATAGGCATACAAACTACATTTTCGCAGTAGAAGACTTTTATGAAGTGCTGCTTTAGGAAATGAAAAATAAAAAGGAAAAAACGCTCACACTTCATAGGCAAAATGATAATTAAAAAAAGTCAAAAAATGTCAAAAAATGTTTTTTTAACCTATGAAAGTACAGTATAATAATATTTGGATATAATCAGAAAAAATTAATGGAGTGTGTAATCATGCAAATGTCTGGTGCACAAATGGTGTGTGAAGCGATTATCGCAGAGGGTGTTAAGACCGTATTTGGTTACCCCGGTGGGGCTATCATGCACGTTTATGATGAAATATACAAACAAGAAGGGTTTGAGCATATCTTAAACCGTCACGAACAGGCTTCTGTGCATGCCGCAGACGGATATGCAAGAGCTACGGGTGAAGTAGGTGTAGCTATGGTTACTTCAGGTCCTGGGTTTACCAACGCTGTGACAGGTTTGGCAACGGCTTACATGGACTCTATACCACTGGTAGTTATCTCTGGACAAGTACCTTCACAGCTCATTGGAACAGATGGTTTTCAAGAAATTGATGCTGTAGGGATTTCGAGACCATGTACCAAACACAATTTTTTGGTACGTTCTTTAGAAGAACTCCCACGTGTCCTTAAAGAAGCATTTTATATCGCACGTTCTGGACGACCAGGCCCTGTGTTGGTAGATATCCCTAAGGACATCACAGTAGATATTGGTGAGTTTGAATATCCTGATTCGGTTGATATCCCAAGTTATAAACCAACCTATAAAGGTAATAAACGACAGATAGAAAAAGCGGTTGAAGCTATCAAGTTGGCAAAAAAACCACTATTGTATATCGGTGGAGGTGTTGTACTCTCCAATGCTTATAAATTAGTACGTGAATTTGTTGAAAAGACACAAATACCAACGGTTGAAACACTTATGGCAAGAGGTGTACTAGGGGCAAAAAACCCACTACTTTTAGGGATGCTTGGCATGCATGGTAATTATGCATCAAACATGGCAATGTCTGAAACAGATTTAGTCATCTCTCTTGGTGCAAGATTTGATGATAGGGTTACAGGTAAACTTTCTGAATTTGCAAAGTATGCTGATATCATCCATGTTGACATAGATGCAGCTAATATTGGGAAAATCGTAGAAGTGGATTATCCAATTGTTGGGGATGTAACGGAAGTTATGAAAAAGATATTAGAGCAGATGGATGATATTGATACTGATAGATATGAGGCATGGAGAAACATCTTAAAGCGTTATGATGAACTACATCCTCAATCATATGTTGACTCGGATGAAGTTATTAAACCACAGTGGGCGATAGAGCGTATCGGTGAACTTATCGGGGAAGATGCGATTATTACTTCTGACGTAGGACAACATCAAATGTGGGCAGCACAACATTACCCCTTTGATAGACCACGACAATGGATAAATTCGGGTGGACTAGGAACTATGGGCTTTGGTTTTCCAGCAGCTATGGGTGCAAAAATGGCATTTCCAGAAAAAACGGTTGTGAATATTACTGGAGATGGTTCAATCCTCATGAATATGCAAGAGTTGGTAACTGCTGCAGAATACAAGATACCGGTCATTAACCTTATTCTTAACAACCATTTCTTAGGAATGGTTAGGCAGTGGCAGACATTTTTTTATGAAAAACGTTATTCTGAAACAGACCTTTCTTTCCAGCCAAATTGGAAAGCATTGGCAGAATCATGTGGTGGTATCGGATATGATGTGACAACCAAAGAAGAATTTGATGCAGCTGTAAAAGATGCTATTGAGCAAGATAAAGTATGTTTTATGAATGTGATTGTGAACCGTTTTGAAGATGTCCTCCCTATGGTTCCATCGGGTGGAGCATTGTTTAATATGATGTTGCCACAGAAAATAGATGAGGAGGGAAAATAATGGGAACTCTTACAAATGAAAGACGTGTTATTTCTGTTATTGTGATGAATGAAAGTTCTGTATTAGCCCGTATAACAGCATTATTTGCTGGACGTGGTTATAATATTGAATCATTGACAGTAGCACCGATTCCTAACTCAGATATGTCTCATATTACTATTGCTACAAAAGGTAGTGCCAAAGTTATGGAGCAAATAACCAAACAACTACATAAACTTATCCCTATTTACAAAGTAGTTGAACATGAAGAAATGGTTGAAAAAGAGATGGTGTTGGCAAAGTTCCCAATCGCCGAAAGTTTAGCAGATATCTCGGTGCTTGCTTCAGCATATAATGGCGGTGTTGTGAATGTAGGTAAAGAGATGATAATCGTTATGGTAGCAGATGAACCAATGCGTATTAGACACTTTATTGAAGCATCGCAAAGATATAATCCTTGTGAAATCGTACGTGGTGGTGTGGTTGCCATAGAAAGATAATAATACTTTCATAGGGTACGTTTATAAACGTACCCAAACATATAAGGACTTCAATGACCTACAAACTCTCCCAAATTCTCAAAGAACTCAATATAGACTTTCATGGCAATGACATTGATATAGATGGTATTCATACCTTAAGTGAAGCAACATCTTCACAACTTTCTTTTCTCACTGACAGTAAGTATATCTCAGAACTTTCTTCTACGCATGCAGCAGCAGTCTTTATAGACGAAAAATATGCCAAACTTTTACCAGATTCA
Organism: Sulfurovum sp.; assembly: GCA_026982075.1. GTDB lineage: Bacteria > Campylobacterota > Campylobacteria > Campylobacterales > Sulfurovaceae > Sulfurovum. The sequence goes on along the minus strand of JALSHU010000042.1, from coordinate 993 downwards.
ACCATTGCACTTATTACAAATGAGGCTTACTTGAAGTTGGCACTTGCTTCAAAATTCTTTGCACATAAGATTACAACTAAGGGCACCCCTCCAAATATAGGTGAGGGGTGTGATGTAGATAAGCATGTACATTTTGGTGATAATGTGACATTAGGAAACAATGTCACAGTGATGTCAGGGTGTTATATAGGTGATAATGTACAGATAGCCAGTAATACGTTACTTTATCCAAATGTGACATTGTATCATGATACAAAGTTGGGGGAAAGGTGCATTATACATGCTGGAACGGTGATAGGCTGTGATGGTTATGGTTTTGCACATACGAAACAAGGTGAACATGTGAAGATTTATCAAAATGGGAATGTTTTGATAGAAGATGATGTTGAAATAGGAGCTAACTGCACTGTTGACAGAGCTGTATTTGGAACAACATATATACGAAAAGGAAGTAAACTTGATAACCTTATTCAAATAGGACATAACTGTGATATAGGTGAGCATACATTACTGGCAGCACAGGTAGGACTGGCAGGATCCACTACCATGGATAGAAATGTAGTGATGGGAGGGCAGAGCGCTTCAGCAGGGCATTTACACATCGGAGCATTTTCAGTTATCGCAGGTAAGGGTGGTGTAACAAAATCACTTGAAGGTGGAAAAACTTATGCAGGGTTTCCAGCTATAGAACATCGAACATGGCTTAAAATGCAAGCTAAAATTTCAGGACTGCTAAAACGTAAAAAATAATATATTATTTGTGATATAATTATTTACATTAAAAAACTAAAGGATTATCATGAGCGGAACAATTACAAAAATAGATGAAATGACATTAAGTGGTACAAAGGATGGAAGAATTACTATTACAACAGTAGCACAGCCTTATGGACCAAAAAGTGAAAGTGTTGCAAGTATAGGTATCTCTTTACAGGCAAATGCAGATGAACCAGATTGGAAAGTACATATTCCAAAGGCCAATATTGATGCCGT
>JALSHU010000041.1 GCA_026982075.1 Sulfurovum sp. | reverse complement strand
ATACTGCAGGCTACGTCTGTGGAAATGTAGGTCGCTGCCACTTTGAGTTTTACAATACATCTCCCAACTTATTTTATTCAACATTCATTTTTAACTCTTATTACAATTATCTACTTTACACTTTTATCCCCTTTTTTCTATATATTTTACTTATCTTCTTTATCAATTATAGTCATCTATTTGTGAGAGTAACGTGTACTTTTAGCGACTTAATACTTCATACTCTTCCTTTAAGTGTAAATTTAGTTGTCTTATTCTAGACTTGAATTACATATTTTTGGACTAAATATATTAAAGGAGTAAATATGAAAAAAATTGTAACGTTGTCGTTAATAGCGACTATGGCATTGACAGGGGTACACGCAGTATCAAATGCAAAATTAGCATCACAATTGAATGCTTTGGAGACAGAATTGGCTGATGTCAAAAAACAGCTTAAAAAACAAAATAAAAAAATTAATAAAGTCAAAGCACATGATGCGGGTGATAATATTAAATGGGGTGCTGATTTACGAACAGCTATTGACAATATAAATTATGATATGGCTGATGGTACATCTGCAGGTAAATCTGACTTAATGTCATTAAGACTTTGGCTGAACATGGCGTATGCACCAGATAGCCATAATGTGTTTAAAGGTCAACTCTCTATGAATAAAGCTTTTGGGGCTGACTTTAGAGACCCTTTTACTACACCAGGGGGTAGTAGAGCACTTAGTTTAGGAGGTATGTTTGATTGGACTGGAAATGAGGCATTGACTGATAACTCTTTAAAAGTAAGACAGGCGTATTGGCTGTATTTAGGGGATGAAGCATTTGGACTTGATATGCCTTGGACTTTTTCACTGGGAAGAAGACCCTCTACTAATGGTTTTTTAGCAAACTTAAGAGATGATGATCCTGCTCAATCGCCACTAGGTCACGTAATTAACGTTGAATTTGATGGATTAAGTTCTAAGCTAGACTTATCGAATATTACGGGTATTCCAGGTATGAGTATTAAGCTATGTATGGGGCAAGGATCAACAAATGCATCACCATTGTTTGCTACAGCAACACCTTATGCCAATGAGGGAAATCAGCTTGAAGATATCAAGTTGGCTGGTTTTATTTTTGAACCTTACAATGATGGACAATTTATAGTTAAATCTACTTGGTATAAGGCATTTGACTTACCTGGGATGGATGCTCTGCCTACAATAAGTGGTAATCCCCTAAACCCTAGTCTTAGTATTGCTCCTTCTACATTTACGCAATATGGTGATATGCAAGGAGCTGCCTTGTCAGTCTTGGTAGATGGTTTAACTGATGATGGTTATTTTGCAGATGCAAAATTGTTTGCTTCTTTTGCTTGGAGTAAAACCAGTCCACAAGGAGGGGTTAATCCAAATACAGGTGCGGCATATCAAATGTTAGGCTCAGCAGATAGTGAAACGGGGACATCTTTCTGGATTGGGGCACAACTTCCAGTGACAGAAAAAGGAGTATTTGGTCTCGAATTTAACCAAGGAAGTCAATACTGGAGACCATTTACATATGCTGAAGATACGATGATAGGTTCTAAGATTGCAACACGTGGTAATGCAGTTGAGGCTTATTTTACATATCAGCTTACTGATGCCTTGAGTGCACAAGTGAGATACACAAAATTAGACTATGAATATACTGGAAGTCAAGGATTCTTTGGTAACTTCTCTGGAGCATCAAATAAGATTTCTGACATCAAAGCAGGTGCAGCAGCATTTACACAGTTAGGCGGTACTGTAGATGCAACTGGTGCACAAAATATCGGTGTAGTAACTGGTAATTTAATAGCACAAGGATTAGATCCTGCCACAGCACAAGCAACTGCGGGACAAATGGCGGGTGCAGCAGTATTTGCACCAAATGTTGTTGAGGCAGCGGAAGACTTTAGATTTTATATTCGATATAGATTTTAAGATTGTATAACCAAGATGTATCTTGGTTATACCGTCTGGCTTATGTTTTTACTTCTGCATATGTTTGTTTATATTAAAATAAGCTATTTCATGTAAGTAAAAGTAAGAAGATATAGATTATAAATAAATATATATAAAGGAAAATAATGAAATATATTTTAAGAAGATTGGTTTTATCTCTAGTATTGGTGACAGGTGTTATCTCTGCTGATGGGAAAATACAAAAAGCAATGCTAGATGTACAAATTTTTACATCAGATAATACTGATGGAAAAATAACACCTAAAATAATAGAAGATGCATTTGTAAAAGAGGGATTTTTCATTTCAGAACATAGAGATATGAATGCACCATTTGTAAAAAACTTTAAAGAAACGAGTTTTGACATTTATAATCTTTTTACCGTTTACAAGAAAGAAACCGTACGTAATTTAGCTGTAGAATATCCAGAGATTGGATTGTTTACCCCTATGAGTATGTCTATATACGTAAAAAAGGGTTCCAAAGATATCTCTGTAGCATTTCTATCTACACAAGCAAGTGCAAAAATGATGGGTATCCCTGAAAATCATGTTGAGATACTTGCTCTTAGTGAATCAATTATGAATGCACTACACAAAGCAATGCCAAAAGGGAGACTACAAGAAGTTTCTTATAAAATGAAAGAACCTGCAGGGGAATTGATTACTAAAGCGACACTTGATGTAGACCCTAATGCTGATTGGGAGGAAGTTAAAGATGATTTCCAGATGGAGTTTGAAGGTTCTTTGGCTCCGAGTGGTTTTATTTTAGCAGGGTTTACTGATCTTGGATATGATTTTGAAGAAAATAATATTACCACATACAACTATTATGACACATATTCCATCTGTAAACTGGAAGTAATTTATATTGTTGCTCAAAAACACCCTGAAGCAGGTGCATTTGCTCCATGTTCCGTGTATATGTATCAGAAAAAAGGTGAAAATAAAATGCACATGGCCTTCCCCTCTGTGTATAAATGGATTAGTGCTATGGGCATAGAAGATAAAAAATCCATTGATGTGCTTTTAGATGCACAGAAAAAGTTTGAAGAAATTCTAAAAAAACTAACAATTAAGAAAAAGTAGTAAACAGTATTTGGGATGTTAATAAAACCTCTCCCTAATGCTCGGGGTATAAATATATCTCATCACCCTCATGTATAATGCCCCCCTGTAGTACTTTTGCAAAAATACCCCTATCATTTTTTAATAAAGTTGGTAAGATTTTGTTTATTTGTGACAAGTGATTGCAAATAGTACAGTTTTGACTTATTTCCAAAACTACATTTCCGATGAGAATTTTTTGTCCTATTGGGAAATGGTAAGGATTATATGTGATGAGTAGATTTTCCCCCAATGCACCGTGAGCCATATTTATGTTATATTTTTTTGCTAAGTTATAACTTTCTTTTGATGTAATTAAAATAGATCTTTGGGTAGATTTATTATAGTACTTATCATCTACAATACCTTTTTCATCCAAAGTAAGTTTCTTTTTCTCTGTTCTCGTGCCTGTATGTTGCGTAGAGCTAAATAATGTGATAATTTTTCCAATAGATGATGTCATATACTTTCTCCTTTTGTATTCTAATAATATCTTAATATTCATAATCTTATAAATTGACCTGATGAAGAAATAGTTTAAAATAGCTATACAGCACTATAAATAGGGTATTGTATTGGGGTAGTGATAATTCTCATTTAAGGATAATGTGCAGATCAGTCTGTTTTTTAGGAAAATACTTGATGATAATAATCAATTATTTTTATTATTGTCTTATAATAATACGTGTAAAACAGATAATAACTGTTAAATAGTAGTTTTTGTTATGATTTTTATATAATTAATATATAATAAAACAGATGACTTCTTAATGGAAGTTCGTAGACATTTTAAAAAATTAAGGAGGAGAAATGAATAAAGCAGTAACAGTATCTCAAGAAGATGAAGTGTTATCTGAGATTCAAGAGCAATCAGGTAGAAGAAAGTTTTTTAAAAAAACAGCAGCTTATTCTATGAGTGCATTGGCAGCGTCAAGTGTACTGATGCCAGTGAAGATTAAGGCAGAAAAACACCATGGGCAAGGTGACCCAGCTATTTTAGAAGAGCAGGTATGGGGTACCACCTTTGGATATCCTGTCACACATAATTTATATGGGTTACCTTCTCCTTATGAGAGTAATGTTACAAGAAGAACAACGGAACTCTTATCTTCAGGAAATATGTATGCATCGATTGCTGTAAGCCCAATCCATGAATTAAGTGGGATTATTACACCTAATGGACTTTTCTTTAATCGATGTCATGGCGGTACAGCTGAGATTGATTACAACAAACATCGCTTAATGATTCATGGGTTAGTTGAAAAACCGTTGGTTCTGACAATGGATGAGCTCAAACGATATCCAAGTGTAAGTAGAATTCACTTTATTGAATGTCCTGCGAACGGGGGACCAGAATGGAGAAATCCTCAATTCCCATCTATACAGTTTGCTAAAGGTTTTATGTCATGTGCGGAATGGACAGGTGTTTACATAAAAGATATTCTTAAAGATTTAGGTCTTAAGCCAGAAGCCAAATGGATGCTGGCAGAAGGTATGGATAACTCCCATATGGGAAGAACCGTACCGATTGATAAAGTGCTTGATGATGCTATGATTGTTTGGGGTCAAAATGGTGAAGCATTAAGACCAGAACAAGGCTACCCAATACGTTTACTCCTTCCTGGATGGGAAGGAAATTTGATGGTTAAATGGTTGGGACGTCTTGAATTTGCTTCGGAACCTTTTTATGCTAAAGAAGAAACAGCAAAATATACTGCACTCAAGCCAAGTGGAAAGGCAATTCAACATTTTTATGCAAATGAAGTGAATTCCGTTATCACCTCTCCTTGTCCAGAAAAACCATGGAGTGACCTAAAAAAAGGTGATGTGGTAGAGATAGAAGGTTTAGCTTGGTCAGGTATGGGCACTATTAAGGGTGTGGATATCTCACTTGATGGTGGTAAAAACTGGAAAGAAGCAAGTCTTAAAGGCTTGGTGCTGCCACAAGCATGGACACGCTTTTCATTTATTTATAAATATGAGGGGAAAGCTTTATTTCTTTCTAGTCGAGCAAGAGATGATGCTGGATATGTTCAGCCAAGTGTCAAACAAGAAAGAGATGCTGTAGGTGTGGAAGGCGTATATCACAGGAATGGAATTCATACATGGGAAGTAACTGCTAATGGGGAGGTAAAGAATGTTCAAATCTTATCATAAATTATTGGTAGCAACTACACTGTTTGCTATGTTAGGAACATCTGTCGTATGTGCGGCTGATAAGACGGTATCTCGTACCTATGAAAATGGTAAAAAAGTGATTGATGGGGGGATGACTTATCCTGTGTATAAGGGGAAAACAGCATCATACTATATGAATGAAAAAGCACATGGTGGTGCAGTAAATTTTGGAAGAAAGCCAACGTTGGATGAAATAAAGGCTTGGGACATTGATGTGATGCCTGATGGTACAGGGTTGCCTGAGGGAGAGGGATCAGTTGAAGAAGGTGACGAAATTTATGAAGCAAAATGTGCCTCATGCCACTTTGATTTTGGTTCTGGTGGTTCAGGTTATCCTGCTTTACAGCAGGGCAATGCATATGAAGGACAAAAAACATTAACCAATCAAAGAATAAACCCTGATGACGATGGTCCTCAAAGAAATTTTGGCTCATATTGGCCACAGGCCAGTACACTATGGTGGTATATTCAAACAGGTATGCCTCATCCTGCACCTATGTCCTTGAGTGATGATGAAACATATGCGCTTGTAGCCTATACTTTATCTATCAACGAAATCCAAATTGATGGTGAAGAGTTGGATGATGAATATGTTCTTAATAGAGAAAAGTTTTTAAAAATTGTTATGCCTAATAAAGATGGGTTTGAACCCAAAATTGATGGCCCCAATGGTTTGGAAAATGCACGTAAATATTATGATAACCCTAAAAATTTTGGTGGGAATAAAGAAAGATGTATGAAAAACTGTTTTGATGGAGACCCTGTAGTTGCTCGTATTCAAGGAGTAGGTATAAGTGAATATTCTCCACCCATTTCTATTAAACGGGAGAAACCTATGCCAAAAGAAGGTAGTAAAGCTGAACATCCAGGGAAAAAAGCATATACAGCATCTTGTGCAGTATGTCATACTACAGATGCTATGGGAGCCCCAGCAGTAGGGGATAAACAGGCATGGGAAGCTGCACTAAAAAAAGGGCTAGATAAGGTAAAGCATAATGCAATCTACGGTATAAATGGTATGCCTCCTAAAGGAGGAACGACATTGTCTGATGATAAGGTGAGTGAAATAGTTGATTATATGATTGAGGCAAGTAAATAAGTTTGAGTTATCACAATTATTACACAATACTTAAATACAATAGTAATATAAGATTGGGTCTATGGATCCTTTATCTAATTGATATATAAAAAGGAAATAAAATGGATAGAAGAAAATTTTTAAATCTAAGTATCGTTGCGGCAGTTGCTGTACCTGTAGGCTTATCTGCGATTGATTTTAGAGCAACAAAACCAGATACATGGACAGCACATACGGTAGCTGACAGTATTAAAGCACTTTATGGAGACATTAAACCAGATGCGAGTGGGGTAACTGTTAAAGCACCTAAAGTTGCGAGTAATGGGGGAGCAATCCCTGTAACGGTTAAGTCTGATATTGCAGCAAAATCAGTGGCACTTTTTCAAGATGCAAATCCTGAGTCCACTGTAGCTGTATTCACAGTAGCAGAAGGTGGGATTGTAGATTATATGTTAAAAATAAAAATGAAAAAATCTGGAAAAATCACAGCCATTGTAGAAGGTCTTGACGGTAAGTTTTATATAGGTTCACAATCTCTTGAAGTTGCGCTGGGTGGATGTGAAGGTTAATTAACCTTTCGCGTAGATGTAAAAAATAGAATATTAAAAGGAATATTATGGGTAACATGAAAATTAAAGCAAAATTAAAAGGTGATATCGTAAATGTAAAAGTGATGGCAAAACATGACATGCTTACTTATGATCAGGCAAAGAAAAAAGGTCTGGATGCAAATTTTATTACACATGTAAGTGCAAAAGTTGGAGACAAGGTAGTATATGATGTATCAACCAGTCAATTCTTATCAAAAAACCCTATGTTTAAATTTAAATTTAAAGGGGCATCAAAGGGAGATAAAATAGCAATTACATGGGTTGATCTTAAAGGAAATACTGTTACAGAAGAGAAGAAAATAAAATAGTCAATGTAAAAAACTTGTGCATTGTCATTTTTGTACAAGTTTAACACTTATACATACAGAGTCATTTTAAGTGGCTTTTAAAGCTTGATGAACTTCAAACCAGTGTACTTCAACTCTTGTGAGTGTAGCTTTTTTCCGTTGGTTAAAATGTTCAGTCATGTCAAAATCATCTTTACCGTATCCTTGTTTATATGCTTGAATGAATGCAGTATATAAATCTTCTTTCATTGCCGTTATTTGATAAGTTACCTTGTCATAAATGAGGTTTTCAAGCACTATTTGTTCTCTATATAGTTCATTCAGATTGATGTTGCCGTAACGTTCTTTTTCTTCTAGAGTCATATGCATCTCGGTATAAGCTCTCATGGAAGCAAACATGTGCTGAATTTGTGCAAGTGGCACTGTCGACGCAGTAAGAACAGTGGCAGACTCTTGGGTATATCCCCAAGAGCCAGAGAGTTGTAAATCTGTATTAAATGCTGATTTAATAATCTCATTTAAATTATTGTCAGACTTTAATTGCTTAAAAGTAGACATAGTGATTTATAAACCTGCTTCTTGAATGGCTTCAGTTTGTGCATGGGCGATAAGTGGATCAATGACAAGTTTTAAATTTCCATTGTTCATTACATCGTCGAGCGCATAAAGCGTAAGTCCAATTCGGTGGTCTGTAAGTCGATTTTGTGGATAGTTATAGGTACGTATTTTTTCAGAACGTGATCCTGAACCTACTTGTAATTTTCTTTGGCTTGACGTTTCATCTAGTTGTTTTTGTAATTCTGCCTCATAAACTCTTGCCTTCAGTACTTTCATGGCTTTATCACGGTTTTTGTGTTGTGATTTTTCATCTTGTATTGCAGCTACAATACCTGTGGGAATATGTGTAAGGCGTACAGCAGAATCAGTTGTATTAACAGATTGACCACCACAACCACTTGAACGGTATACATCCATTTTGATATCATTTGCTTTAAGTTCAACTTCAACATCATCTACCTCAGGAATGACTGCTACTGTTATGGCTGAAGTGTGCACTCGCCCTTGAGTTTCAGTATCTGGAACACGCTGGACACGGTGAATACCTGCTTCATATTTAAGTTGTGAATAAACACCATCACCTTTAATGAGGGCAATGACTTCCTTGTATCCACCTGCAGTACCATCACTGGTACTGACAAGTTCGATTTTCCACCCTACTTGTTCCGCATAACGGGTGTACATTCTGAAGACATCGGCGACAAATAATGCTGCTTCATCTCCTCCTGCACCTGCACGCAACTCCAGATAGATATTTTTATCATCATTCTTATCTTTTGGAATCATGAGTACTTTTATTTCATCTTCTAATATGGGAAGCATAGGTTCAAGTTCTGAAAGTTCTTCTTTTGCTAGGTCTCCGAGCTCTGCATCACTTAAGAGTTCTTTATTGTCTTCAATGGCTTCAGCAGTTTCAATATAGTGTTTTGCTTTTTCGACAAGAGGAGTAAGTCCAGACTGCTCTTTACTGAGTTCGGTCATACGATTGATATCTGAAGCGATATCTGGAGAAGATAAAAGTTCGTTAAGTTCATTGTATCGGTCTATGAAAGGTTGGAGTTTTTCTTTGAACATCATGTAGTTCTTTGTATTGGAATATGTTTGGGTATTATAAGATAACTAGCCTTGAAGGCTAGTTGATGAAGTAAAATAGGAGAACTATGCTTCTATTTTATTTACCATTTTATGAAGACGGCTTACTTTTCTAGCTGCTGTGGTTTTTTTAATAAAACCTTTACTTACTAGGGCATGAATATTTTTATTTGCAGTTGCAAATGCTGTTGTTGCTGCTGTTTTATCTGAAGCTTCTACTGCTTCATGTACGGCTTTTACTATGTTTTTGATTCTTGTTCTGTAATATCTGTTTCTTTCAGTTCTTACAGCAGTTTGTAAAACACGTTTTTTAGCTGACTTGTTGTTTGCCATTTTTGTTTCCTTTGTTTGCGTATGTTGTTAGCACCCTTATTTAGAGTGAAAATAGTTCGCGAATAATATCTAAAAAAACATTAAAGATATATTAAATAAGGTTTAACGCGAATATTAACAAATTTCGGTTAAAATTGAATAAATATATTTATGATAACAGAGGGGAATATTTTGGAACTTTTTGGAACAGATGGTGTACGGGGAAAAGCAGGGAAAAAAGTCAGTGCAGTCAATGCAATGAGACTGGCGATGGCAACAGGAATCTATTTCAAACAATTTGCAAGAACAAATAAAATTCTTGTAGGAAAAGATACTAGAAGAAGTGGGTATATGATTGAAAATGCTATCGTGTCAGGCTTAACAGCAGTTGGTTTTGATGTTATCCAAATAGGTCCTATGCCTACACCTGCTATAGCATTTCTAACTGCAAATATGCGTTGTGATGCTGGCATAATGATATCGGCGAGCCATAATCCTTATTATGACAATGGTATTAAGTTTTTTGATTGGCACGGAAATAAATTGAACCGTGAAAGAGAAGAAGAAATAGAAAAGATTTATTCAGATGAAGCGCGTATTGAGGCAGCACAGATGGTAGATATGAAAATTGGAAAATCTAAAAGAATTGATGATGTTGTTGGGCGGTATATCGTACATATAAAAAATTCTTTTCCTAGAACATCCACTTTATGGGGGAAACGGGTTGTGATTGACTGTGCAAATGGTGCAGGGTATATTGTAGGACCTACAATTCTTCAGGAGTTAGGTGCTGAAGTGATTGTGATAGGAGATAAGCCCGATGGGTTTAATATCAATGAAGGCTGTGGCGCGATGCATCCTGAAAACCTTGCCAAGGTAGTCCTTGATAAGCGTGCAGATATAGGTATAGCGCTTGATGGTGATGCAGATAGACTGGTTCTAGTAGATGAAAAGGGAGAAGTCATCGACGGGGACAAACTGATGGGAGTACTTGCGGTTCACCTTAAGGATCAGGGGACGCTTAAGGGAGGAGGTATGGTCGCAACAGTGATGAGTAACCAAGGACTTGATGATTATCTAGGTTCTCATGGATTGCAACTGCTCAGATCCGATGTAGGAGATAAGTATGTGGTTGAGATGATGCAAAAAAATGGGATGAACTTTGGAGGAGAGCAGAGTGGTCATGTTATTTTTTCTGATTATGCAAAAACTGGGGACGGTATTGCTTCAGCACTTCAAGCACTTGTATATTTGGTAGGATCTGAGAAAAAAGCAAGTGAAGCTTTTAATCCTTATGAATCCTTTCCTCAGCTTAAAGTAAATCTTTTGGTGGATGAAAAAAGACCACTTGAGAGCCTAGAAGGGCTTGATGTTTTAAAAGAGAAGATAGAAGCGCTGGGAATGAGACATTTATTCCGTTATTCAGGGACCGAAAATAAGATACGTCTTTTACTTGAGGGTAAAGATGAAGTGAAACTAGAAGAAATCATGGAAGAGTGTAAAACGTTTTTCAAAGGTGCTTTGGTTTAATGCGGGTCTTTTCTATTTTTTTTCTTGTACTCATTGGTACATTTATTATTGATCAGAATATAAAAAATATTTTTGTTGAAGGGTATTACCGTGCAGGGGAGTGTATAGATTTGGAACTGCATTATAATAAAGGTGTGGCATTCTCTATGTTTGCATTTTTGGGTCCTTATTTGAAATGGATACAGGCAACCCTTGTAGTGGGGATTCTTTTTTTTATATTTAAAGAAGGGTATCTTAAACGCTATGCTTTCCCTGCAGGGTTACTTATAGGGGGTGCTCTAGGTAATGTATATGATCGTTTTATTCATGGAGGTGTGGTTGATTATATTGCTTGGCATTGCGGATTTAATTTTGCTGTGTTTAATTTTGCAGATATCGCTATAGATTTGGCAGTGGTTATCATACTTATCATGGTCTATTTTTTCCCTGAAAAAAACAGTGGTATGAAAACTGAGACTAAATGAGGATAGTTGTTTTTCTTTATGCTTTTTTTAGCATACTTGAAGCTGGAGTTGCCTCTGTCAATATAGCGCCTAAACTTGAGAATAATCGTTATATGAATATTAAGATATTAGATCAGAAACAACTCTCCTATAATGAGCTTCAGGGGGTAAAATTTGCTGAACTTTCTGATGTGACCTATCATACAAAAACAGATACTTTATATTTTGTAGGAGATAAAGGTTCTCTTTTTGCATTTAGTGCAAGATTTGGCAAAAAAATAGAACATTTAGAGCCGTTACGTGCGAGTAGACTAAAAACCAAAAAAGGGAAGAAGTTTAGAAAATGGAAAAGAGACAGTGAAGGGTTGACACTTGATGGGGAAGGTCGCCTTTTAATCTCTTTTGAGGGGGAAGCAAAGATAGGATGGTTTCATAAAAATAGTCAAAAATACGGGAGTCTCATTCGAAACTACACAATTCCCAAAGTATTGAGAAAGAAGAAAAACTACAGAAGTAAAAATAAATCTCTTGAAGCACTTGCCTGGCATAAAAAATACGGTATTTTGACAGCAGCAGAATGGCCACTTAAAAAAGATGATAAAAAACGACAAACTATCTATGCTCTTTCTGGTAAAAAGTGGCACTTTAAAGCAGAACCAGAAGGGAGGAGTTCCTTGGTTGCAATGGAGGTGATGGATGATGATAATCTACTTGTGCTGGAACGTTCTTATACGGGGATGCTAGAACCTTTTGTAGTTACACTTAAAAAAGTGAATATCAAGAATTGTAGAAAGAAGATGTGTCCTACACAAGTGTTAGCAAAGATGAATAGTCATAAAGGTTGGAGTGTTGACAATTTTGAGGGTTTGGCAAAAGTAGGGTTTAATCGTTATGTAATGGTTAGTGACAATGGGGATAACTTTTTTCAAAAAACACTGTTGATATATTTTGAGGTACTGTGATGAAAGGTAAAATAATCGTTTATCTAGGGATAATATTTTTATTGATTTTGATGGTATATTTTGGAGTGAAGGCTTATGCTCAGGCTAAGACATATGAAAGAACAACAACTGAGTTAGTGGGATATCAGAGTGCAGAAGAACAGGCAAAATTAACACTCGAAAGCATAGCTAAAAGTATATTGGGTGATTGGTATGAAGATGAACGAAAACACAAGATAGACAAGATCCGAATAAAACAAAATGCTGCTATGAATCAGGCACAGCAATATACGCGTTATTTTATGTTGGTATTGTTTTGTTTGCTGCTATGCTATTTTTTTACTTCACTGCGTGCCTTTACTTTATTTGGCTCCATAGCCGCAATGATAACACTCTTCTTTGGACTCCTCGCACCGATATTAATGGTAACGATACACAAAGAAGTCGAATATTTGGGAGATGTTGTACTTTCTTTTGAATCCAAGGGCGTGATAGGTTCTATTCTTAAGTTGTGGGAAAGTGAAGATTTTATTGTTGCTGGGGTCATACTCTTGTTCTCGGTTATCATCCCTATGCTTAAAACATTTTCTTTATTATTTGTCTCTATTTTTATGGAAAGTAAGTTTGCACATACGATAGTTAGGTTTTTTAAGGTGATAGGGAAATGGTCGATGGTTGATGTGTTTGTAGTAGCTGTATTTTTAGTCTATCTTACAGCCAATAAAAGTGATATAAGTCATGCCCAAGTTGAGGTGGGACTTTACTTCTTTTTGGCTTATGTGATTGTTTCAATGTTGATGAGTCTAAGTGCAGACAAGATGCTTCGTAGACTTAACTCGGAGTAAACCACCTAGTATACCTTATAGCACTTTGCTTAGCATGGCACCGACAGCAAAGACAACAACATGAAAGAGGATAACAAATTTTATAAAACCCCAAATAGAACCACCGGGGACCTTATTCCCACATTGTGGACACTCTGCTAAAGTATTATCCACTTCCTCTCCACATGAATGACATTTTTTCGTTTTCAAGTTTTTCCTTTTTCGTATGATTTAGATGACCATATTGATATCAATATGGTCTTCAAAATATTTAAAAATTTTGTTTCGCTCTTCTTCACTTTCTACTATACAAGAAGCATTATAGGTTGTGAACTTGCCTGTCTTTGAGGTATTACCTAAAGAGCATAAATGTTTTTTATCTCCCATAACTTCTTTGATAGAGGCTAAGAGTTTGTCTTTGTCTCTCCCAATAATTTTAAAGCCCCAGTTTGTAGGGTAGATAATCGTTGGTTTTGTTTTGCATTCTGTATCTAAGATGAGTTTACCTTTTGAAGTCGCCACTTTTCCCTCCTGATTTTTCTTCAAGTTGAACATTTTTTATGACCATGCTTTTATCAATAGCTTTAAGCATATCATAAATGGTAAGTAATCCTACACTCACTCCTGTTAGAGCTTCCATTTCTACACCTGTTTGTCCATTGAGTTTAGCTGTCACCATAAGTTTGAACCCAGGTAAATGAGGCAGTTCTTCTACCTCTGTTTTTACAGATGTAAGCATGAGAGGATGACACATTGGTATGAGATTACTTGTTTGTTTACTACCTTGTATTGCTGCGATAACAGCTGTCTGAAGGACAGGACCTTTCTTTGCGGTGTTTGCCATTACAGCATTATAGGCTGTTTGCCCAACCTCTATGATTCCCGAAGCCGTTGCTATGCGAGTAGTATGGTCTTTTTCTGAAACATCAACCATTTTTGGCTTGTTGTTTTCATCTAAGTGCGTTAAATTCACAATCTTACCTCATTGAAGTATTTTTAGTATTTTAGCATAAAATAATTAGTGACGATAAAAATATAGTATACTTGACTTATATCGTCAAATAGGATAAGATACAGAAATACAAAAGGAAAAGAATGGTTTATGCTTATATGCGACAAATACCCATTTTGGATCATTTGGTTTCGCAAAAACAAGAGATTATAACTTTTGCACATCAAAAAGGTATTGATATCGATCAAGATGTTGTTGAATATGCAACAAAAGACCTTACGATAGAAGAGAGAAATGAGTTTGAAAAATTTTTAAAATCTTTAAGTGAAGGCAAACATACTGTTATTGTTTCTTCCTTGTCTGTATTAAGTAGTAATATAGATGAATTGGTCAAAATAATTAATTGTATATTAAGTCATAAAGTTGATTTATGGGTATGTAATGCCAATATACTTATTAATACAAAAAGTAGTATGTGTGAGGTGTTCCCCTTACTTGAGGAGCAAAGAAAACAACCAAAGGTGAAATCAGTACATATCGGACGTCCAAAGGGAAGTAAGTCCCGTTCAAAATTTGATATTTTTCATAATCAAATTATGGCATTACTTTCAGAAAAAAAGAGTGTAAGTGCCATAGCGAGAATACTTGGAGTGAGGAGAAGCTCTTTGAAAGACTATATAGAGTCAAGAAGTCTTAAAGAATTAGTGCAGAGTGTTAGTATCTTGGATCAAAAAATAGGAGACAAACCAATAGATAATGTGGTATTAATCTGTCCTTTTGAGGACAAGAGCAATCATATACATACAGAAAGGTAATATAAGATGAACGAAGCAAGTATGGGAACAGAAGCAGTTAAAAAAAATCAATTAAAAGATTATTTAAAAGGATGGGTATCTTACCGTATTAAAAGATACTGGGTATATGTCATTGCTACAATAGCGGCATTGGTGATGCCTTGGATTACTATCAATGGGAATCACTTATTTTTACTTAGTTTCGATCATAAAAAATTGCATTTGGCAGGAATTGCTTTTGATATGCAAGAGCTTTATCTTATGCCCTTTTTGCTTATGCTTCTTTTTTTGGGTATTTTTTCGGTGACTGCTATAGGAGGAAGGGTTTGGTGTGGTTGGGCTTGTCCACAAACGATATTTAGAGTTATTTATAGAGATATGATAGAGACAAAACTTTTAGGATTACGTAAGCGTATTAAAAACAAACAAAAAGATCCTGATATGTCTAAAGTGGAAAATCAGATTAAATATGTCATTGCTGTATTATTGTGGTCTTTTTTGGCATTGGTTGCCTCTGCAAACTTTTTATGGTTTTTTGTACCTCCTGAAGATTTTTTTAGATATCTGGCAAATCCTATGGAGCATTTGACATTAGTAGGAATCTTGCTAGGGATAGCACTTTTTATTATCTTTGATGTGGTCTTTATAAAAGAAAATTTTTGTATCTATATTTGTCCTTATAGTCGTATACAATCTGTGCTGTATGATGATGATACGATTATGGCAGTCTATGATCCAATACGTGGGGGAGATATTTATGAAGGGCACGGATACGATAGAGAGAAAAAGTTTTCGAAACAAAAAGAACTCCTTCAGGTCAATGAAAGTGCAGAATGTACAACATGTGAGTCTTGTGTTACAGTATGTCCTACCCATATAGACATTCGTAAAGGGTTGCAGCTTGAATGTATTAATTGTTTAGAGTGTGTTGATGCTTGCACCACAGTCATGGGAGCTTTAGGTAAACCAAGTCTTGTACAATGGTCCTCTGAGAAGGAAACCCTACGACATGAAGGGAAAACAAACTATTTTAGAGGGAAAGTGCTTGCTTATTTTGCTATACTTACCATTGTGCTTGTGTCCCTTTTTATTATGGGAAGTAAAAAAGAGCATATGCTTTTGGATATTAATAAATCACCAAGGCTCTACAAAGTACTTCCTAACGGTGTGGTTCAAAATGATTATATCTTTATGTTTTCAAATACAGATTCAAAAGAACATACATACTTTTTTGAAATTCTGGACAATGACAACATAAGCATAAAAAGACCAACAAAACCTTTTAAAATAGGTGCTGGAATGAAAAAGAAAAAAGTTGTGATATTGGAAACCGAGGCAACTTTAGTTAATGATACCCGTAAAGATGTGCCCATCCCTGTGAAGATTAGAGCTTATGCCATGGATGAAGAAGAAAAGATAGTTGTAGAGAGACAAGTTGTATTTATTTATCCTCGCGCAGATTTGATAAAACGATAAAGAGTAACTATTTTAGTGAAGGACTATTTAAGACAACTTTTAGGTTAATTAAGACAAATCTTATCCTATTTAAGTCATAATACTTTTACAAAATAATTTAAGGATCTTAAATGGCAACAGTAACATTTAAAAATGACACAACTTGTAACCTCGCAGGTACAGAAATCAATGTAGGTGATACAGCACCAGTAGTGACAGTAGTAAACTGTAACCCAATGCTTCAAAATGAGCAAATTGGTGGAGCGGATAAAGTACAAATGGTCGTAGTTGTACCTTCACTTGACACACCAGTATGTGATGCAGAAACAAGAAAATTTAATACAGAGGCAGCATCAATTGATGGTGTAGAGGTACTTACAGTTTCTATGGATCTTCCATTTGCAGCAGCTAAGTTCTGTTCAACTGCAGGAATTGATAACCTAAAAGTGTGTTCTGACTTTAGAAACAAAGATTTTGCAAATGCATATGGTATGTTGCTTGCAGATGGCCCTTTGGCTGGTGTTACAGCTAGAGCTATTTTTGTTATTGGTAAAGATGGGAAAGTAGCGTATAAACAACTTGTACCTGAAATTACAGCTGAACCAGACTATGATGAGGCACTTGCTGCAGCTAAGGCAGCTTGTTAAGTTTCACAGTTTCACTCACGACATTCGTTCTCTTTTATAGAGAGAATGTCACACTTTCCTCCTTCTCTCTGTTCTTTTCATCTACTTCCTTACGTGACTTGTGATAAAATACTTTTATGATTTTTTAAAGGTGGTGTATTGAGAGTTTTTTTATTATGTTCTTTTGTCGTCTTGTTTACTGGGTGTGCTCCAGATCTTCCAAAAGACCAATATAACTTAAAAGAGTGTAAAGAAGAATTGCTAGAAGCAAAAGATTACGCAGATGATGAAGGGATTGATCGTATTCTCGTGATTAAGAAAGAGCGGAAGATGTATTTGTATAAAGACAATAAGGTTCAAAGTATCATTCCTGTATCTTTAGGGAAAAACCCTTTGGGACATAAGCAGAAACGAGGAGATAACCGTACACCAGAGGGTGATTTTTTTATACATAGAAAATTATGTTCTCCTAAGTACTATCGCTCCTTATGTATCTCTTATCCTAGACCTGAAGATACACAAAGAGCAAAAGCAAAAGGGGTCAACCCCGGGGGAGATATTACAATACATGCACAACCCAAGTGGAATGCCAGTGGGAAAGGTGATAGCTACACTTTGTCGCGTAATTGGACGCAAGGATGTGTAGCTGTAACAAATAATGCCATGAAAGAGTTATGGTATGCGGTACATGAAGGTGTACCTATAACAATACGCTAAGTGATGATAGATGAGATATACACAAAAACAAATAGATAAATTCAATCGTCAAAAATATATTACTGAGTTAGACAAGATGGCTAAAAATCTTTTTCGTATGTTTCGGGATGAGCATGTTTGTTCTGAAAAATTTATGTTAAAATTTGAGCAGCTTAAGAAAAAATTTGATGAAAGGATTGAAATACATCTTGATTCAGAGTATCATCAGCAGTTAAAAGCATATATTGAAAGGCTTTATATCCAGACATGTACACGGGAAGACTTTAATGATAAGGTTTTTAATGACATAAGAGATGCAGAGATGAGTAACTTAAATAGGTTACAAAAGCTCAAAAACGCTACATCATACAAGAAAGACAAACATAAAACAAAACGTCAAAATGAAGATTGGGGTTAATTATTTGAATAGGAGAAAAATAATGAAAATACAAGTTAGTATCACAGGGATTATCTTAGCATTTATGCTCGGCTCATGTAGCAAACCTACAGCATATGGTAAAGCAGATAAAACCCCATACGCTACCAAAGAATGTATCAAGGAATTGTCTAGAGGAGCAGAAATTGTTCCCAGTAGTAAAATCGATAAATTGGTTGCCTACAAAGGCAAGAGGACAATGTATGCATATAAAAATGGTAAAGTCGTAGGGGAATATCGTTTTTCTTTAGGAAAAAATGGAGATAAAGGAAATAAGGTTAAAGCGGGGGATTATAGGACACCAGAAGGTAGCTATCGTATTGTACGAAAAAAATGTGATGCTAGACTTTATAAATCTTTAATGATTTCATATCCAAATGAAGCAGATAAGGCTAGGGCACGGGCAAAAGGTGTGAACCCAGGTGGGTATATTACTATTCATGGGCAGCCTAAGTGGAATGCAGATGGAAGAGGTGATGCTTTCACGCTTTCACGCGATTGGACAGAGGGGTGTTTAGCGGTACCTAATGATGCCATGGATGAGTTATGGCAAGCTGTTGAAAATGGTGTTGAGATGGAGATTCACGCATAAAAGATAAGAATATACAGAATTTAGCTTAATTTGATAAAGGTTATATTATCATATTGAATAATATTGGGCTTTAAAGGAGAAAGTATGAAAAATACTGTTGTCGTTTTATGGATTTTTTTAGTATCAGTATTTCTGATGGCGGGGGGAGATGTAGTTCCAAAAATCTCTGCTATAGCAGAGATTTCAGATGAAACATGTAAAGTGGGGGAAGTATATGTTGAACACGATGCTAAACTTATGTGGCAAGACCAGGCATATACAAATGCTGAAGATGGTGCAGTTAAACGTAATCATTCAAGTGGAAAAGCAGGTACGTGGAATCATGCAATAAATTATTGTCGCAGGTTAAACTATGCAGGGTTTAGTGATTGGAGATTACCGACCTCTGATGAGTTACTGCATGTGCATAGAAAAGCTGGGCAGGCATTTAAATATTTTAGAGGGAATGACTTCTGGTCGTCAACCCCGACTACAGATACAAGATATAATGTAGTGTTCACTGCAGATGCATATCAATATAAAAGAAATAAAAATGAGTCTCATTATATTAGATGTGTACGGTGCATCAAGTAAAGAGTTAGGATATTCGAAGTTAAAGTATTTTTATCTCTTCTTTTAGTGTAATTTGGAATGCCTCATAAATTTTGTCCTTTGCAAGTTCTATAAGGTACTTTGCATCTTGGAATGTTCCTCCGCCTAAATTGACTAGAAAATTGGCATGGACTTCGCTCCATTGCATTTTCCCTTTTTTGATACCCTTAAGACCTACTGCTTCTATGAGCCTGCCAGCATAGTCACCTTCAGGGTTTTTAAATGCAGAACCTGCAGAAGGGTTATGTGGTTGGTTGGAACGTAAGTTTAGAAGTGTATTTAGTAAGTTTTGGTTAAAGCCCTTTTGTATCTCAAATCTTGCAGCAGTTGCAATACCGTTTAATGTCGCAAAACGGTAACCATAAGGTATCTTTTCTTTTTTTATCCATGTACCATTGATTTCAATACTGTGCAAGATATTAAAAATTTCGTACTCTTTTACCCCTGCATTCATGGCGAGCATACCTCCAAGGGTTCCGGGAAGTTTAGAACAGAATTCAAAACTGGAGATATTTTGTTTTTTTGTATAGGAGACTATACGTCCAGTAGGCATTGCCGCACCTATTTCCAATACACCATCATCTTCTAGGATATAGGCAAAATCTTTACTTAGCATCATAAGAGGAGGAGGGGTAGGCGAGACAAGTAAGTTGTTTGCTCCACCAATAAGATATCTATCTTCAGGTATGGCATCACCTTTTTCAATCATAAGTACTTCTGTGGGTTGCCCGATTCTTATACTGGAGTATTTCGAAAAATCAATGGTTTTAAAAAACATTAACTGTTCCGTAACGCTTCATACTCTTTAGGTATCAAATAATCCTCTGTTTTTAAAGGAGCATCCCAAAGTCCATGTTTAAAGCCTAGTTCATAGAGTGTATCAAGGGCTTTAAGTTGAAGGTCACCTAACTCCACAGATTCATCTGAGGCATACATATCAAGGTACTTTGTTAGCATGTCAGAAGAAATACGCACGAGATTATCATTTTCAAGTTTAGTACAGAGTTCTTCTTTTCTGTCATTTGCCACTTTCACACCATCTATAAGGATGTTTTCTATGTCCAGGGCACGGTTAAGAGGCAGACTTCTGCGTATTGCCATACCACCAAGTGGTAAAGGCAAGCCCTCGCCTGCCAGTTCTACCCAAATGTCCCAGAGTTCCTTTTCGACTTCCAAGCTTTCATCAAAGTTGAGTATGGACTCATGTATGAGTACTCCCGCATCTACTTCTCCCGAAACTACCGCTGCTTCTATCTCAAGAAAGTCCATATACACAGGGCGAGCGTCAGGGTAGTAGATGCGAAAGAGCATGGCATTGGTTGTGTACTTACCAGAGAGAGCCACTTTAAAATTTTGTTTTAGTGTTTTGTCTTTACGTTTGATAAGTTTTGGCCCATATCCCTCTCCAAAGCTGACAGCGGTACGGAGTAGGGCATATTCATCTTTAATCAAAGGATACATGCCAAATGAAATGGCACTCACATCATAGGTACCTTTCATTGCTTCAATATTTAAAGTTTCTATGTCTAAGCCTATATTCTCAAAAATATAGTCTTGCGTCTCTACCCATCCAAATTTAATGGCAAAGTACATAAAAATATCATCTGCATCTGGAGAGTGCGCAAGTTGAATAGGGATTTGCATAGGTTTCACCTTCTTGTAAAGTAGACGTATTTTAACATTGTTTGGATTTCTTTTGGTTTGAGAGGAGATTCCTCAACTCTAATTTAAAAAATATGTCAATTTGACATATTTTTACCTTTTTTTTTAAATTTATATTAAACTGCAGACATGACTAAATAAACTTGTGATTATTTAGATAAAATCACTTCAACATAAAGGTTAAGGATATGACTATGGCAATGGATGCAAACAAACAAAAAGCACTGGATATGGCAATCAAACAGATAGATAAAACGTTTGGTAAGGGTACACTGATGAGATTGGGTGACAAGGCATTTGAGCCTATCGAGGCTATCTCTACGGGGTCACTTGGGCTTGACATGGCACTAGGGATTGGTGGTATACCTCAAGGGCGTATCATCGAGATCTATGGACCTGAGTCTTCTGGTAAAACGACTTTGGCACTACAGACTATCGCTTCTGCTCAGAAAAAAGAGATGGTCTGTGCATTTATAGATGCAGAACATGCTCTTGATGTTGTGTATGCCAAAAACCTTGGGGTAGATACAGACAATCTTTTGGTCTCACAACCAGACTTTGGTGAGCA